>NZ_AGBF01000115.1 GCF_000225525.1 Streptomyces zinciresistens K42 | reverse complement strand
GTGCCCGGCCGCGCCCCGTGCGGCGGGGCCGTCGTGCCGACCGGTGGTGGCCGTCCACCGGTGGCCGGGTTGTCAGTGGCGGGGTGCACCATGAGGACATGAGCGTGACCATCGACATCGCGGGGCTGCGGCCGGAGAGGCTCGCCGTCGTGCCCTCACCGCTGGCCGAGCTCGGCATGGCGCTGCACGCCCTGTCGGAGCCGGGGCACCACCCGGGCCTCCAGGGCTGGGTCACGGGCGTGACCGCTCGGCTGGACTCCCATCTGGCCGACCGGATGAGCGAGGCCGACTTCCTGTGGCGGACGACGTTCTCGGACCTGTTCATGCCGTTCGCGGGCATCCCGGGCCGCAGCACCCTGCCCGGTGCCGCCCTCGTGGACGAACTCGACCTCCTCGACAAGCTGACGGACGAGCAGTTCGTCGCGACGGCTCTGGAGTTCACCTGCGCGCTGCCGTACAGCACACGCGGGCCCGACGTGCTCTCCGACCGCGAGGTGCGCAGGCGCGCCCTGGACCTCGCCGCCGCGCGCGGGCCGCAGCAGCTGCGCTTCAGCGAGCGCCTCCTCGCCGATCCGCCGCGGATCAGGACCTGGCTGCGGCAGTTCCTCCAGGACTGTGACGAGGCGTTCTTCGCGGAGACCTGGTCCCGGCTGCAACACCAGCTCGCGGCGGACGCCCGCCACAAGACCGACCTGCTGCGGCACAAGGGCCTCGCGGAGGCGCTGGGCGCGGTGTCCTCGGCGGTGACCCTGGACGAGTCCGCCACCTTGATCACGGTCGACAAGCTGGGCGACGGCCACACGGGCGTGGGGGACGGCCGGCTGCTGCTGGTCCCCACCAGTCTGGGCTGGCCGCACCTGATGGTCCTGCACCGCTGCGACTGGCAGCCGGTGCTGCACTACCCGGTCGGCTCGCCCGAGCCCACCGCTCCTCCCCCGCTGGACCAGCTGGCGCTGCGGATGACCGCGCTCTCCCATCCGGTGCGCATGCGCCTCTGCCGCAACCTCGCCCGCGGCGCGCACACCACCGGCGAGCTGGCGCAGGCGCACGGCATGACGGCGCCGGAGATATCCCGGCACCTGGGGGTGCTCAAGAAGGCGGGCCTGATCACCACCCGCAGGCGCGGACGCTACGTGCTGCACCAGCTGGACGTGGCGGTGGTGGCCCGGCTGGGGAGCGACTTCCTGGAGGGCATCCTCAGATAGCGGGCGGCGGACGGCGCGGGGGCGGTCCAGGCGCGCCCTGCGGACTCCACGGCCCCCGACGCCCGACGGCCCCCGAACCGCCCGAACCGATCCCCCGGGTCGGTCCGCCGGGTCGCTCCCCTGGAGCGATCCGTCCGGCGCGACCGCCCCGCCGCGCGCGTCAGTCGAGCCGGATGCTGCGGACGCCGACCCGGGCCTGCCGCAGCCGTGTCCGCAGCCGGCCCTCGTTGTTGGGCAGCAGGGTGAGCCCGGCCAGGACGGCGATGCGGTCGGCCGTCTTGGACACGGTCGACTCGTCCGTCCACAGATGCTCCGCGAACTCCGGCTCGCGCAGCCGCTCCAGGCAGTGGTCGAGCTGCCGTACCGCCCAACTGTCCTGCCCCGAGGAGGCGTTGCGGCCGGTGGCGTACCGCAGCAGCCGTCCGAGACCGCGCTCCCGCAGCCGCTCCAGCACGGTCTCGCGCTGGGCGAGCAGCGTGAAGTGCCGTACGTCGTGGCCGAGTTCGCCGAGCCGGCCTACGGTCTCGGCGAAGTACGGGGAGCTGGTCACCGTCATGGGGGCGATCACCACTCCCTCGTGCCGGGTGAGCGCGAGGTCGAGCACCTCCACGACGCCCTGCCGCCAGGACGCCAAGTCCTGGAAGTCCCCGCGCAGTTGCGGCGGCAGTGTGCGGCGCAGCCCGAATCCGACGTGCTCGGGGTCGCAGATCACGCTGCCGGGCAGACGGCGCCGGATCTCGTGTGCGGTCTGTGTCTTGCCGCCCCCGAAGGGGCCGTTGATCCACAGGAGCATGGGCAGACCCTAGTGGGCGCCGGTCCCCCGCGGAGCACGGCCCCCGGCTCAGCCGTGCCCGCCGGCCCGGACCAGTCCCGTCTCGTACGCCAGGACCACCACCTGCACCCGGTCACGCAGCCCCAGCTTGGTCAGGATGCGGCCGACGTGGGTCTTCACGGTCGCCTCGGACAGCACCAGCCGGGCCGCGATCTCGCCGTTGGACAGGCCGTGGGCGACCAGCACCATGACCTCGCGCTCGCGGTCGGTGAGCCGTTCCAGCTCCTTGTGCCGGGGCTCCTTGCTGGAGGGCAGCATGGGCGCGAACCGGTCCAGCAGACGCCGGGTCGTCGAGGGGGCCACCACCGCGTCGCCGCTGTGCACCGCGCGGATGGCGCCGAGCAGCTCGGCGGGCGGCACGTCCTTGAGCATGAAGCCGGAGGCGCCGGCCTTCAGCCCGGAGAAGGCGTACTCGTCCAGGTCGAAGGTGGTCAGGATCAGCACCTTGGGCGGTTCGGCGTCCGCGCAGATGCGGCGGGTGGTCTCCACACCGTCCAGCTTGGGCATGCGCACATCCATCAGCACGACGTCGACCGCCGTCTCGCGCAGCACCTGCAGGGCCTCGACCCCGTCGCCCGCCTCCGCGACGACCTCCATGTCCGGCTGGGCGGCGAGCACCATCCGGAACCCGGTGCGCAGCAGCACCTGGTCGTCGACGAGCATCACGCGGATCGCCATCGGGGTCCTCTTCCGTGTCTTCCGTATCCGTCTACAGGGCTGTTGCTTCGGTACGACCGTCGCATCCGCGGGGCCGTCGGCTCAACCCTGCGCGAGGCCCCCCCGCGAGGGCGCTCGGGCGTCCGCCCCGCGCGTGGCCGCGGCCCGCGGCGTCAGTGCGCCGGTTTGAGCGGGAGGAGCGCGCTGATGCGGAATCCTCCGCCGGGGCGGGGTCCCGCGTCCAGGGTGCCGCCGACCATGCCGACCCGCTCCCGCATGCCGATCAGGCCGTGGCCGCTTCCGTCGGCGCCGCCGTCCTCGTAGAGCTCGTGCGGGGCGCCCTTGCCGTCGTCCTCGACGAGCAGGCCGAGGCCGTCGTCGAAGTAGACCAGGCGCACGCTCGCGCCCGCCTTCGGACCGCCGTGCTTGCGGGTGTTGGTGAGCGCCTCCTGCACGATGCGGTACGCCGTGAGCTCGACGCCGCTGGGCAGCGGGCGCGGGGTGCCCTCGACCTTGAAGTCGACGGGGAGGCCGGAGGTGCGGCACTGCTGGATGAGGTCGTCGATCTGCTCGACGTCGGGCTGCGGGACGTACTCGCCGCTCTCCTGGTGCTCGCCGGTGCGCAGCACGCCCAGCAGGCGGCGCATCTCGGCGAGGGCCTGGCGGCCGGTGGAGGAGATGGTCTCCAGGGCCTTCTTGGCCTGGTCGGGGGCGGAGTCGAGGACGTAGGCGGCACCGTCGGCCTGGACGACCATCACGGAGACGTTGTGCGCGACGACGTCGTGCAGCTCGCGCGCGATCCGGGCGCGCTCGGCGGCGACGGCGACCTTGGCCTGCGCCTCGCGCTCCTTTTCGAGCCGGGTCGCGCGCTCCTCCAGTTGCCCGTAGTAGGCGCGGCGGGTGCGGACGGAGTCGCCGAGCACCCAGGCCAGCGCGAACGGCACCGCCATGAAGACCGTCAGGGCGATGTTCCCGAGGACGTCGGCCTCCTGCTCGGGCCAGCGCAGCTGGGCCAGCGGCGCCGCGCACAGGCCGACCCCCAGCGCGAGCCGGGAGGCCCAGCGGGCGCCGGTCGCGGCGACGGTGTAGGTGATCACCAGGAAGGCGAAGTCGGCGAGCGTGGTCGCCACGTCCAGCGCGAGCTGGATCAGCCCCACGCCGATGGCCAGCAGCAGCATCCTCTCCGGCACGCGTCGGCGCAGCGCGATCACCAGGCAGAGCAGCAGCACCACCGGAATGATGATCGCCTCGGATCCGGTGCCCCGGGACTTCTGTCCGGCCTGCTGCTCGACGGCCGTGCTCACCACAGAGAGCCCGAAGAGGAGGACGGCCCAGAAGCCGTCGACCCACGTCGGGTGCCTGCGGAGGAAGTCATAGAGGCGCTGCACGTAAGCAAGCGTAGGGAAGGCAGATGCGTGCAGGGGTCAACCGGAGGGCCGATCCGCGGCACGCGCGCGTACTCCCCAAGGTGGAGCCCGCGTTCTCCGGGGCGCCGGGGGCTCGTCCGGCGGACCTCCGCGGAGCGCCCCGCCGCCGGGCGCAAAGGGCGTCGCGACGGGGCGTACGCCGCTTGCCGCGGCACTGGTGGTGTGGCCGGGAGGGTGTGCCGGAGGCTCGCGGCGTCCGGAACGGTGCCTCGCAAGGCGGAGCGTCACCCGCGTACCGGACGTACCCGGGTGAGGCGACAACGCCGCGAGATGCCGCTCCGGGCGTCGCGAGCCGGCAAACCCTCCCGGCCACAGCACTAGCCTGGGCGGGTGACAGCTGAGGCGGCGGACGAGTGGCGCGGGTGGCGGGTCGCGGCGGAGGCCGCCCTGTACGGTCCTGACGGCTTCTACCGGCGGCCCGAGGGACCGGCCGGGCACTTCCGTACGTCCGTCCACGCCTCGCGGCTCTTCGCGGCCGCGGTGGCCCGGCTGCTGTGCCGGGTGGACGAGGCGCTGGGGCATCCGCAGGCGCTGGACTTCGTCGACATGGCGGCGGGGCGGGGGGAGCTGGCGGCGGCCGTGGCGGCCCTGCTGCCGCCCGGCGTGGCGGCACGCACGCGTGTGTACGCCGTCGAGCTCGCCGGGCGCCCGGCCGGCCTCGACGGGCGCGTGCAGTGGCGGTCCGAGCCGCCCGCGCGGATCACGGGCCTGCTGTTCGCCAACGAGTGGCTGGACAACGTCCCCGTCGACGTCGCCGAGGTGGACGCGGCCGGGGTGGCCCGGCTGGTCCTCGTCCGGCGGGACGGCGGCGAGCGGCTCGGGGAGCAGGTCGCCGGGGAGCGGGCGCGGTGGCTGGAGCGGTGGTGGCCGCTCGGGGGACCGGCGGGCGGGCCCGGGGCGCGGGGCCTGCGGGCGGAGATCGGGCTGACCCGGGACGAGGCGTGGGCGGGGGCCGTGGCGGCGCTGGAGCGGGGCCTGGCGGTCGCCGCGGACTACGCGCACTCCGCGGGCGCCCGGCCGCCCTTCGGGACGCTCACGGGCTTTCGCGCGGGCCGCGGGACGGCGCCCGTGCCGGACGGCTCGTGCGACATCACCGCCCATGTGGCGCTGGACGCCTGCGCGGCGGCGAGCCCTCTGCCGGGAGCGCGGCTGCTGTCGCAGCGCACGGCGCTGCGCGCTCTGGGTGTCACCGGCGCACGCCCCTCGCTCGCGCTGGCCTCGACGCACCCGGCCGAGTACGTCCGCGCGCTCGCGAACGCGGGCGAGGCCGCCGAGCTGACCGCGGCCGGCGGCCTCGGCGACTTCGGCTGGCTGCTCCAGCCGGTCGGCATCGGCGGCGTACCGCTGGACGACGTCCGGGCGTAGCCGCCCTGCCTGACCCCCGGGCGTGGCCGCCGCCCTGCTTGAAGCCCAGGCGTGGCCGCGCTACTTGTCGATGTCGCCCACGACGAAGAACATCGAGCCGAGGATCGCCACCATGTCCGCGACCAGCGTGCCCGGCAGCAGTTCGACCAGCGCCTGGATGTTGTTGTACGAGGCCGAGCGCAGCTTCAGCCGGTAGGGCGTCTTCTCGCCCTTGCTGACCAGGTAGTAACCGTTGATGCCGAGGGGGTTCTCGGTCCACGCGTACGTGTGCCCCTCGGGCGCCTTCAGCACCTTGGGCAGCCGCTGGTTGACCGGCCCGGCCGGCAGCCCGGCGAGGCGGTCCAGGCAGGCGTCGGCGAGATCGAGGGCGTTGTGGGTCTGCTCCAGCAGGCACTCGAAGCGGGCGAGGCAGTCGCCCTCGCGCCGGGTCACCACCTTCAGGACGTCCGCCAGCTCGCCGTAGGCGAGATAGGGCTCGTCGCGCCGCAGGTCGAAGTCGACACCCGAGGCGCGCGCGATGGGTCCGCTCGCGCCGTAGGCGTGCACGGCCTCCGGCGTGAGGACGCCCACGCCCCGCGTGCGCCCCCGGAAGATCTCGTTGC
The DNA here is from genome assembly GCF_000225525.1 of Streptomyces zinciresistens K42. Taxonomy (GTDB): domain Bacteria; phylum Actinomycetota; class Actinomycetes; order Streptomycetales; family Streptomycetaceae; genus Streptomyces; species Streptomyces zinciresistens. The sequence continues at coordinate 15,565 of NZ_AGBF01000115.1, read as the reverse complement.
CGAGTACCAGGTCGTCGAAGCGGTCCATGCGGGAGCGGACACCGGTGATCGCCTCCCGCGCGCGCGTGGTCCACCCGGCCGGCAGGTCCTCCTTGAGACCTCCCACCCGGTTGAACATGTAGTGCATCCGCCCGCCGGAGACCTCCTCCATGACGTGCTGGAGTTCCTCGCGCTCGGTGAAGGCGTAGAAGATCGGCGTGATCCCGCCCAGCTCCAGCGGGTAGGACCCGAGGAACATCAGGTGGTTGAGCACACGGTTCAGCTCGGCGAGCAGGGTCCGCGTCCACACCGCCCGCTCGGGCACCTCCATGCCGAGCATCCGCTCCACGGCGATGACGACGCCCAGCTCGTTGGAGAACGCCGACAGCCAGTCGTGGCGGTTGGCGAGCATGATGATCTGGCGGTAGTCGCGGGCCTCGAAGAGCTTCTCCGCGCCGCGGTGCATGTAGCCGATCACCGGCTCCGCGCGCGTGATGCGTTCGCCGTCCAGGACGAGCCTGAGGCGCAGCACCCCGTGCGTGGACGGGTGCTGGGGCCCGATGTTGAGCACCATGTCGGTGCTCTCCGCGGCGCCGCCGATGCCGACCATGGTCTCCGTGGTGGGAGTCATGGCCCCAGTCTCCCCTACGTACGCTGGCCTCATGGAGACGGGGAGCCCGGCGAACCCGGGGACCGCGCAGGGCGCGGGTGCGCAGGCCGGTCCGGCCTGGACGGGGCTGCCGCCGGGGCTGCTGAGGATGCGGCGGCTGCTGCTGGTGGTGTGGCTGGGACTGCTGGCCGTCGCCCTGGGCCTGCTGCTCGGTCTGCTCGCCGGGCCCGCCTGGGCGGCGTGCGCGCTGCTGCCGCTCGCCCCCGCGGCCTGGGGCTGGGTGATGCTGGGCCGCAACTGGCGGTCCTGGCGCTACGCCGAGCGCGCCGACGACCTGCTGATCAGCAGGGGCGTGCTGTGGCGCGAGGAGACGGTCGTGCCGTACGGCCGCATGCAGCTGGTCGAGGTCACCTCCGGCCCGGTCGAGCGGTACTTCGGGCTGGCCAGCGTGCAGCTGCACACGGCGGCCGCCGCGACCGACGCCACGATCCCCGGCCTCGACCCGGCCGAGGCGGAGCGCCTGCGCGACCGGCTCGCCGAGCTGGGCGAGGCCCGATCGGCCGGCCTGTGAGCGCGCCGGGCCTCGGCGGCGCCGTGGGTGAACGGCGCGTCACCGAGCGGCGGCTGCACCCCGTGACCCCGCTGCGGCGCGCGTGGGCGCCGATCGCCGTGCTCATCGGCTGGGCGGTGCAGGACCCCGGCCAGGCGCAGCGCCAGCTCACCCGGCTCACCACCACCACGCTCCTGATCGCACTCGCCGTCCTCGTCCCCGCTGCCGCCCTGTACGGCTTTCTCACCTGGTGGTACACGCACTTCGCGGTGACCGACGCCGAACTGCGCATCCGGACGGGGCTGGTGTTCCGGCGCACCGCGCACATCCGGCTGGAGCGCGTCCAGGCGATCGACGTGACGCAGCCGCTCCTCGCGCGCGTGGCGGGCGTCGCCAAGCTCAAACTCGACGTCATAGGCACCGACAAGAAGGACGAGCTGGCCTTCCTGGGGGCGGACGAGGCGCGTGCCCTGCGCGCGGAACTCCTCGCGCGCGCCGCCGGGTTCGCCCCCGAGACGGCGCACGAGGTCGGCGAGGCGCCCTCCCACCGGCTGCTGCGGGTGCCGCCGGACGTCCTCGCGGTGTCGATCGTCCTCACGGGCGCCACCTGGGGCTCGCTGGCCGCCGCCATCGCCGTCCCCACCGTGCTGTGGACGGTCACCGAGAGCGTGTGGACGGTCCTCGCCGTCGCGATCCCGCTGTTCGGCGCGGCGGGGGCGGCCAGCGCGGGCCGGTTCGTCGCCGAGTACGACTGGACGGTGGGCGACTCCCCGGACGGGCTGCGCCTCGACCACGGGCTGCTCGACCGGGCGCACGAGACGGTGCCGCCCGGCCGGGTGCAGACCGTACGCCTGGTGGAGCCCGTGCTGTGGCGGCGGCGCGGCTGGGTGCGGGTCGAGCTGGACGTGGCGGGCTCGTCGAACTCCGTCCTGCTGCCGGTCGCCCCGCGCGAGGTCGCCGAATCGGTCGTCGCGCGCGTGCTGCCCGGCGTGAGCGTCCCGCCGCTCGCGGCCCTGTCCCGGCCGCCGCGGCGGGCGAGCAGGTGCGTGCCGCTGTGGTCGCGCGGCTACGGCCTGGCGGTCACGGACGCGGTGTTCGCCGCCCGGACCGGCCTGCTGCGCCGCAGCCTGGCCCTGGTGCCGCACGCGAAGGTCCAGAGCGTACGGCTGACTCAGGGGCCCTGGCAGCGGCTCTGGGGCGTCGCGGACGTCCATGTGGACACGGGGGCCAACGAGACGGTCACCGCGCGGCTCAGGGACGCCGGGGAGGCGGCGGAACTGCTGCGCGACCAGGCGGAGCGGTCCCGCACGGGCCGGGGCGACGCCCGCCCCGACCGGTGGATGACGGGCGCGCCGGACACGGCAGGGGTGCCGGGTACGGATCAGGGGCGCGGAGCGCCGGCCACTGACGGCCCGCGGCCGGTGACCACCGGGCCGGAGGGACCGGAGGGACCGGAGGGACCGGAGGGACCGGAGGGACCAGAACCGGAGGGACCGGAACCGGAGGGACCGGAGCCGGCGCCCGCCGACGGACCCGCGCCCGCGACGGCCGAACTGCCGACCGGCGTTGAATCGCGGCCGGCCACCTCCGACCGGCACGAGACACGGGGACCGGTGGACTGACCCGCACGCGGCGGGAGCGGCCGCGGTGAGCCCCGCGACGGGCGTCCCCCCGCGGGCGGGCACGAGCGCCCTTGTCGCCCGGTTCCCTCCCCGGGCCGACTGGCGTCCCCGCGCGGGCGGGCACGGGAACTCGCGCGTGGGAGGGCGTCGATGCCGATGCCCGGCTCGCCGCCCGGGGGTCGGGCGGCGTCCCGTGGAGCACCCCGCGCCCCCGCCCGCGGAGCGGGCCGTACGCCGGACTCGATGCCGCCCAGGCGCGGTCGGCGGCGCCTGAGCGGGCCCCGGGAAGACCGCGGCGAGCGGACCGGGCCGGGGGCGGGCCTCGTCAGGAGACCGCGCTGCGCAGCCGCTGGACGTCGATCTGCTCGGTCTCGTCGTGCGCCGTCAGGTCGATGACCTGGCCCACGCCGCGGGACCGCTCGTCGGCAGGCTTGAACTCGGCCTCGGACTCCGCCTTGTGCAGGGCGAGTGCCTCCTGGCCGACGACGTCGGCGAGGTCCTCGTTCTGCACGGACTCCAGGGCGGAGGGCTCGGCGCCCTTCTTGGTGCCGAAGAAGTCGAAGCCGCCCTCGACGTTGGGGCGCCGGGCGGGAGTCCCCGGTACGACGGCCACCGCGGTCGGCTCGATGAAGTGCCCGGCGGGCCGCCGCGCCGAGGGCAGGGCGGGCTGGGCCGCGGCGACCGGGGCGGCCGCGCGCTCGTGCCCGCCGGCCGCCTCGGGCTTCCCCCGGGCGTCGTCCTCGGCCACCGCGGGCGGCGTGTGCGAGGCGCTGGTACGGCCGGTGCCCACGACGCCCGGTGCGGTCTGCGCAGGCCGCTTGCGGGGGCCGCCGCCGCCCCTGGGGGGCTCGTTGCCCGGAAGGCCGTTCCCCGGGGCCGACGGCCCGCCCTGAGCCGGCGTCCCGGAGGCTTCCGGGACCGCCCCGGCGCCCTTGGTGTCCTCCGCGGCCTCGGTGCCCCGTCCGGTCGCGGGCTCCGTCCGCCGCGCGTCCGGCGAGGACGCCCCGTGCGCCTCCGCGGGGGCGTCGTCCTCCCCGGTCGCCGGTTCCGCCGCCTCGGAGGCGACCGCCGAGCCCTCGGCACCGCCCGGACCCTCGGGGCCCTCGGCGCCTGCAAGGTTCTCCGCGCTCTCGCCCTCAGCGCCCTCCGCGCCCTGGGCGGCCGCGGGGCTGTCCGCACCGTCCCCGCCCGCAGCGCTGCCCGTGTCCTCCGCGTCCTGGGGGGCGTCCCCGTCGAACCGCGCGAGCGCCGCCTTGGCGCGCAGGAAGAGCCTGGACCCCTCGGGCGAGAAGGCCGCCGGAGCCCTGCCGTCGTCCCCGGCCTCCCCGGCGTCGGCGTCCCCGGCCTCCGCCTCCGCGCCGTCCTCGGGCTCCACAGCACCCTTGGCCGCGCCCTCGCCGCCCTCGGTGCGGCCCTCGTTGCCGGTCTCCGCCGCGTCCTCGGCCGTCTCGGTCCGGGCCTCCGCGTCCGCCACCGCGGGCGCCGTCACCGCGCCCCGCGCTCCGGCCGGGGCAGCCACAGCCCCTTCCGCGGCGGCGGACGGGGTGCCCGGCGGCAGCGCACGCGCGGGCGTGGTCGCCTCTATCTCCAGGACCCGGCGCTCCTCCAGCACGCTCGCGCGCTCGGTCTCCGCCGTGGCGTACCGCCGCAGCAGGGCGGCGTGCTCGTTGCGCAGGCCCGCGAGTTCGGCCCGCTTCGCGCGCAGCCGCTGCTCCAGCTTCACGCGCAGTTCGCGCGACTCGTCGAGGTCGGAGTCCAGTTCGGCGACCTTCTCCTCGTGGCGCCACTCGTCGCTCGCACGCGCGCGCGTGAGGTCGGCCACCTGTTTGCCCGCCTGACTGTCCCAGCGGCGCATGACGAACGCGCCGAGGACAGTGGTGGCCGCGGCCGCGGCGGCGACGCCGCGCAGGACGGCGGCTTGGGTGAACACCCACGGCGCGAGAGCGCAGACGACGGACACGCCTGCGATGGCCGACGGGGGAAGCAACCTGTGCAAGGGCGGGGAATGACGGTGACGTCCACGTGGCATGGCCAGAAACTTACCGCGCGTAGGCGAATCTTGGAGCCCCGCCCCGTAAAAACACAGCCGTCGCGGGCCGTTCACCCTGCATCGGGATTCGGATCACCCGCCGAATTGACGGTCGGGCAAGATCGAAAACCCCGGCACGCGGCCTTCTCCCGCCCTCCCCGTAAGGCCGTTGCGCCTTCCTCACCTGGCGCTCAGCCGTTCACCGACCCACTCGGGCGCTGCCGGAATCTCCCGCCGCCGGATCTTGAAGTCGTGCCCCCTGCTTTCACGGATGACCGACGAGATCCGGGTCGGCTTCCTGTCCTTCACGCGCGCGATGAACTCCGTCGTGTCCTTGTCGTTGGATTCCCCCGCTTTGCTGCTGCTGACCAGCAGTGAGATGTCGGGCGCGGGCATGTGCCCCAGGTACCCCCACAGGTTCGCGCGGGCGCGCAGGTCCCGGTCGCCGCGGAAGAGCCGCCCGTCGTCGCGTCGACCGGCGCCTCGCGGTGGGCGGAGAGGCCCGCCCCGGCGCCGCACACCCGCGGATGGTGTTTGCGAGCTTGAGCGCGGTACCCGCCCGTCGAACAGCCCCGCCGCGGCGGCGACCGCCGGCGCCGGCAACGTGTCGCTCGCGAGGCCCGTCGACGTCCACCTGTTCGCGCTCTCCGCCGGGAGCGCACCCGGGGCGTACGCCCGCGCGCGGCCGCCCCCCGCCTTCGCGAGGGATTGCCCCGGACTTTCCCTGGTCTTTGAAGCGGTTTCGGGAAGCCGAGTGAACCTCTCCCCGCCCGACACCGTCCTAGAGGGCGCAATGTCGCCGGATGCCCCAATCGGCACCGGATCCAAGGTCTCTCGCGGAACTCATGGGATGCGATGTCTGTCAGGACGGATGTGGAAATGTCCGGCTCGGTTCCTCAACGACCGAGCCGCGCAAGGGACATGGCGGCCCGCGCACGGCACCTGCTGAGGGGTCCGCGGCCCGCGGCCGTCCCGGTCCTGGTCGCACGGGCCTGCGCCCTGGTGGGCCTGCTGGACATCGCCGCGGGCGTCTTCCCCCGCTTCCGCCGCAGCCGCGTGCACGCGCTGGCCGAGGTGCTCCCGGGCGCGCTGGGGCCCTTCGCCGCCGCCCTCTCGCTCAGCGTGGGCGTCCTGCTGCTGCTCCTCGCCCACGGCCTGCGGCGCAGCAAGCGGCGGGCCTGGCGCGCGGCCGTCGTCCTGCTGCCGGCCGGGGCGATCGCGCAGTTCGCCTACCGCCACTCCGTCCTGGGCGCCGTCCTCTCCCTCGCGCTGCTCGCCCCCCTGCTGCGCCACCGCGACCAGTTCACCGCGCTGCCCGACCCCCGCAGCAGGTGGCGCGCGCTGGCCAACTTCGTCCTCATGGGCGCCGGTTCCCTCGCCCTCGGCCTGGTCATCGTCAGCGCCCACCCGAAGACGCTGGTCGGCGACCCGAGCGTGGCGGACCGCCTCACCCACGTGCTGTACGGGCTGCTCGGCGTCGAGGGCCCGGTCGACTACCAGGACAGCACCTCCTGGACGGTCGCCTTCTCCCTCGGCGCCCTCGGCCTGCTCACCGCGGTCACCACCATCTACCTGGCCTTCCGCCCCGAACACCCGGCCGCGCACCTGACCGCGGACGACGAGGCGCGGCTGCGCGGCCTGCTCGACCGGCACGGCGGGCGCGACTCCCTCGGTCACTTCGCGCTGCGCCGCGACAAGGCCGTCGTCTTCTCCCCCAGCGGCAAGGCCGCCGTGACCTACCGCGTCGTCTCGGGCGTGATGCTCGCCAGCGGCGACCCCATCGGCGACGTCGAGGCATGGCCCGGCGCCATCGAGCGCTTCATGGACGAGGCCAGGGCCCACTCCTGGACCCCGGCCGTCATGGGCTGCTCCGAGACCGGCGCCGAGGTGTGGACGCGGGAGACCGGGCTCGACGCCCTCGAACTGGGCGACGAGGCGGTGGTGGACGTCCCGGATTTCTCGCTCACCGGCCGCGCGATGCGCAACGTGCGCCAGATGGTCAAGCGCATCGAGCGCGCCGGTTACGAGACCCGGGTACGCCGCGTACGTGACCTCGGCGGGACCGAGCTGGAGCGCGTCCGGCGCGCCGCCGACGACTGGCGCGGCACCGACACCGAGCGCGGCTTCTCCATGGCGCTCGGCCGGGTCGGCGACCCCGCCGACGGCGACTGCCTCATCGCCACCGCCCACCGGCCCGACGACGAGCCGGGCCCCTACGGCGACCTGAAGGCGATCCTGCACTTCGTGCCCTGGGGCGCCGACGGAGTCTCCCTGGACCTGATGCGCCGCGACCGCACGGCCGACCCGGGCATGAACGAACTGCTGATCGTGGCCGCCCTCCAGGCCGCCCCGAAGCTCGGCGTCGCGCGCGTGTCCCTCAACTTCGCCATGTTCCGCTCGGCGCTGGCCCGCGGCGAGAAGATCGGTGCCGGTCCGGTCCTGCGCGTCTGGCGCGGACTGCTGCTCTTCCTCTCGCGCTGGTTCCAGATCGAGTCCCTGTACAAGTTCAACGCCAAGTTCCGGCCACGCTGGGAGCCCCGCTTCGTGGTCTACCGCGCCTCCGCCGACCTGCCCCGCCTCGGCTTCGCCGCCATGCAGGCGGAGGGGTTCGTGACCATGGCCCTGCCGCTGCCGCGCTTCCTGCGCCGCCGCGGCCCCGCCGCGCGCCCCTGCCCCCACCGGGTGGCCGAGCGGGGCGTGCGGGCGGCCTGAGCCCCGCCTCCCCCGCGGACCCGGCCGGTGCCCCGCCCCTCCCGCGGACCCGGCCGGTGCCCCGCCGGCCCGGGGCACCGCACGTCACCGCCCCTGCTTGGGCCTACGCTGAACATATGAGCAAGCAGAGCGGACGCGGGCGCGTCGCGGGCCTTCCGCAATGGGACCGGTGCGCGGTCATGGGAGTCGTCAACGTCACCCCCGACTCCTTCTCCGACGGCGGCCGCTGGTTCGACACGACCTCCGCCGTCAAGCACGGACTCGCCCTCGTCGAGGAGGGGGCCGACCTGGTCGACGTCGGCGGCGAGTCCACCCGCCCCGGCGCCACCCGCGTCGACGAGGACGAGGAACTGCGCCGCGTCATACCCGTGGTCCGCGGCCTCGCCGCCGAGGGCGTCACGGTCTCCGTCGACACCATGCGCGCCTCCGTCGCCGGACAGGCCCTCGCCGCCGGCGCCGCTCTCGTCAACGACGTCAGCGGCGGTCTGGCCGACCCCGCGATGATCCCCGTCGTCGCGGACGCGGACGCCCCCTTCGTCGTCATGCACTGGCGCGGCTTCCTTCGGGGCGGCAACGTCGAGGGCGTGTACGCCGACGTCGTCGCCGAGGTCGTCGACGAACTGCACGCACGCGTGGAGGCCGTCCTGGCCGGCGGCATCGCCCCCGACCGCGTCGTCGTGGACCCCGGGCTCGGCTTCTCCAAGGACGGCGCGCACGACCTCGTCCTCCTCGCCCACCTCGACCGTCTCCGCGCGCTCGGCCGCCCCGTCCTGGTCGCCGCCTCCCGCAAGCGGTTCCTCGGCCGGGTCCTCGCCGGCCCGCAGGGGGCGCCGCCGCCCGCGCGCGAGCGGGACGCGGCCACCGCGGCGGTATCCGCGCTCGCCGCCCACGCCGGCGCCTGGGCCGTACGCGTGCACGAGGTGCGCGCGACCGCGGACGCCGTACGCGTCGCACGCGCCGTCGAAGGGGCGCGCGGCCCGCAGACCGCGCCCGGCGCGCACCCGACCGAAGGAGCCCGGTGAGCGCCCCCCACACCGATGTCGAACAGGTCGAGGCCGCCAACACCGCCTTCTACGAGGCGATGGAGCGGGGCGACTTCGAGGAGCTGTCCTCGCTCTGGCTCTCCCCCGCCGACCTCGGCATCGACGAGACGTACCACGACCCGGCCGACGCCGGCGTGGTCTCCTGCGTCCACCCCGGCTGGCCCGCGCTCACCGGACGCGGCGAAGTCCTCAGGTCGTACGCCCTGATCATGGCGAACACCGACTACATCCAGTTCTTCCTGACCGACGTGCATGTCTCCGTCACCGGCGACACCGCGCTGGTCACCTGCACCGAGAACATCCTCAGCGGCGGCCCGGCGCCCGACGACGGCGACGAGCTGGGCCCGCTCGTGGGCCAGCTGGTGGTCGCGACCAACGTGTTCCGGCGCACTCCGGAGGGCTGGAAGATGTGGTCCCACCACGCCTCGCCGGTTCTGGCCGAGAACGACCGGGAAGACGGTGACGAAACCCCCTCCTGAGCGGGTGGGCGCCCCCGGGGACGGTCACGGTGACGACCGCGCGACGCCACCCGCCCGAAGGCCCGCGCGCGACCGCCGGGACCAACGGGTGGTTGGGATCACGCGGCCCCGGGTAGGGGCGGCTACCAACCTGTGAGCCGCCGGGTTCCCCAGGGGAAACACGCGATGAATCCTCTCGGCCCCGGCCCGGACCGCCACCCCGCGGCCCGGCCGTGTCCGTGCCCGCAGGTAGATTCGGTCGGGGCCGGTGTGCCGCCCGCACACGGCACCGACCGGCCGTCACCGACGATTGCAGGAGTGATTCGCGTGGATCGTGTCGCGCTGCGCGGCCTGAAGGCCCGCGGGTACCACGGGGTGTTCCCCGAGGAACGCAGGGAGGGCCAGACGTTCGTCGTGGACCTCGTCCTCGGCCTGGACACCCGGCCCGCCGCCGCCGACGACGACCTGGCGAAGACCGTGCACTACGGCGTCGTGGCCGAGGAGGTCGTGGCCGCCGTCCAGGGCGAACCGGTCGACCTCGTCGAGACACTCGCCGAACGTGTCGCCCAGGTCTGCCTGAAGCACGAGAGGGTCCACGAGGTCGAGGTCACCGTCCACAAGCCGGACGCGCCGATCACGGTCCCCTTCGACGACGTCACCGTCACCATCACCCGGAGCCGAGCATGAGCGCACCTTTCCTCCAGGGCCCCAGCGACCCGACCGTCCAGCCGGTGCCCGCCTCCGTCGTCGAGAAGGTCGACGCCGCCGACACCACCCTGCACAACCCCCGGCGGGCCGTGCTCTCCATCGGCTCCAACCTGGGCAACCGCCTGGAGACCCTCCAGGGGGCCGTCGACGCCCTGGAGGACACCCCCGGCGTCCGCGTCAAGGGCGTCTCGCCCGTCTACGAGACCGAGCCGTGGGGCGTCGACCCGGGCACCCAGCCCTCCTACTTCAACGCCGTGGTGGTGCTGAAGACGACCCTCCCGCCGTCCTCGCTGCTGGAGCGGGCGCACGCCGTCGAGGAGGCCTTCCACCGGGTCCGCGACGAGCACTGGGGTGCGCGCACCCTCGACGTCGACATCGTGTCCTACGCCGATCTCGTCTCCGACGACCCGACGCTCACCCTCCCGCACCCCCGCGCCCACGAACGCGCCTTCGTCCTCGCCCCCTGGCACGACCTGGACCCCGAGGCGCGGCTGCCCGGCCTCGGCACCGTCGCCGATCTCCTCGGCACCGTCACCCGCGACGGCGTCGCGGCACGCGGCGACCTGGAACTCCGGCTGCCCGAGTAGTCGTTAAGGTCAAGACGCCCCGCACTCCGCGGGGCACCGGGGGAGCCGAAGGGAAGCCGTGAGAGAGCTGCGCATCAGGACACTGGTCGGCGTGTTCGTCGTCGCGGGGGTCCTGTCCTGGGCGGGCGCCCGCCTGTGGAACTCCGTGGGGACCCTGCCCAGCGTTCCCCTGGCCGCCCCCATCGTGCTCGCGGTGATCGCCGTGGTGCTCCTGGCCACCGCGCTCTCCCTGCGCGCGCGGCTGCGCGCCCAGCGCGAGCGCCGCCCCGAGGCCAAGGGCGTAGACCCCCTGATGGCGGCCCGCGCGGTCGTCTTCGGCCAGGCCAGCGCGCTGGTCGCCGCCCTGGTCGCCGGCATGTACGGCGGCACGGGCGTCGTCCTGCTGGAGTCCCTCGACATCCCCGCCCGCCGCGACCAGGCCATCTACGCGGGCTTCTCGGTCCTGGCCGCCCTCGGTGTCATAGCGGCGGCGATCTTCCTGGAGCGCGTCTGCAAGCTCCCGGAGGACGACGACCACGACACGACGGGCACGGGCACGGCACCGACGGTCTGAGGCGCCGTCCGCGAGCCGCCGTCCGCGATCCGAGCGGCCGCCCGGCCGCCGTCAGGCGGCCCGCCGTCAGCGGGCCATGATGAGGCTCATGGCCTCGTTGCGGGTCGCCGCGTCCCGCAGCTGGCCGCGCACGGCCGAGGTGAGGGTCTTCGCGCCGGGCTTGCGGATGCCGCGCATCGACATGCACATGTGCTCGCACTCCACGACCACGATCACGCCGCGCGGCTCCAGGATGTCCATCAGGGAGTCCGCGATCTGCGTGGTGAGCCGCTCCTGCACCTGCGGACGCCGGGCGTAGACGTCCACCAGCCGTGCCAGCTTGGACAGGCCCGTGATCTTGCCGGACGTCGCCGGGATGTACCCGACGTGGGCGACACCCCGGAACGGCACCAGGTGATGCTCGCAGGTGCTGTACACCTCGATGTCCTTCACGAGCACCATCTCGTCGTGCCCTATGTCGAACGTCGTCGTCAGCACGTCCTCCGGCCGCTGCCGCAGCCCCGCGAAGATCTCCTGGTACGCCCGCGCCACCCGCCCCGGCGTCTCCCGCAGGCCCTCGCGGTCCGGGTCCTCGCCGACCGCGATCAGCAGTTCGCGCACGGCGTTCTCGGCTCGCTTCTCGTCGAACTCGCCGACGCTGCCCTCGCCGTCCAGCGTCACGGGGTCGGTCATGTGGTGCCTCGTTCCTTCGCGGGTGGCGCGTGTGGGTCACGCGTCTGATCTGCGGGCATACGAAAATGCCGCGCCCCCCAGGCTAGAACCAGGGGGGCGCGGCATCCATTCCGGGCCGGGGCGTCAGCTCTCCGGACGCTCCTCGGGGGCCGGCTCGGCCACCGGGGAGGGATCCGTCACCGTCGACTTGGCGGTGGAGATCGCGGGCGTCGCGCCGTTGGCGCCGTTCGTCAGGGCGAGCTCCTTGGGGGAGAGCACCGGCGGACGGGTGGACGGCGTACGCCGGGAGGAACCGGTCCAGGCGGGCCGCGGCGGGCGCTTGACGATGGGGGCGAAGACCTCGGCGATCTCCTCCTTGCCCAGCGTCTCCTTCTCCAGCAGCGCCAGGACGAGGTTGTCGAGGACGTCGCGGTTCTCGACCAGGATCTCCCAGGCCTCGTTGTGCGCGTTCTCGATGAGCTTCTTGACTTCCTCGTCCACCAGTGCGGCGACCTCTTCCGAGTAGTCGCGCTGGTGGGCCATCTCACGTCCGAGGAACGGCTCGGTGTTGTCGCCGCCGAACTTGATGGCGCCGAGACGCTCGGTCATGCCGTACTGGGTGACCATCGCGCGGGCCGTGGTGGTGGCCTTCTCGATGTCGTTCGCGGCGCCCGTGGTCGGGTCGTGGAAGACCAGTTCCTCGGCCGCGCGGCCGCCGAGCATGTAGGCCAGCTGGTCCAGCATCTCGTTGCGCGTGGTCGAGTACTTGTCCTCGTCCGGCAGGACCATGGTGTAGCCGAGGGCACGGCCTCTGGAGAGGATCGTGATCTTGTGGACGGGGTCGGAGTTCGGTGAGGCCGCCGCGACCAGGGCGTGTCCGCCCTCGTGGTACGCGGTGATCTTCTTCTCCTTGTCCGACATGATCCTGGTCCGCTTCTGCGGACCCGCCACGACGCGGTCGATGGCCTCGTCCAGCATGTGGTTGTCGATCAGCTTCATGTCGCTGCGGGCCGTCAGGAGCGCGGCCTCGTTCAGGACGTTGGACAGATCGGCACCGGTGAAGCCGGGGGTGCGGCGGGCGACGGCCGACAGGTCGACGTCCGGCGCGACCGGCTTGCCCTTCTGGTGGACCTTGAGGATCTCCAGACGGCCCTGCATGTCCGGACGGTCGACCGCGATCTGGCGGTCGAAGCGGCCGGGGCGCAGCAGGGCCGGGTCGAGGATGTCGGGCCGGTTCGTCGCGGCGATGAGGATCACGCCGCCCTTGACGTCGAAGCCGTCCATCTCGACCAGCAGCTGGTTGAGGGTCTGCTCGCGCTCGTCGTGACCGCCGCCGAGGCCGGCGCCGCGATGGCGGCCGACCGCGTCGATCTCGTCGACGAAGACGATCGCCGGGGCGTTCGCCTTGGCCTGCTCGAACAGGTCGCGGACCCGGGAGGCACCGACACCGACGAACATCTCGACGAAGTCGGAACCGGAGATCGAGTAGAACGGCACGCCGGCCTCGCCCGCGACGGCACGCGCGAGCAGGGTCTTGCCGGTTCCGGGCGGGCCGTAGAGCAGGACGCCCTTGGGGATCTTGGCGCCGACCGCCTGGAACTTGGCGGGCTCCTGGAGGAATTCCTTGATCTCGTGGAGTTCCTCGACGGCCTCGTCGGAGCCGGCGACATCCGCGAACGTCGTCTTCGGGGTGTCCTTGGTGATGAGCTTGGCCTTGGACTTGCCGAAGTTCATCACCCGGGAGCCGCCGCCCTGCATCTGATTCATCAGGAACAGGAAGACGACCACGATGAGGACGAAGGGAAGCAGGGAGAGCAGGATGCCGACGAACGGGTTCTGCTTGGACGGCGAGACCGTGTAGCCGTCCGGGATCTGCTTCTGCTGGTACTTGTTCTGCAGCGTGTTGGCGACGTCGACGCCTTGGTCGCCGATGTAGCTCGCCTGGATCTTCGAGGCGCCTTGGACCTTCACGCCGTCTTTGAGCTGGACCTTGATGTTCTGCTCGTCGCCGGTGGTGATCTTGGCCGACTCGACCTTGTTCTCATTGATCGCCTGGACGACCTGGCCGGTGTCCACCGTCTTGTAGCCGCCGGACGAGCCGACGACCTGCATCAACACGACCACGGCAAGGACGGCCAGCACGATCCACATGACCGGCCCACGGAAGTATCGCTTCACGTCCATCCATACGGAGCGGTGCCGCCCCGTCCCTCCTGCCATAGTGAGTTTGATAAGACAGTTCTTCTGACGGTACCCCAGCTTCGCCGCCCGTAGCCGCACGGGACGGCCGTCGGGCCCGTCTGCATGCTCCAACGGTGCGACGCCCGCCGGGGTTCCCGATCTTCGTACGGGCGTGGGGCCCTGCGGGTCCGCGGCGGCGGACCGCGGGGCTCAGCCGCCGTAGACGTGGGGCGCGAGCGTACCCACGAACGGGAGGTTGCGGTACTTCTCGGCGTAGTCGAGGCCGTATCCCACGACGAACTCGTTCGGGATGTCGAAGCCGACCCACTCCACGTCGATGGCGACCTTCGCGGCGTCCGGCTTGCGCAGCAGGGTGCAGATCTTCAGGGACTCCGGCTCGCGCGAGCCGAGGTTGTTGATCAGCCAGGACAGGGTCAGGCCGGAGTCGATGATGTCCTCGACGATCAGGACGTGCCGGCCCTTGATGTCGGTGTCGAGGTCCTTGAGGATCCGCACCACGCCGGAGGACTGGGTGCCGGCGCCGTAGGAGGACACCGCCATCCAGTCCATGGTGACGGGGGTGGACAGCGCCCGCGCCAGGTCGGCCATGACCATCACCGCGCCCTTGAGCACGCCGACGATGAGCAGGTCCTTGCCCGCGTATTCAGCGTCGATCTTCGCGGCCAGCTCGGCCAGCTTCGCGTCGATCTGTTCTTCGGTGATGAGCACCTGCTGGAGGTCGGCACCCATGTCTTTCGCGTCCACCCGCATCACTTTCGGTCGGTCGTCCCGCATTCGTCGGCCGGGCCGGCCCCTCCGCGTCGTGCCGGAGGGGTCGGTATTCAGCCTTGCCGGATCACCAGTCTGCCACCCTGGCGACGCGCGACGACCTTGCCGGGGAGATTGATGGCCCGCTGGCCGCGCCAGCCGGTGATGAGGCGGTCGACCTCCTCGATGTGCCGAGCGAAGAGCGAGCCGGCGGGCGCACCGGCCTCGATGGCGGCGCGGCGCAGGATCCGGCGGCGTACGGCGGGCGGCAGCGCGTAGAGCTTGTCGCACTCCAGGAGGCCCGCGGCGTCGCGGACGCCGGCCTCGGCCTGGCCGGCCCAGGCGTCGAGGGCGTCGGCGTCGTCGCGGGAGAGCTGGGCGGTGCGGGCGAGCGCTTCGACGACGCCCTTGCCGAGGGCCTTCTCCAGGGCGGGCAGCCCTTCCTGGCGCAGCCGGGAGCGGGTGTAGGCGGGGTCGGAGTTGTGCGGGTCGTCCCAGACGGGCAGGGACTGGACCATGCAGGCCTTGCGGGCGGTCTGGCGGTCGAGCCCGAGGAAGGGGCGCCGGTAGCGGCCGCCGGCCCCCGAGACCGCGGCCATCCCGGACAGCGAGCGGATGCCGGAGCCGCGGGCGAGGCCGAGCAGGACGGTTTCCGCCTGGTCGTCCCGGGTGTGGCCGAGCAGGACGGCGGCGGCGCCCCGGCGTTCGGCGGCCTCGTCCAGGGCGGCGTAGCGGGCGTCGCGGGCGGCGGCCTCGGGTCCGCCGGCGCGGCCGACGGTGACGGCGACGGACTCGACGGGGTCGAGGCCGAGTGCGCGCAGGCGCAGGGCGACCTCGTCGGCGCGCAGGTCGGAGCCGGGCTGGAGGCCGTGGTCGACGGTGACGCCGCCCGCGCGGATGCCGAGTTTCGGGGCTTCGAACGCGAGGGCGGAGGCGAGGGCCATGGAGTCGGCGCCGCCGGAGCACGCCACGAGCACGAGCGGGGAGGGGGGTCGCTCGTGGGGGGCGGTGCGGCGGGGCTCCTGGGGGGACTGGCCCGGGAGCCCGCAGGACGTGGCGCGTGCGGCGGCGCGGACGGTGCGCGCGGCGGCGGACGGCGGCGCGGCGGACGCCG
>NZ_AGBF01000116.1 GCF_000225525.1 Streptomyces zinciresistens K42 | reverse complement strand
CGACACCCCACCGTTCTACCCCAAGACCCCCGACCCTCCCGCCTCTCGAGCCGGGGGCCCACGAGATCACAACTCCACACACGCCCTAGAGGCTGCCGGCTGGCGGGGCCGGGGCGGCGGGGGCGTACCCGGACAGCGTCCGGCGGCCTGTTGGGACTCACGCCGCCGCGACCGGCGACAACTGCCGGGCGCCCCATGGCGACACATTCCTGTCGGGTCCAGGACCGGAGGCGATGGGTCGTGATCGGCTACACCATGACCGGGGACGTGGCCCGTCCGGGCCACGGAGGCGCACTGCGCGCGGTAGGCGCGGCCTCGCACTCATGAACCGGCACCAACTCTCCCGACATCGGTCGCGCGTTACGGTGGTGCGTCTGCGATGTCGCTCCGCTACACACAGACGCAGTGCTCGACCGCCAGGGCAACGCCATGCCCGAACTGGGAATGTGCAAGGAGATCAGCACCAGCCCAGCACGGGACGGGTTCCCTGGGGTGATCACAGGTGTCTACAGGTCAGCACGCAGTCAGCACGGGTAAAGCAAGAGCCCCGGATCGCTCCGGGGCTCTAACACTGTGACCTGCATGTTTGCCGTCAGGAACGATCCCTGTTACGTCGGCGTCTCAGATACCGTCCGCACATACGTGCCACACTGCCAGACTCCGCAGGCCGAGAGGGAGCACACGGGACACCCATGTACAGCACTGTCAGCACCGTCAGCACCGCGTCCGCCTCGCTCGCCTCCCTCTGGGACGAGGTCTCGGGCACCCAGCCCGACCCCGACCTGTGGGTGGTCCTCGCCACGCTGGCGGCCGCGCTCGCCGTGGTCGTCCCGCCCGGCCTCTGGCGCCTGTCGCGCAACACGATCACCATCGCCCACGAGGGCGGCCACGGCCTGGTCGCCCTGCTGACCGGACGGACGCTGACGGGCATACGCCTGCACTCCGACACCAGCGGGCTCACCGTCAGCCGGGGCAAGCCGCACGGCATCGGGATGATCCTGACGGCGGCGGCCGGCTACACCGCTCCCCCGCTGCTGGGGCTCGGCGGCGCCGCCCTGCTGGCCGCGGGGCGGATCACCCTGCT
The DNA here is from genome assembly GCF_000225525.1 of Streptomyces zinciresistens K42. Classification (GTDB taxonomy): domain Bacteria; phylum Actinomycetota; class Actinomycetes; order Streptomycetales; family Streptomycetaceae; genus Streptomyces; species Streptomyces zinciresistens. The sequence continues at coordinate 20,288 of NZ_AGBF01000116.1, read as the reverse complement.
GCTGTGGCTGGCGGCGCTCCTGCTGCTGGCGATGCTGGTGATGGTCAGGAACGCCTACGGAGCGCTGACGGTGTTCCTGACGGGCGGGACGTTCGTCCTGGTGTCCTGGCTGAGCGGTCCGCAGGTGCAGGCGGCGTTCGCGTACGCGGTGGTGTGGTTCCTGCTGGTCGGCGGGGTGCGGCCGGCCTTCGAGCTCCAGGCGAAGCGGTCCCGGGGCGGGGCGGGCGACTCGGACGCGGACCAGCTGTCCCGGCTGACGCATGTGCCGGCCGGGCTGTGGCTGTTCCTGTTCCACGCGGTCTCGCTGTGCTCGCTGATAGGCGGGGGGCGCTGGCTGCTGGAAGGGGCGGGCGGCCGGTAGGAAAAAGGGCGCCGCCGGGGCGGCGGGGGCGTACCCGGACAGCGTCCGGCCCGCCGTCCTGCTTATAAAGTGGGGCCATGGCCCCGAACGACGCCCACACCGCCCTCTGGCCCGCCCCGCACGCGAGCGGAGCCGTCGACGCGACGGTCCACGTGCCGGGGTCCAAGTCGGTCACCAACCGCGCGCTCGTCCTCGCCGCCCTGGCGAGCGAGCCGGGCTGGCTGCGCCGCCCCCTGCGCTCCCGCGACACCCTGCTGATGGCGGGCGCGCTGCGGGCGATGGGCGTCGGCATCGAGGAGGGCGTCGGCCCCGAGGGCACCGGCGAGGCGTGGCGGGTGCTCCCCGCGGGGCTGCGCGGTCCGGCCGCGGTCGACGTCGGCAACGCCGGCACGGTGATGCGGTTCCTGCCGCCGGTGGCCGCCCTGGCCGACGGCCCCGTCCGCTTCGACGGCGACCCGAGGTCGTACGAGCGTCCGCTGCACGGCGTGATCGACGCGCTGCGCGTCCTCGGCGCCCGGATCGACGACGACGCACGCGGGGCGCTGCCGCTGACGGTGCACGGCGGGGGCGCGCTGGAGGGCGGCACGGTGGAGATCGACGCCTCCTCCTCGTCCCAGTTCGTCTCGGCGCTGCTGCTGTCCGGCCCGCGCTTCAACCAGGGCGTGGAGGTGCGGCACACCGGCTCCGCGCTGCCGTCGATGCCGCACATCCGCATGACGGTCGACATGCTGCGCGCGGTCGGCGCGCAGGTCGACACCCCGGAGTCGGGCGGCGAGCCGAACGTCTGGCGGGTCACCCCGGGTGCGCTGCTCGGCCGGGACCTGACGGTCGAGCCGGACCTGTCCAACGCCCAGCCGTTCCTGGCCGCGGCGCTGGTGACGGGCGGCAAGGTGCTCGTCCCCGACTGGCCGGCGCGCACCACGCAGCCCGGTGACCGGCTGCGGGAGATCTTCACCGAGATGGGTGGTTCCTGCGAACTCACCGAGTACGGGCTGGTGTTCACCGGATCGGGTGCGATCCACGGCATCGACGTGGACCTGGGCGAGGTCGGCGAGCTGACCCCGGGCATCGCGGCGGTCGCGGCCCTCGCGGACTCCCCCTCGACGCTGCGCGGGGTCGCGCACCTGCGTCTGCACGAGACGGACCGGCTGGCCGCGCTGACCAAGGAGGTCAACGAACTCGGCGGTGACGTCACCGAGACGGCCGACGGGCTGCACATCCGCCCGCGCCGGCTGCACGGCGGCGTCTTCCACTCCTACGAGGACCACCGCATGGCGACCGCCGGCGCGATCCTCGGCCTCGCGGTCGAGGGCGTACGGATCGAGAACGTGGCGACGACGGCGAAGACCCTGCCGGACTTCCCCGAACTGTGGACCGGGATGCTCGGGGCGTAGGGACGCGGGGACAAGCCATGCGCCGCTACGGCAAGCACACCGACGAGGACGACATCCGCACCCGTCCGGGCCGCCGCAACACCCGGCCCCGGACGAACATCCGGCCCAAGCACGAGGACGCCGCCGAGGGCCTCGTCCTCACCGTCGACCGGGGGCGGCTGACCTGCCTGGTCGGGGACCGGGTCGTGATGGCGATGAAGGCCCGCGAACTCGGCCGCAAGGCGGCGGTGGTCGGGGACCGGGTCGCGCTGGTCGGCGATCTGTCCGGCAGGAAGGACACCCTCGCGCGGATCGTGCGCATCGAGGACCGCACGTCCGTGCTGCGCCGCACGGCCGACGACGACGACCCCTACGAGCGCGTGGTGGTGGCCAACGCCGACCAGCTCGCCATCGTCACCGCGCTCGCCGACCCCGAGCCGCGGCCCCGGCTGATCGACCGCTGCCTGGTGGCGGCGTTCGACGGCGGTCTGGAGCCGCTGCTGGTGCTGACCAAGTCGGACCTGGCCCCGGCGGACGAAATCCTCGGCCTGTACGGCGCGTTGGACATCCCGTACGTCGTCACCAGCCGCGAGGACCTGGAGGACGGGGACGCGGCGGGGCGGGTGCGCGGGCATCTGGACGGCAGGGTCACGGCGTTCGTCGGCCACTCGGGCGTCGGCAAGACGACCCTGGTGAACGCGCTGGTCCCGCTGGAGCGTCGGCGTTCCACGGGGCATGTGAACGCGGTGACGGGCCGGGGCCGGCACACCACGACCTCGGCGCTGGCGCTGCCGCTGTCGGAGGCGGACGGCTGGGTGATCGACACCCCGGGCGTGCGCTCCTTCGGGCTGGCGCACATCGACCCCTCGCGGGTGATCCACGCCTTCCCGGACCTGGAGCCGGGAACCGAGGGCTGCCCGCGCGCGTGCAGTCACGACGAGCCGGACTGCGCGCTGGACGACTGGGTGGCGGCGGGCCGCGCGGACCGGGCCCGGCTGTACTCGCTGCGGCGGCTGCTGGCGACCCGCGAGCGCACGGAGGGCGACTGACCTCCGCGTTGTTTGTCCCCGGGCGAGTCCGGTAAGGGCATAATCGCACCGAGCCGGGTGCAAGCCTGACCAGAGCCTGACTGTGCGGTCACGGTACGTGGGGATACGGGAGGACAGCTCATGGCGTGGCTGCTGGTCGTCGTGGCGGGACTGCTGGAAACCGGCTTCGCGGTGTGCCTGAAGCTGTCGCACGGCTTCACCCGGCTGTGGCCGACCATCGCCTTCGCCGTCTTCGCGCTCGGCAGCTTCGGTCTGCTGACCCTGTCGCTGCGCAAGCTGGACGTCGGACCGGCGTACGCGGTGTGGACGGGGATCGGGGCGGCGGGCACCGCGATCTACGGCATGGTCTTCCTCGGCGACCTCGTCTCCACTCTGAAGATCATCTCGATCAGCCTGGTCATCGCGGGCGTCATCGGACTCCAGTTGTCGGGTTCCTCCTCCTGAGCCCGGCGGGCCGGGGCGCTCAGCCGCCCGGCTGCCGGTGCAGCGCGCCGCGCACGAGGTCGGCGACACCGCCCTCGCCGGGCGGCGCTGCGACGCAGGACAGGGCCAGCCGGACGACGAGTTCGCAGGAGCGGGCGAGGTCGGCCGTGTCCGCCCTCCCCGCGCCGCTCCCCGAGAGGACCGCGACGGCCCGGTCGCGCACGGCGGCCACGAAGTCGCCGGGCGAGGGCAGCGGCCCGTCGGCCCGCCGCTGGGCCGGCACGGCGGAGGAGGACGGCACGGCGGACAGCGTCGGGGAGGGCAGCCGCTCGCTCCAGCAGCCGGTCAGCATGGCGCGGACGAGGGCGTTGTCGCGGGCGAGGCCCGCGGTCCACTCGGCGGTGGCGACGAGGCGGTCGCGGGCGTCGGCGTGGGCGGTGAGGGCGCGTTCGACGCCGCTGAGATAGCCGTCGGCCTCCCGCCTCACGAGGGCGCGGGCGAGCCCCTCCTTGCTGCCGAACTCGTTGTACAGCGTCTGCCGGGACACCCCGGCGGCGGCTGCCACGTCCACCATCCGCACGGTGGGCCACGGCCGGCGCGCCAGCGCCGCGTAGGCGGCGTCCAGCAGGGACTCCCGCGCTGCAGGCATCATCGCCTCCCGGGGACGAGCGGCTCTGCGCACAGGTTTGACGCGCGGGGGTTCGCTGTCAAGGGTTCGCGGGGGCGCCGCCGGTGGGGCGCGGGGGTGGCCGTGCCGTGCGCGGTGTGCGAGGGGCGGGGCGGACGGCGGGCCGGCCCGGTGCGCGGGGGGCTGTGGCACGACCCGGACCGGTGCGGATACGGTTCGTCCCATGCCGGACTACCTCGACGATCTCCGCCTCGCCCACGTCCTCGCGGACGCCGCCGACGCCGCGACCATGGCCCGCTTCAAGGCGCTCGACCTGAAGGTCGAGACCAAGCCGGACATGACGCCGGTGAGTGAGGCGGACAAGGCGGCCGAGGAGCTGATCCGCGGACAGCTCCAGCGGGCCCGCCCCCGCGACGCGGTCCTCGGCGAGGAGTACGGCATCGAGGGCACCGGTCCGCGCCGCTGGGTCGTCGACCCGATCGACGGCACCAAGAACTACGTACGCGGTGTGCCCGTCTGGGCCACGCTGATCGCCCTGACGGAGGCCGGGGAGGGCGGCTTCCATCCCGTCGTCGGCGTCGTCTCGGCGCCCGCCATCGGGCGCCGCTGGTGGGCCGCCAAGGGGCACGGCGCCTTCACCGGCCGCAGTCTCTCCGCGGCGTCCCGGCTGCGTGTCTCGGGCGTCTCGAAGCTGTCGGACGCCTCCTTCGCCTACTCCTCGCTCAGCGGCTGGGAGGAGCAGGGGCGGCTCGGCGGCTTCCTCGACCTCACGCGCGAGGTGTGGCGCACGCGCGCCTACGGCGACTTCTGGCCGTACATGATGGTCGCCGAGGGGTCGGTCGACCTGTGCGCCGAGCCGGAGCTGTCCCTGTGGGACATGGCCGCGACCTCGATCGTCGTCACCGAGGCGGGCGGCACCTTCACCGGCCTCGACGGCCGCCCCGGCCCGCACGGCGGCAACGCGGCGGCGTCGAACGGCCTGCTCCACGACGAGCTTCTGGACTACCTCAACGCGCGCTACTGAGCCCCTTGTTGACCCCCTCTTTACCTGTCACTCTGAGAGTCCCCCCACTTGTGAACGTGTGAAACCGCGAAGGAACGGTGCGGGGGCACTTGAGGAGGTGGCTCCATCCATGCTCGTACGTGACGCCATGAGCACCGTGGTCCTCACCATCGGCCCCACCCACACCCTGCGGCAGGCAGCCGCGCTGATGGCCGCCCGCCGCGTCGGCGCGGCCCTGGTCCACGACCCGGACGCCGGCGGCATCGGCATCCTGACCGAACGCGACATCCTCGACTCCGTCGGCCTCGGACAGAGCCCGGACACCGAACGGGCCCACGACCACACCACCGGAGACGTGGTGTTCGCCGCCCCGGGCTGGACCCTGGAGGAGGCGGCGCGCGCCATGGTGCACGGCGGCTTCCGGCACCTGATCGTGCTGGACCACGAGGAACCGGTCGGCATCGTCTCGGTGCGCGACATCATCCGCTGCTGGGCCCCCCGGCGACAGCAGGTTCCCGCCTGATCACGCATCGGCCGCGCGCCGAGGCCGTCGCCCTCGGCACGGGCGGGGGCGCCCGGAGCGGCGTCGGCCGCTCCCGCCCAGGGGCCGAGCAGAGTCCGATCCCATTCTGGACCTTGTCCAATTCGAGCCTGTATCCAAAATCACATCCATTCGGAACCTGGTCCCTCTGCTGTTAAGGTGTCCACCATGAGCGACCTTCTGGAACGGCTGCGCGGACGCGGATGGCGGATGACCGCGCAGCGGCGCGTCGTGGCCGAGGTGCTCGCGGGCGACCACGTCCATCTGACCGCGGACGAGGTGCACGCGCGGGCCGTCGCCAAGCTGCCCGAGATCTCCCGGGCGACCGTCTACAACACGCTGGGCGAACTGGTCACCCTGGGCGAGGTCCTGGAGGTCTCGACCGACAAGCGCGCCAAGCGGTACGACCCGAACGCCCACCGGCCCCACCACCACCTGGTCTGCGCCACCTGCGGCTCCATCCGGGACGTCCATCCGACCGGCAACCCGCTGGCCGACCTGCCCGACTCCGAGCGCTTCGGCTTCACCGTCTCGGACGTCGAGGTCACCTACCGCGGCATCTGCCCGAACTGCGCGGCGGCCTGACCCGCACACCCTCCCGAGCCCCGGCACCGACGCGTGCCGGGGCATCGCGCCGCCCGGACTTCGGTGCGGAGCGGAAAAGATCCACGGGCACGCACCAAGGGCCGGAATCCCTGAGGATTCCGGCCCTTGGCCTTGAGTAGCGGGGACAGGATTTGAACCTGCGACCTCTGGGTTATGAGCCCAGCGAGCTACCGAGCTGCTCCACCCCGCGTCGGTGAACGCAACATTACGTCACCACGTCGGACCGAGGCAAATCGCTTTCCCGCGCGGCCCCGCGGGCCCTGCGAGAGGGCCCGCGTCACGCCGACAGCTCCTCCCGCAGGGCGTCACGCAGCCGCTCGGCCCGCCGGGCCACCTCGACCGGGCCGAGGCTCACCGCGCGCTCGGCCCAGCGCTGCCCCTCGGCCAGCTCGCCGCGACGCGCGTAGACCAGGGCGAGCCGCAACGCCGACCGCCCGTGCCCGGCGTCCGCAGCCCGGGTCCACCACACCGCCGCCTCGGGCTCGCTGCCCTCCCTGGCCAGCAGCAGCCCGAGGTTGAAGGCGCCGTTGCGCGATCCGGCCTCGGCGGCGGTGCGGTACCACCGCGCCGCCTCCACGACGTCGCCGCGCGCGGCGGCCATCATGCCGACCCGCACCTGGGCCCGCCGGTGCCCTTGCGAGGCCGCGCGCTCGTACCACTCCTCGCACTCGGTCTTCTCGTGCACGATCTCGCCGAGCTCGTGCGCGGGCTCCGGCGGCCGCCGCGAGTCCAGCACGGTCGCCAGCCGGTACGCCGCCTCCGCGCTGCCCGCGCCGGCCGCGCACCGCAGATGCCGCTCCGCCGCCGGTTCGTCGCCCTCGCGCAGCCGGGCGATGCCGACCTGGAGGGCGGCCTCGCTGTGCCCGGCCGCGGCGGCCCGCTCGTACCAGCGCAGCGCGGCGCGCTCCTCGCCCCGCCCGGCGTGCAGGATGCCCAGGTTGAAGGCCGCGTCGACGCTGCCGGCCTCGGCCGCCTTGGAGAACCACGGCTCGGCACCGGTCGTGTCGCCGACCCGGAGCAGCAGGATCGCGAGCGCGTTGGCCGCCTCGCGGTGCCCGGCGTACGCCGCTCGGCGGTACCACTGCTCGGCCTGCGCGGTGCGGGCCTGCTCGGCGCAGAGCAGCCCGAGGTTGTACGCGCCGTTGACATCACCGGCGTCCATCGCGGCCCGGTACCAGCGCTCGGCGGTCTGGGTCTCGCCGCGCTCGGCGTGCAGCGCGCCCAGCGCGTTGGCCGCGTTGCCGTCGCCGTCCTGGGCGGCCCGCAGCCACCACACGGCGGCGCTCTCGGTGTCCCCGGCGTCGCGCAGCAGGAAGCCGAGGGCGCAGGCGGCCCGCGCCTCCCCGTCCTTGGCGGACGTCAGGTACCAGCGCCCGGCCTCCCTGAGGTCCCCCCGCCGCTCCAGGATCGCGCCGAGGTGCAGCGCGGCCCGGCGGTGTCCGCGCGCGGCGGCCTGGCGGTACCACTGCTCGGCCTCCTCCATGAGCGGCCCGGCCGCGACGACGACACCGTCGTCGGACCCGTCCTCCCCCGAGGGCACGGCCCGCCGGTCGAGCGCGCGCGCCAGCCGGTACGCCGCCTCCCGGTGGCCGCGCTCGGCGGCGGCCCGCATCCAGCGCTCCGCCCCCTTGTCACCGCGGTGCTCCAGCAGGTCGGCGAGGGCGTACGCGCCGAGCGCGTGCCCCTGCTCGGCGGACTGCCGCAGCCAGTACTCGGCGGCCGGCTCGTCACCCCGCTCGCGGTGCAGGCGCCCCAGGGCGTGCGCCGCTGCGGCGGACCCCGCGACAGCGGCGATCCGCCACCATCCGGCGGCCTCGTCGGCGTATCCGCGCTGGTGGAGCAGGACTCCCAGGTTGTTGGCGGCGGCCCGGTCCCCGGCGGCGGTGGCGGCCCGCAGATGCGGCTCGGCCCCGTCGAGGTCGCCGCGGCGCAGCAGCATCGCCCCGAGGACGCTCATCGCCTCGGTGTCGCCGCGCTCCGCGGCGAGGCGCCTGCGCGCCTCCTCGGCGGCCTCCCCGGTCTCGTCCCGGCCCACCGGCCGGCCGAAGGCGAACCCGTCCTGGGGCCCGCCGAGATCATTCATCGACCGCGCGGCACCGGTCGTCGGCTGCGCGGAATCACCCGCCGGCCCCGCAAAGCCGACAGGATGCACAAACCGCCCTGTCTCCAACAGAGTTGCCTTGTCCCCCATAACGTCCATCGTCGCACCACCTGCAACCTGGGTACACCTGGTATACCGCAGCCAGTGAGGTCACTTCAGCGTTTTGTCGACATGCCCACAGAGAGACAAGTCAAACACGGTTCCCCCAACTCCCCACGGCGGCGCGTCCATTCCGCTTCCCGGGACAGGCGTTCGCACACCACAAAGGCCCGGATCCTTGAAGGATCCGGGCCTTTGACGTCGTACGGCATTGCCGTCGACTCCAGTAGCGGGGACAGGATTTGAACCTGCGACCTCTGGGTTATGAGCCCAGCGAGCTACCGAGCTGCTCCACCCCGCGCCGTTGTGAAAGAACCGTATCACGGCGCGGGACGGGGCATGCGACGAGTCCCGGCGGCTAGCTGCCGGTGGGGCTTGTCGAGGGGGTCGGGCTCTTGCTCGGCTCGGTGCCGCCGCCTCCGGTCTTGTCGGGCTGCGACTGCGCCTTCTCGGCCCGCTGCAGGGCGTCCTGAAGGTCCTTCTGCGCCGTGCCGTACGCCTGCCAGTCGCCCTTCTTCAGGGCTTCCTGGCCCGCGTCGAACGCCTTCTGGGCGTCGTTGAGCGCGTTCTGGACGGTCGGGTTGCTGGACTTCGGCGGTGGTGTGGTGCCGCCGTCGTCACCCTGGTCCGGTGGCGAGGTCGTCGGTCCCTGCGCTCCGAACACCTTGTTCAGCGCCTCGTCCAGAGTGTCCTCGAACGCGGTGCTGCCGCCGTAGGACACCAGGACCTTGCGCAGCAGCGGGTACTTCAGTCCGCCGCCGCGGACGTAGACCGGCTCCACGTAGAGCAGTCCGCCGTCCAGCGGGACCGCCAGCAGGTTGCCGTACTCGACTTCCGAGTCGCCACCTCTCAGCAGCCTGATCGTCTCGGCGATGTTCTGCTCGGAGTTGAACTGGCTCTGGACCTGGCTGGGGCCGTTGACCGTGGTGTTGGTCGGCAGTTTCAGGATTCTGATCTTGCCGTAGTCGCTGGTGCCCGCCTCCGCGTCGACCGCCATGAACGCGCTCAGGTTGTCACGGCCGTTGGGCGTGAACGTCGTCGTCAGCGAGAACGCCTGCGCCTTCTGGTCGGGCATCTTCATGCTCAGGTAGTACGGCGGCACCGCGCTGCCCGACTTGTTCGTCGGGTCGTCCGGCACCTGCCAGACCTCGCTGCCGCTGAGGAACGTCGTGGCGTCCTTCACGTGGTAGCGGGTGAGCAGTTCGCGCTGGACCTTGAACAGGTCCTGCGGGTAGCGCAGGTGGTCCATCAGCGACTTGGAGATCGCGCCCTTCGACTCCACCGTGCCCGGGAACGCCTTCATCCAGGTCTTCAGGACCGGGTCCTTGGTGTCCCACTGGAAGAGCTTGACCTCGCCGGTGTACGCGTCGACGGTCGCCTTCACCGAGTTGCGGATGTAGTTGACCTGGTTCTGCTGCGCCACCACCGCGCGCTGGTCGTTGCTCGCGGTCAGCGAGTCGGCAGTGGTGTCACCGAGGGTCGTGCGCGAGGAGTACGGGTAGCCGTTGGTCGTGGTGTACGCGTCGACGATCCACTGGATGCGGCCGTCCACCACCGCCGGGTAGGCGTCGCCGTCGATGGTCAGCCACGGGGCGACCGCCTCGACGCGCTCCTTGGGCGTGCGGTTGTACAGGATGCGCGAACCCTCGCCGATGGCACCCGAGTACAGGATCTGCGGCTCGCCGAACGCCACCGCGTACGCGGCCCGGTTGACCGGGTTGGAGAGGCTGACGCCGCTGTCGCCCTTGTAGCTGTAGGTCTTCTCACCGCTGTCGTCGGAGTAGTCGATCTCCTTCTGGGGACCGCCGACGATGGAGTACATGGTGGTCTTCTCGCCGTAGTAGACCCGCTGCTCGTACTTCCCGAGGTCACCCTTGGACGGCAGGTCGGACTCGGTGAAGTCGGGCCTGCCCTGGGGGTCGGCACTCGTGCCCTCGGCGGCGACCACACCGTAGCCGTGGGTGTAGCGGAAGTGGTCGTTGATCCAGTTCCGCTTCGGGATGCCCTCGAGATTGATCTCGCGCAGACCGATGACGGTGTCCTGGTCCTTGCCGTTCTTGCTGTAGCGGTCGACATCCAGGTTGGTCGGGAACGCGTAGTAGTTCCTGATCTGCTGGAGCTGCTGGAACGTCGGCGAGACGATGTTCGGGTCCATGATCCGGATGCTCGCCGTGGCGTCCACGTCGTCGCGCAGCTGGGTCTTGTCCTGGGTCTTGCCGGTGCCCGGGTAGTCGGTGACCTTGGTGCCGTCGATGCCGTACGCGTTACGCGTGGCCTTGAGGTTCTTCTCGACGTACGGCGCTTCCTTGGCCTGCTCGTTCGGCTGGACCTGGAACTTCTGCACGATGGCCGGGTAGAGGCCGCCGATCAGGATCGCCGAGAGCACCATCAGGCCGAAGCCGATGACGGGCAGCTGCCAGGTGCGACGCCACAGGGTGGCGAAGAACAGCAGCGCGCAGATGACGGCGATGCAGAACAGGATCGTCTTGGCCGGCAGATAGGCGTTGGCGTCGACGTACCGCAGGCCCGTCCAGTTGTCGGTCGCCTTGAAGTCGCTGGACTTCACGGCCAGGCCGTACCGGTCGAGCCAGTACGCGACGGCCTTCAGGGCGACGAAGATGCCGATGAGGACCGAGAGATGGCCGGTGGCCGCGGCCGTCGCCCGCGCGCCCGGACTGGTGATGCGCAGCCCGCCGTACAGGTAGTGGGTGAGCGCGGCGGCGATCACGGAGAGGATCGCGGCGGCGAAGCCGAAGCCGAGCATGAACCGGTACCAGGGCAGGTCGAAGGCGTAGAAGCCGACGTCCAGGTTGAACTGGGGGTCCTTCTCGCCGAAGGGCACGCCGTTGATCCACATCAGCCAGGTGCGCCACTGGCTGGAGGCGGAGGCGCCCGCGATCAGCCCGACCAGGGCGGTGATCGCCAGCAGCAGCCACTTCTTGTAGGGCGCGATGCCCATGCGGTAGCGGTCGAGGCTCTGCTGCTCCACCGACATCGCGCTCAACGGCGGGCGCAGCCGGTGCGCCAGCCAGATGTTGAGTCCGACGGCGAGGGCCATCAGCAGGCCGAAGACGAAGAAGAGCCCGATCTTCGTCCACAGCGTGGTCGTGAACACGGACGAGTAGTTCACCGACCGGTACCAGAGCCAGTCCGTCCAGAAGCCCGCGAACATGGTGAAAGCCATGCCGAGGACGGCGAGGACGCCCAGTGTCATGAGCAGGGTACGCACCCGCCGGGACGGGCGGCCCACTCTCATCCGTGGCCCGGTCGGGCCTCCGCCGCGGTCCGGCATCTGGAAAGCCAAGGTTCGCACCCCGAAAATCGCTGTTCGATCGGCCAGGCCCGCGTCGTCGTGGACCCTCCGTGGCCCCCCGTGATCGCGGGTCCACACCTATGCAACTTACTCATCGCTTACTCGGTTCCCGATTTCGGGCGGGAACGAGGCAGGATTGTGACCATGTCCAACACTTCCATGGCTGCGAGCCCGCTCACCCGGGCCGTCCTCGAGATCGACGAGTACGCCTCCGGCCTCGGCTGGGACCAGCCCGCCCGCCTCTTCGCCCTGGTCGACACCGCGCGGCTGCGCGTCCAGGAACCCGGCCTCGCCGCCCAGCTCGGCCTCGCGGACGCGCAGGAGAGCAGCGGCCTGACTCCGATCGAGCAGGACGAGATTCCCGCGGGCAAGGCGCTCGACGAGTTCCTCGGCACGATCGCCTGGCCCGACGCCGTGGCCGGCTGCGCGCTCACCGTCGAGCGGCTGATGCTGCCGCCGTCCGCCGAGGCGCAGGTCCCGCAGGGGCTGAGCGGCGGCAAGCTCACGCGGTGGGTGGCCGACCATCCCGACCGCCAGGAGGTCCGCATGACGGTCGCGGTGCTGCGCGACGGCACCCGTGAGTCGGCGCTGCGGCTGCGCGAGAAGGACACCCCGACCGAGGTCCTCACCGGTCCCGACCTGGTCCCGGGGCTGGCGGAGGGGCTGACGGCGACGTTCGCCGACTGAGGTACGCCGACTGAGGTAGCCGCATCCCGTACGACGGCGAGGGCGCCCCGGTTCCGGGGCGCCCTCCGTGTTGCCGGGGCAGCGCTCCGTTTCCGGGGGCGCCTTGGTACCGGGGGGCGCTCCCGGTCAGGTGTGCGCTTTGTCCCGCGCCGTCAGCTCCCGGCGGTGCACTGGGGCAGGCGGGCGGTGTCGCCGGAGCGGATGTCCTTCAGGGCACCCAGGGCGTCGTCGATGGTGCCGACCTTGACCAGGGTGAGCCCGTCGGGGACGTCCCTGGCGGCGGTCGCGCAGTTCTCCGCGGGCGTCAGGAAGTACCGGGCGCCCTTCTCGCGCGCGCCCACGGTCTTCATCTCGATGCCGCCGATGGGCCCGACCTTGCCCGTGTCGTCGATGGTGCCGGTGCCGGCGACGAACTTGCCGCCGGTGAGGTTGCCCGGGGTGAGCTTGTCGTAGAGGCCGAGCGCGAACATCAGGCCGGCGCTGGGCCCCCCGACGTCGGCGAGCTTGATGTCGATGCCGAACGGGAAGGTGTGGTCGGTCCCGGCGGAGATGCCGACGATGGCGCGCCGGGCGCCGGAGTCGTCGGACCGGGCGGTCCTGATCGTGATCGTCTCGGTCTTCGCGGGAGCACGGCGCTCCTTCTCGGCGGCGGTCTGCTCCTTGGCCGGCACGATCGTGAACACGACGTCCTGGCCGGGCTTGCGCTTGGTCACCAGCTTGGCGACGTCGCCGGGCTCCTTCACCGCGGTGCCGTCCACGGTCTTGATCACGTCGCCCGCGTGCAGCTTGCCCTCGGCCGGGGTGCCCTTGACGACCGTCGAGACGATCACCCAGCTCCGCACCGGGATGTCCAGCGCCTTCAGGGCGGCGACCTTGGCGCTCTCCTGGGACTGGCTGAACTCCTCGGCGTTCTCCTGGGTGGACTGCTCCTCGGTCTTGCCGTCCGGGTAGAGGGTGTCGTGGGGGACGACCTTGTTGTCGTGCGCGAGCCATCCGTAGACGGCCTCCACGAGGTTCATCCGGTAGTCGGCACTGGTGACACGGACGGTGGTCATGTTGAGGTTGCCGGTCGCCGGGTAGGTCTTGCGGCCGGAGATCTGCAGTACCGGTTCGCCGTTGTGCTCGCCGAGCGTGTTCACCGTGGGCCCCGGGGACATCTCCGAGTACGGCACGGGGATGAACACTCCCGCGCACAGGAGCGCGATCAGCATCAGGGTGGAGGCGAGCATCGTCGCGGTGCGGCGTGGCATGGCACGACAGTACGTGACGGTGCTGTCGGTGCCTCGTCAGGGCCGCGACCCGGGCACCGGGATCAGGCGCGCGGGGACTTCTCCATGGCCGCGCGGAAGCGGGCGTAACCGTCGAGCTCCGGGCCGTCCCCCCGTGCCTTTCTCGTCCGGTTGGCCCAGCTGCCCCACAGACCGGCACCGACCGCAGCCCCGAGCGGAATCAGCAACCAGACGAGCGCCGCCATCCCGTCCTCCCGTCCCCAATGAGCGACCGCGAACTGACTGATCAGCAGATTAACCGCTGGCACTGACAACGCTCATGCCCGGGGTGCGGTTACGCAAGCGGAGTGAGGTGTACGGGGTGGCGGGAGAAGCGGAGGGGGCCGGGGAAGAGGCGGCGCGCGGCGCGGCGCGCTTCAGGCGGGCGGGACGGGGTGCGCCCAGGCAGGTGCGCGGGCCGCGTGCGCTTACGGCGGCGCGCGCGTCAGCAGGCGCCCACCCACTCCTCCGTGCCGTCGGAGAACTTCTGGTGCTTCCAGATCGGCACCTCGTGCTTGAGGTCGTCGATCAGCCTGCGGCAGGCCGCGAACGCCTCCGCGCGGTGCGGGCAGGAGACGGCGACGACCACGGCCAGGTCCCCGACCGCGAGATCTCCCACGCGGTGCACGGCGGCGAGGGCGCGCACCGGGAACTCGGCGACGACCTTCTCGGCGACGCGTCGCATCTCGGCCTCGGCTCCGGGGTGGCACGAGTACCCGAGCCGGTCCACGTCGGCACCGCCGTCGTGGTTGCGCACGGTCCCCACGAACAGCGCGGTCCCGCCTGCGGCGTCGTCCCCGACGGCGCGGAAGACCTCGTCCAGCGACAGGGCCGTCTCGCGGATGCCGAGGAGCTTGACGGGGTCCTGTGCGCCCTGCTCGCCGGGGTGGTCGTCGGTAGGTGCCATGGCCCCATCGTGCCCCACGCGCGGGAGGTGGGGGAATAGCGTCATCGCCCGGCACACGCGTGTGGACGTTTGGAGCCTTCTACAGGGGGTGCGGAGGACGGGCCTCGGGCGCGGCCCCGGCGCTCGGCCGGATGCGTCCCTCAGATCCTGCGCCGCGCCTTGCGCGCCCGCCGTACGACCGCCGCCGCGCCCAGCAGGGCCACCGTGGCCCCGGCCGCGCCCGCCGCCGTCGCGTCCTTGCGGCCCAGCCGCCGCCCGGCGACGGTGTGCCGCCCGGAGACCTCCTCCAGCAGCTCCGCGAGCACCTCCTCGTTGGTCCACCGCGGCCGCCACCCGGCGTCGTGCAGCCGGCTGCCGCTGACCACCCAGGGGTGCATCGTGTACGCGAGGTCCCCGGCCGGGGACGGCGTCAGCCCGATCCTGTGCAGCCGGGCCGCGGCGCCCAGCGCGACCGCCGAGGGCAGCTCCATGCGCCGGATGCCGCTGAGCTCCTCGACCTCCTCCTGCTCCAGCCAGCCGTCGCAGCCGACGGCGAGTTCCCCGTCGACCTTCTCCAGGACGGCGTACTCCATCGCGCTGCACAGGTCCTCGACGTGGCAGAACTGCCAGGCCGGCCTCGATCCGGCCACCACGAGCAGCCTGGGCGACTCGAAGTACCTGGTCAGCGCGGTGTCGGTGCCGCCGACGAGCACGGCGGGCCGGACGACGGTGACGTTGAGGCCGGGGTGGGCCCGGGGTGCTCTGCGCGCGAGGCGCTCGATCTCCAGCAGGTCGCCGACGCCGGTGGCCTCGGCCGTGGCCCGCAGCTCCGCGTCCTCGGACAGCGGCAGCTCGTTGTCCGGGAGAGCGCCGTAGACCATCGTGGAGGTGCACAGCACGACCCGGTGGATCCCGGCCGCCGCGGTGGCCGTGAGGACGGTCTGCGTCCCCCGGACGTTGTAGGCGGTCCGCGCGGCGGCGTCCGTCTCCAGATCGAGGTCGAGCGCCAGGTGGACGACCACGTCGGCGCCGCGCAGCTTCTCCGCGATGGCCGGGTCCCGCACGTCCAGGATGTGCCACTGCGCCGCGTCGCACTCACCGCGGCGCTCGTCGATGGCGATGACCTTCTTGACCTCGTCCGATGCGGCGAGCCGCTCGGTGAGCAGGGCGCCGACACCGGACGCGGCACCGGTCACCGCGACGACGGGGCCGCGCACCCCGCGCGCGGAGGGGGTTGACCGGTTTCGCGCTGCGCGAACCTGCGGATCAGGGGAACTCACCGGGCGTCTCCAGCGGTTGTCTTCAGTACGAGCGTGTGTGACGCGTCCGTACCAGGTGGCATCCATCCTGCCGCAGGCCGGGAGTCGGCGAAGCACCGAGGCCCGATCGGCCCGTGGTGTCTACGCTGGGTGGTGTTATCGGGCAGTCGTGCCGCCGGCGCCAGCCGGTGGCCTTACCAGCCGAGGAATCCCGTGAGTGACACCCCATTCGGATTCGGCCTTCCGCCGGAGGAGCCGGACGACGGCGACGAGGGCAAGAAGAAGGACCAGCAGAGCGGTGGTGGTCAGGGACCGGCCAACCCGTTCGGTTTCGGGGCAGCCGGTGCCGGAGGCTTTGGCGGCCCGGGTGCCGACAACCCGTTCGCCGCCATGTTCGGATCACTGAACCCCACCGACCTGGGCGCCGCGTTCCAGCAGCTGGGCCAGATGCTCTCCTACGAGGGCGGCCCGGTGAACTGGGACATGGCCAAGCAGATCGCCCGCCAGACCGTCGCGCAGGGCACCGCGGACGGCACGAAGGACGCCAGCGTCGGCCCCACCGACCGCAATGCCGTCCAGGAGGCGGTCCGCCTGGCCGACCTGTGGCTCGACGACGCCACTTCCCTGCCCTCCGGGGCGAGCAACGCCGTCGCGTGGAGCCGCGCGGAGTGGGTCGAGGCGACGCTGCCCGCGTGGCAGGAGCTCGTCGACCCGGTCGCCGAGCGGGTCGGCATCGCCATGGGCGATGTCCTGCCCGAGGAGATGCAGTCCATGGCCGGCCCGCTGATCGGCATGATGCGCTCGATGGGCGGCGCCATGTTCGGCACACAGATCGGGCAGGCCGTCGGCGTGCTCGCGGGCGAGGTCGTCGGTTCCACGGACGTCGGTCTGCCGCTCGGCCCGGTCGGCAGGGCCGCCCTGCTGCCGGTCAACATCGAGGCGTTCGGCAAGGACCTGGGCGTCCCCCAGGAAGAGGTGCGGCTGTACCTCGCCCTGCGCGAGGCCGCCCACCAGCGCCTGTTCGCGCACGTGCCGTGGCTGCGCTCGCATCTGTTCGGCGCGGTCGACGGCTACGCGCGCGGGATCAAGGTCGACACGGCCAAGCTGGAGGACGTCGTCGGCCAGTTCGACCCGCAGAACCCGGAGCAGTTGCAGGACGCGCTCCAGCAGGGCATGTTCCAGCCGGAGGACACCCCGGAGCAGAAGGCGGCGCTTGCCCGTCTGGAGACGGCTCTGGCGCTCGTCGAGGGCTGGGTGGACGCCGTCGTGCACGCCGCGGCCAAGCCCCGTCTGTCGTCCGCGGACGCGCTGCGCGAGACGCTGCGCCGCCGCCGCGCGTCGGGCGGCCCGGCCGAGCAGACCTTCGCCACGCTGATCGGCCTGGAGCTGCGTCCGCGCCGGCTGCGGGACGCCTCGCGCCTGTGGGCCTCGCTCACGGACGCGCGCGGTGTCGACGGCCGGGACGCCCTGTGGGCCCACCCGGACATGCTGCCGACGGCGAGCGACCTGGACGACCCGGACGGCTTCGTGCACCGCGAGCAGATCGACTTCTCCGAGCTGGACAAGATGCTCGGCGAGGCGGCCGGCGGCGGGAAGCCGGACCTGAACAAGCAGGCGGACTCCGACGGCGACGGCACCAAGGACGACGGCGCCGAATGATCCTGCACGACGACGCGGTCCTCGTGCTGAAGGGCTACGAGGACCAGGAAGAGCTGCGCCGGACGTACCTGGAGCATCTGCGGACGCACCCGGACGGCATGTGGAAGGCATGCGGCGACGGGCACATCACGGCGAGCGCGCTGGTCGTCGATCCCCCGGGCGGGCGGGTACTGCTCACCCTGCACGGCAAGCTGCGCATGTGGCTCCAGATGGGCGGGCACTGCGAGCCGTCCGACCGGACCCTCGCGGAGGCCGCCCTGCGCGAGGCGACCGAGGAGTCGGGGATCGCCGGCCTCCGCCTGCTGCCCGGCGGCCCGGTGCGCCTGGACCGCCATGAGACGCCCTGCGCCTGGCATCTGGACGTGCAGTACGCGGCCCTGGCCCCGGCCGACGCCGTGGAGGCGATCAGCGACGAGTCGCTCGACCTGCGCTGGTTCGGCTGGGACGAGGTGGCGGACGTGGCGGACGACTCGGTCGTACGCCTGGTGGAGGCGACGCGCGCCCGTCTGTGAGCGCGAGAGGGGCGACCGCGGTGAGCGGTCGCCCCCTCCCGGCACCAGCGGACGGGAAGCCGGTCAGTTCCAGACGTTGCCCTGGTTCTGTCCCCGAGAGCCCTGCCGGCCCATGCCGAACTGGGCGGCGGCACCCGAGCCGATCTGGGCGTTCTGCGGCGGCAGCAGTTCACTGGGCTGGACGAACGCGAAGCCGGTGCCCATGAAGCTGAGCTCCCAGCCCTCGCCCGTGTTGCCGCGGCGCCGCCACACCCCGGAGGAGTGCGTCTGGGCCTGCATCTGCACCCGCAGCCCGGTGGACCAGGCCACGATCGCGTCGGCGTCGCAGTTGACGTACCTGTCGGGCGTGACCTGCATCATCAGCGGCACACCGGAGGTCATGAGGGCGACCTTGCCCCGGCCGGTGATGTTGAGCTGGTACTTGCCGGAGCCGGAGATGCCGTAGAGGCTGTCCACGGCGATGACCTCGTGGTGCAGCGAGGAGTCCATCGCCAGCACATAGCTGCTGTCGACGGTCAGCCCGTCCTGGTCCACCTCCACGAGGTGGACGTGCTGTTCGAGGTTGGCCAGGTAGACGACGCCCTCCCCGTGGCAGCGCATCAGGTCCAGTCCCTCACCGGTACGCGCACGCGTGCGTGACTGCCGGCGGCTCTGGTACTCGGCGTCGAACTCGACGAGGCCCTGATAGGCGACCATCGCGCCCTTGCGGGCGAGGATGTCGTCCTGGCCCTCCAGGGTGACGCGGAGCATCTGCTTGTTCTGCAGGCTCCAGCGGTCCTGGGTCTGCTGGTCGTTGAAGGCGAAAATCGGGCTCTGCATGGCTTTCCTGTCCCCCTCAGCCCCGGATCCGGAGGCGGTCGGTGCTGTCCTCGCTGGGCTGGACGACGACGATGCCCTGACCGGAGAAGGCCATCTGATAGGCCTCGCCGCTGCCACGGCCGATGAGCGACTGCGCCTTGAAACTGCGCTTGCCCTTCACCTTGAGGTTCGGGGACCAGGCGACGAGCGCGTCCGGGTCGACGTACGTCTCGTCCTCGCCACCGCCGCAGTCGACGACGATGGGCTTGCCCCGGGAGGTCAGCGCGACCCAGCCCTGCCCGGAGATCCTGGTGTTCCACAGGCCCTGGCCGGCGAACTTCGCCAGGCCCTTCACCCGTTCGACGCCCCACGTCAGGTGGGCGTCGAAGGCGAGCAGGTTGGTGGCGTTGACGGAGATGCCGTCGCCGTTGAGGTTGATGACGACGACGTCGGCGCCGTAGTCGGCGAGATAGAGCAGGCCGTCGCCGGAGCACTTCATGAGCGGCGCGCCCTCACCGGTCATCCAGTCCTTGGCGATCTGGCGCACGGCGGGCGGGTTGGGCTCGTACTGGACGAAGCCCTCGTAGGCGATCATCGACCCCACGCGCGCGAGGAGGTCGTGCCCGGTCTGCATGGCGACCTTCAGCATGTGGTCGCCGTGGTTCTCCATGCGAGCGGCGACGGGTGCGGGGGCGTGGCCCGCGAATGGCTGGTTCATGACGGGCTCCCTCAGACCTCGTACGGCTGGACGACGATGAAGTTGCCGGGAGCGCCCCGGAACTGGAGGTTGACGCTCTCCCCGGAGTCTCCCGGGTAGGCGTTGCGGCGCATGCGGACCTGGCTGGAGACGACGACCTGCGCGGCGGACGACCAGGCGACCACGGCGTGGCAGTCGGCGAACGTCGTCGGTGTGACCGGCAGCACCACGGGTGTGCCGTGCGTCTTGACGACGACGGTGCCGGTGCCGGTGAACTGCATCGTGAACAGCGCGCCACCGGGGATGCCGTGGCCCTCGATGCGGCGGACCTCGTACTGCAGGCCCTCGTCGAAGGCGAGGACGTTCTCCGCGGAGACGCAGATGCCGTCGCCCTGGAGCTCGATGGGGTGCAGCATCGTGGAGTTCTCGGCGAGGAACACCTGGCCCTGGCCGGTGCAGCGCATGAGCTGCATCTCCTGGCCGGTCGCGTTGCCCACGATGCGGCCGGCGAATCCGGCGCCCTTGTAGCCGAAGTCGACCTTGCCCTGGTAGAGCACCATGCTGCCCTGCCGGGCCAGCACCGGCTGACCTCCGATGCCGAGGTCGACGCGGACCAGCTTGTCGTTCTGCTGTGTCCAGCGCTGACCGGTGGGCGTCTCCTTGAACTTCTGGAGCGCCGCGGTGACCCCGGGGGCCTGGGGTGCGCTCTGGGGCACGCCCTGCGGGGCGCCCTGGGGCGTCTGCTGGCCGGGGACCTGCCCGTAGCCGGGGGGCTGGTGGCCGTAGCCCGGGGGCGGGGTCGGCTGGCCGTAGCCGGGCGGCGGGGTGGGGGCCTGCGGCGGCTGGGGGGCCTGGGGCGGCTGCGGGTAGCCGTAGCCGGGCGGCGGCGGAGCGGAGGGCTGGCCGTAGGGTGCGGGCGCCGGGGGCGGGGGCGGCGGGGTGCCGCCGGGCGGCGTCATGGGCGCGACGATGGTGGGCTGGGCGTGCACCGAGGGCGCCGGGCTCGGAGGCGGCGGCGTCGATCC
>NZ_AGBF01000117.1 GCF_000225525.1 Streptomyces zinciresistens K42 | reverse complement strand
CGTCCACCCCGGAGCTCGCGGGACGGCCGTCCGCGGTGCGGGCGGGGCCGCTGTCCGCGGCGGGTCGGCGGCGGTCGGCGGGGTCGTGTCCGGCCTGCCGGGGAGCGCGCCGGCGGTCGGCGCCGGGGGCGGGACCGAAGTCCCGCGGGGCAGGGCCGGTCCCGGGGACCCCTGGTCCGGGCGGCCCGTCGGGTTCCGGGACCGGCCGGTCCTGGGGGACGGCCCCGATCCGGCGCAGCACCCGCTCCCGCAGCGCCGGGTCCTGCCACCCGGGGTCCGTGAGCCCCAGCGCCGCCGCTGCCGCCGCGAGTCCCGCGACCTCGCGGGCGCAGCTCTCGCACCGCGCGAGATGGCGTTCGAAGAGGAGCCGCTCCTCGTCCGGGAGCGCGTTCAGGGCGTAGGCGCCGGTCAGCGTGTGCGGGTCGACGGCTGTCACGTGCCCACCCCCAGGCAGTCGCGCAGCCGGATGAGCCCGTCGCGCAGCCGTGTCTTCACCGTGCCCAGCGGCAGGGTCAGCACGTCGGCGACCTCCCGGTAGGTCAGCCCCCGGTAGTAGGCGAGCGTGACGGCCTCCCGCTGCACCTGGGTGAGGGTGCGCAGACAGCGCCGCACCTGCTCCCGCTCCAGCCGGGCCTCCACCTCCTCGGTCACCTCGTCGAACTCGGGCAGCCGGTCCAGCAGCGCGGCCCTGCGCTCCCGCGCCGCCGCGGCCTCGACCGAGCGCACCCGGTCCACGGCGCGCCGGTGCGCCAGCGTGAGGATCCAGTTCGCGGGGGTGCCGCGGTCCGGCCGGTACCGGGGCGCGGTGCGCCACACCTCCACCAGCACCTCCTGGGCGACCTCCTCCGACTGGGCCCGGTCGCGAAGCACGGCGCGCGCCACGCCGAGGACGGAGCCCGCCACGCGGTCGTACAGCGCGGCGAACGCCTGGTGGTCGCCCAGTGCGACGCGGTGCAGCAGTTCCGCCAGGTCGGGTTCCGACGACGGGTTCGCGCCGATGTACACGGCTTCCTTCACGGGGGGTCCTCCGGGAGCGGGGCGGGTCCGGCCCGGTCCGCGGACCGGCGGCCCGTCCCCGAGGAGCGCCGACCTCCCCGGGGACGGGAGGGGGGAGCGGGGCCGTGCTCCCCCCGGTGCGGCGCGAGAAAACGCGCCGCCGATGGTGGCTTCTGCCCGCGACCGCGCGCCGGACGCACCGGCGCGGCCGCTCAGGTGCCGGCGTCCTCCCGCAGCGAGCGGTGCAGACGGCGCAGGCCGCGCCGCTCACGGCAGTTGACGGTCCCGAGCGGCCGTCCGGCGCGTCGCGCGATCTGCGTCCGGGCCGGGTCCTCGTGGAAGGCCGGCCGCAGCACCCGCTGCGGGGCTTCCGGCAGCCCGGCGAGCGCGTCCCGGACCAGCAGCCGGTCCCGGGCGGCGTCGGTGCAGCGGCCGTCGCCCGCCCGTCCGGGGACCGGGCGCAGGCCCGCGCAGGCGGCGAGGGCACCGCGGCGGGTACGGGCGGACGGCGCGTCGGCGATCTCGCGCCGGGTGACGCCCGAGATCCGCCCGGCGATCGGGCCGCGCTCGGTCCGGTGGCCGCGCCGCCCCGGCCGTACGCCGATGAAGACCCGCTGCGTGACGTCCTCCGCCTCCCCGGCGTCGTCCAGCGCCCGCCGGGCCGGCGTGTGCACCAGGGGCGACCAGCGCCGGTACACCGTGGCCGGACCCGCCTCGTCGCCCCTGACCAGGCCCCGCGCCGGCGCCGCCTCTTCGGACGGCGCGGGTGCCGCGCCGTCCGGGGCAGAGGCCGAGCGGGGCGGGCGCGCGGCGCTCGGTGGCGGGGTCATGCCGAGGGCTCCTCTCCTGGCGGACGTACGGCGCGGGCCACGGCGGTGACCGCTGGACGGACCGGTGGCCCGCCGTGGGGCGGAACGCCGACCGTGTCACGCCATCGTGTGAGCGGCCGCCGAAGCCCTTCAACACGCATCGCTTGTGCGTCGTATCGTCGGACCCATGGCGGGCAGAGCGACTGAGGCGGGCAGAGCGACCGGGGCGGACACCGGGGTGGTGCGGCCGGACCCGGCGGGGGCGGGCCTCACGACCGGTGCGCTGGCCCGCCGCCTCGGGGTGTCGCCCACCACGCTGCGGTCCTGGGACCGGCGGTACGGGATCGGCCCGGCGGTGCGCGGTGAGGGCCGCCACCGGCGCTGGACGCCGCAGGACGTCGCGGTGCTGGAGGCGATGTGCCGGCTCACGTCGGCGGGGGTGCCGCCCGCGGAGGCGGCGCGCACCGCGCGCAGCGGTTCGGAGGTCCCCGAGGCGGTCGTCGCGCCGGACATGACGCTGCCGGAGGCGGGCCGGGCCAGATCCCACGCGGGCGGCACCCTGCCGCTCGGCGACGTGCGCCAGGAGTGCCGCGGCCTCGCCCGCGCCGCGGTGCGGCTCGACGCGCCCGCCGTGGAACAGCAGTTGGCGTCGGCGATACGGGACCACGGCCTCATCGTCGCCTGGCAGGAGGTGATGGTGCCGACGCTGCACGCGGTGGGCCGCAAGTGGGCCTCGTCCGGGGACCGTTACGTCGAGGTGGAGCACCTGCTGTCCTGGCATGTGTCCAGCGCGCTGCGCCGCCACACCCGTCCCCTGTCGGCGCAGGCCACGGGACCCGCACCCGGGCCGATGCTGCTGGCCTGCGTACCCGGCGAGCAGCACAGCCTGCCGCTGGAGGCGCTCAACGCCGGCCTGTGCGAACGGGGCCTGCCCACCCGGATGTTCGGCGGTGCCGTCCCCGCGGAGGCGCTGTCGGCCGCGGTGACCCGGATCGGTCCGGCGGCCGTCGTGCTGTGGGCCCAGACCCGGTCGGCCGCGAGCGTGCCGCTGGCCCAGCACATCGCGGGCGCCCAGTGGGGGGTGCGCGGTGCGCGCGCCCGGACCGCGGTGATGCTCGGCGGGCCCGGCTGGCTCGGGCGCTCCGGCAAGGGGATGCTGCGGCCCACCGGGCTGCGGGACGCCCTCGACCAACTGTCCGGCCTCTACGCCGAGTCACCCCCCGGCGAGCCGCAGTGACCCGGCCGGCCCCCGAACGCGGCGCGCGAGCAGACCGGTTGCCGCCGCACCACCCCGCCGCGCCAACCCCCGCGCCACCGCGAGCCGTCGCGCGCACCGGGACCACGGCGCCCACTGCGCCGCCGCGTCAACCCCCGCTCCACTGCGGGCCGTCGCGCTCAGCGACCCCGCGCCCGCTTGAAACGGGTCAGGCCCTCGGCGAGGTCGACGATGCGGTCCGGGTAGTCCAGCCCGGCGCGCTCGTCGTCCGGCAGCCGCCACGGCTCGTGCACCGCGCGGCCCGCCACCTCGGCCAACTCCGGTACCCAGCGCCGTACATACCCGCCGTCGGGGTCGTACCGCCTGGCCTGGGCCACCGGGTTCAGGACCCGGTTGGGCCGGGTGTCCGTGCCGGTCCCGGCCACCCACTGCCAGTTGAGCTGGTTGTTGGCGATGTCGCCGTCGACCAGCAGATCGAGGAAGTGCCGGGCGCCGACGCGCCAGTCGACGTACAGGGTCTTGGCGAGGAAGCTCGCCGTCAGCAGCCGGCCGCGGTTGTGCATCCAGCCCTCGTGCCGCAGTTGGCGCATCGCCGCGTCGACGACCGGATAGCCGGTGCGGCCCTCCTTCCAGGCCGCGATGTCCTCGCCCGCCTCCCGCTCCGAGCGCCAGTGGTCGTGGCGGGCCCGGTAGTCGGCGGTGGCCGCGTCCGGCCGGGACGCGAGGACCTGCCGGTGGAAGTCGCGCCAGGCGAGCTGCCGTACGAAGGCGTCCGCGCCGGGCCCGCCGGCCCGCCGTGCCCGGTGGACGAGCTCGACGGGGGAGAGGGTGCCGAAGTGCAGATGCGGGGAGAGCCGTGACGTGGCGTCGCCCGCGAGGTCGTCGTGCCGGTCCTCGTAGGCGGAGACCCGGTGGCGCAGCCAGGCCGTGAGCCGCGTGCGGCCCGCCTCCTCGCCGCCCTCGGCGAGCCCCTCCGACAGGCCCCGCACCTCGCCGCGGACGGGCAGCGGATCGGAGCCGACGCCCTCCGGGACCCGTACGGTGCGCGGGGCGCGGAGGGGATCGCGCAGCCGCTCCTTCGACCAGCGCCGGAAGTACGGCGTGAACACGGCGAAGTGGTCCGAGCCGGCCGGGGTCACCGCGCCCGGCGCGACGGCCGTGGTCACCGTGTCGTGCACGTGCAGCCGTACACCCTCCGCCTCCAGCGCGCGCCGCAGACCCTCCTCACGGCGCCGCGCGTGCGCGCTGACGTCGGAGGCCATGTGCACCTCGTCCGCGTCCGCCTCCGCGGCCACCTTGCCCACCTGGTCGACGAGGTCGCCCTCGCGCAGGACCAGCCTGCCGCCGCGCTCGCGCAGACCGGTGTCGAGGTCGCGCAGGCAGTCGGCGAGGAAGGCCAGCCGGTTGGGGACGGCGAACCCGGCGGCGTCCACGGCCCGGTCCCGGACGAACAGCGGGACGGTCCACTCGGTGCCGTCGAGGGCCGCGCGCAGCGGCGGATGGTCGTGCAGGCGCAGGTCGGACGTGAACAGGACGACCGAGATGCTCATGGCGTGTACTCCGTGCAGTCGTGGGAGGCGGGTCCGTCCCGCCCGGCCGGCGGGGCGGGACGGTCAGCGCACGGGGGCGTGGTCCGCGGCGGGTGCGGAGGTGTTCGCCGCGGCCCGCGCGATGTTGCGGGCCATGCCGCCGAACACGACGGCGTGGAAGGGGGAGACGCTCCACCAGTACGCCTGGCCGAGCAGGCCGTGGGGATGGAACAGGGCGCGCTGCCGGTAGCGGGTGCGCCCGCCCCCGTCGGTGAGGACCCGCATCTCCAGCCAGGCCAGCCCCGGCAGCCGCATCTCGGCGCGCAGCCGCAGCAGCCGGCCGGGCTCGATCGCCTCCACCCGCCAGAAGTCCAGGGAGTCGCCGACCCGCAGCCGGGCCGCGTCGCGCCGGCCCCGGCGCAGTCCCACGCCGCCCACCATCCGGTCCAGCCAGCCGCGCACCGCCCAGGCCAGCGGGAAGGAGTACCAGCCGTTCTCGCCGCCGATGCCCTCGACGACCCGCCACAGCGCCTCGGGTGAGGCGTCGACCTGACGCTCGCGCTGATCCTCGTACAGGCTGCCGCCCGCCCAGTCGGGGTCGGTCGGCAGGGGGTCGCTCGGGGCGCCGGGCACCGAGGCCGACGACCAGCGGGTCGTCACCCGCGCGTCGCGCACCCGGCGCAGGGCGAGCCGCACCGCCTCGTCGAAGCCGATCGGATGCCCCGGCGGATCGGGCACCAGCGCGGCGATGTCGTGCTCGGCGCAGACCACCTCGTGGCGCAGGGACTCCGTGAGCGGCCGGGCGATGGCGGAGGGGACCGGCGTCACCAGGCCGACCCACAGGCTCGACAGCCGGGGGGTGAGCATCGGCACCGCCATGATGATCCGCCGGGGCAGGCCCGCGACGGCGGCGTAGCGGACCATCATCTCCCGGTACGTCAGGACGTCGGGTCCGCCGATGTCGAACGTCCGGTTGACGTCCTCGGGCATCCCGGCGCTGCCGACGAGGGCGCGCAGCACGTCCCGGACGGCGACGGGCTGGATACGGGTGTGCACCCAGCCGGGCGTCACCATCACGGGCAGCCGCTCGGTGAGGTAGCGCAGCATCTCGAAGGAGGCCGAGCCCGAGCCGAGGATGACGGCGGCCCGCAGGACGGTGGTCGGGACCCCGGAGCCGAGCAGGATCCGGCCGACCTCGGTGCGCGAGCGCAGATGCGGGGACAGCTCGTGTTCGGGCACGCCCGCGGGGGTGAGCCCGCCGAGGTAGACGATGCGCCGGACGCCCGCCGCCCGCGCCTGTTCGGCGAAGACGCGGGCGGCCCTGCGGTCGGTCTCCTCGAAGTCCTTGCCGGTGCCGAGGGCGTGCACCAGGTAGTAGGCGACGTCGACGCCCTCCAGCGCCCGGCCCACGGACGCGGCGTCCGTGACGTCGCCGCGCACCACCTCCGCGTCCGCCGCCCACGGGTGGTCGCGCAGCCGGTCGGGGGAGCGGGCCAGGCAGCGCACCCGGTGCCCGGCCTCCAGCAGCTCGGGCACCAGGCGCCCGCCGATGTAGCCCGTGGCCCCGGTCACCAGGCACCGCAGTCCGTCACGCGCCGCGTCCTGCTCCCTGCGCATCGGCCCTCACCTCGCCTCACCCGTCGGTACCCCCTGGTGATCCCTTCCCCGCGCGGGCGGCTTTCGGATGCGTGCGGGCCGGGCCGCACTCCCGTGAGGGAACCGGCGGTCGATAAGCTGATCGCGTGGGCACAGCGAACGACGGGCAGCCACGCGCTGCGCAGCCGGGGACCGGCGCGGACGCAACGCCGGCCGACCTGTTCTCCTTCGCGGTGCGGCTGCGGCGCATGAACGGCGAGATCAACCGGCTGGTCCACGCCTTCGCGGCCGGACAGGGCCTGCATCCCACCGACATCCAGGCCCTCGCCGCGATCATGGACGCGGAGGAGCCGATGACCCCCGGCGGGCTGCGCAGGCACCTCGGGCTGACCTCGGGCGCCGTCACGGCGTGCGTGGACCGGCTGGAGCGGGCGGGGCACATCCGGCGGGTGCGGGAGAGCGCCGACCGCAGGGTGGTCCATCTGCACTACGCCCCCGACGCGCGCGCGACCGCCCGGTCCTACTTCCGTCCGCTGGCCGCTGCGACGGAGGCGGCGCGGGCCCGGTTCAGCGAGGAGGAGCTGGCCGTGGTGCTGCGCTTCCTCACCGCGATGAACGAGGAGCTGGGCACGCTCGGAGCGGCCGGTCCGGCCGGGCGCTGATCCGCTCGCGCCGAGTGCATCCGGTACCCGGCCGCGGGCGGAAGGACAGGCGTCGTCTACGATCAGCGGCAGCAGATATCTCAATCATCGAGATTGTTTGTTGTCGAGGTACCCGTCGCACGGAAAGCCCTGGAGACCGATGTCCTCCCCCACCCGACGCAGCCGCGTGCTCGTCCCCCTGCTCCTGCTGGTCGTCTGGCTCGTCGCCGGAGGCGCGCTCGGCCCCTACGCCGGGCGGCTCGGCGAGGTCGCGACCAACGACCAGGCAGCGTTCCTGCCCCGCAGCGCCGAGTCGACGGAGGTGATAGAGCAGCAGCGCGCCTTCCGGCAGAAGGAGACGCTGCCCCTGATCGTCCTGTGGACCGGCGAGGGCGACGCCCGGGTCGCCGCAGCGCGTGCGGACGCCGGCCGGGTCCTCGCCTCCCTCTCCGGCTCGCCCGGCGTCGCGGGCGAGATCTCACCGGCGATCCCCTCCAAGGACGGCCTGGCCCTGGAAGGCGTCATCCCGCTGCGCCCCGACCTCGGCGACGACCTCGCCCCGACCCTGGAACGCGTCAAGGCCGCCGCCGAACGCGTCCCCGGCACCACGGTCCAGCTCGCCGGGCCCGCCGCCACCCAGGCCGACCTGTCCGACGCCTTCGCCGGCATCGACGGACTGCTCCTCGCCGTCGCGCTGGTCGTCGTCCTGGTCATCCTGCTGCTCGTGTACCGCAGTCTGCTCTTGCCCCTGGTCATCATCGTCGGCTCGGTCTTCGCGCTGGGCGTCGCCTGCGCCGTCGTGTACGCCCTCGCCGCCCGCGACATCGTCCGCGTCGACGGACAGGTCCAGGGCATCCTGTCGATCCTCGTCATCGGCGCGGCCACCGACTACGCCCTGCTGCTGACCGCCCGCTACCGCGAGGAACTCGCCCAGCAGAGCGACCGGTTCGCCGCCATGGCGGCCGCGCTGCGGCAGTCCTGGGCCGCGATCACGGCGAGTGCCGCCACCGTCGCCCTCGGACTGCTCGCCCTGCTGTTCAGCGACCTCACCAACAACCGCGCCCTGGGCCCGGTCGGCGCCATCGGCATCGCCGGCGCCGTCCTGACCTCGCTGACCTTCCTGCCCGCCGCCCTCGTCCTGCTGGGCCGCGCCGCCTACTGGCCCGCCAAGCCCCGCCCCGTGGACGAGGAGCGCGAAGGCATCTGGCACAAGGTCGCCGCCCTGGTCGACCGGGCGCCGCGCAAGGTCTGGGCGCTCACCCTCGCCGCCCTGCTCGCCGGTGCCGCCTTCGCGCCCATGCTCAACTCCAAGGGAGTCCCGCTCGACGAGACCTTCGTCAACGACGCCCCGTCCGTCGCCGCGCAGCAGACCCTGAGCCGGCACTTCCCGGCGGGCTCCGGCAACCCGGCCGTGGTCGTCACCGACGCCGGCCGGCTCACGGAGGTCGTCAAGGCCGCCCAGGGCACGGAGGGCGTCGCCTCGGCCGCCGCGGTGAGCGCCTCGGGCCGCCCCGGCGACGCCCCCCTCGTGGTCGGCGGCCGCGCGCGGATCGACGTCACCCTCCAGGCGGCACCCGACAGCGACGCCGCGCAGGAGACCGTCGTCCGGCTGCGCACCGCCGTGCACAAGGTCCAGGGCGCCGACGCCCTGGTCGGCGGCTACACCGCCCAGCAGTACGACACCCTGACCACCGCCGAGAGCGACCGCGCGCTCATCGTGCCCGTGGTCCTCGCCATCATCCTCCTCATCCTGATCGCGCTGCTGCGCTCGCTCCTGCTGCCCGTGCTGCTGGTGGCGACGGTGGCGCTCAACTTCCTCACCACGCTGGGCGTGTCCGCGCTGGTCTTCGACAACGTCCTCGGCTTCGCGGGCACGAACCCGTCGGTGCCGCTGTACGGCTTCGTCTTCCTCGTCGCCCTCGGCGTCGACTACAACATCTTCCTGATGTCCCGGGTGCGGGAGGAGACGCTGCGCCACGGACCGGCGCAGGGCATCTCCCGCGGGCTGGTGAGCACCGGAGGGGTCATCACCTCCGCCGGTGTGGTGCTGGCCGCGACGTTCGCCGCGCTGGGCGTGATCCCGCTGGCGTTCCTCGTGCAGATCGCCTTCATCGTCGCCTTCGGCGTCCTGCTCGACACCCTGGTCGTCCGGTCCCTGCTGGTGCCCGCTCTGGTCCGGGACATCGGACCGCGGGTGTGGTGGCCGACGTCCGTCCCGGAAAACCCGAAGCGGTGAACATGCTCGCGCCGATGGCGGGCAAGCGGAACGTACCGGGCACATTCCCGGTCTACTGGCAGAAGTCCGATTCTGGAGGTGGCTGCCGCTATGGGCGCGAAGGTGTTGGAGCGGTTTCCCGCCGGGGCTCCGCGCGGGTCGTGGCCGGCGGAGGAGTACGCCGCCGAGTGCCGCGCCCACGGTGAGCCGGCGACCGTCGTGATGGATCTGCAGGCGGACGCCTTCCTCGTCGTGGTCCCCGTCCACGACGACGACTGAGCGGGCCGGGCGGACGGCCCCGCCAGGGGCCGTCCGCCACGAGCGCCGCGAGATGCGCCTCGCGCGACGGGGCCGCCTGCCCCTGCACCAGCAGGAACAGGGCCTCGCGCGCGAGGCGTCGCGCCGTCCGTGACAGCGCCGGGGAGCGGCCCCCTGCGGCCACCACCACCGCGGTGGTGGCCGTCCGCGTCGGCCCGGCAGCCCCGACGGGCAGCGCTAGGCGCCCGGCGAGTGTCCCCTCCGTGCCGGAGAGGTCGGCCAGGGCGTAGGCGCGGGCGCGGACCTCCTCCAGCCGCAGGGCACTTGCTTTGTTCACGTTCAGCAGCAGCGTCTGTCGATGGGTTTCGGCGGCAGCTGGTCATCAACCGGCTCGTGATGCTCACGAAGAATGACGGCAGTCCGTGCAATGATCCGAACGAAACGGCCAGTTGGGACCCGATGGGTCGTACTGGGCGCAGCGCGGCCGGTTACGGTGCGGACTCCCTGACCGTCAGCCGGGCCGGCAGGATCAGCGGGCTCGGGTCCTGTCCGTCGATCGCGCCGACCAGCATCCTCGCCATCTCGTGCCCCAGCGCCCTGACCGGCTGGCGCACGGTGGTCAGCGGCGGGTTGGCGTGCCGAGCACCGGCCAGGTCGTCGAAGCCAATCACCGAGACGTTCTCGGGCACCAGCCGCCCGCGACGACGCAGCACCTGCAGCGCACCGAGCGCCATCCCGTCCGATGCCGCGAAAACCGCGTCCAACTGCGGATGCGCGTCGAGCAATTGCTCCATCGCCTCCGCACCCCCTTCCACCTGGAACGCACCGGAGGAGACTCCCAGCAGCGGCACGCCGGCCAGCGTCAGCCCCTCGGCGAAGCCCTGCTCGCGGGCAACCGAGACCTGGCTGTCCACCTGACCTGTGATCATGACGGGTCTGGTCCGCCCTGCGCGCACGAAGTGATCGGCGGCCAGCCTGGCGCCGCCCCTGTTGTCGACATCCACATACCAGCGGGGCTCCCCGGCCAGAGGCAAGCCGCCGAAGACAACCGGCATCCCGGCAACCTCGGCCAGCCGTCCCAGCGGGTCGTCGCCACGCAGCGCCATCAGCATGATGCCGTCGGCACGGCGTGAGCGGATCACCTGCTGCAGGCGGTCGCGGCCGCGCGGCGTATTGGCGAGCACCAGGAGCAGCTGCAGGTCGGTCTCCTCCAGGGCCCCGCTCACCCCGACGATGATCTCGGCGAAGAACGGGTCCGCGAACAGGCCGGTCTCGTCACTGGAAGCGGCCAGTACCACCGCGCCGACCTTGCTGCTGGCCAGCGCCCGAGCAGTCGGGTTCGGCACGTATCCCAACTCACGGACGGCGCGTTCGACCGCCTCCCGCTTGGCCCGGCTCACATGCGGGACGTTGTTGATCGCCCGGGAAGCCGCTGTCCGCGATACGCCTGCTCGTGCGGCCACCTCATCGAGGGTCGGCATGCGCCTGGGCGTCGGCTGCATCGCAACACCAACTCCTCGGACTCCATCGTTGCGGTGAACACGCTGATGCTCCCACGGGCCCGGCCGACCGGACCGTGGCCTCGGGAGAAGGCAGGCGAGCCGCCTGCTGCTGGGTGATCGTATCCGGGTGATGCCATTGGCCGTCGGGTCCTGATTGCCCTGTCTCCGCGCGGTCGCCCGGCCTCGGGCGCCGTGTGATGTCGGACGTCCCGGCACGTCGGGGAGAGCGACGAGCCGGGATTGCGGCCGAAGAGTGCCGTGGGCACGGCAAGTCCTGTCGCGGCGGCCGGAAAGCCGGCGCTTCAGCCTGGCTGGAGGACAGACTGCTTGCCCGGCCGGCGTGTTCGCTGTGGTTCCACAACGCGGTACGGGTCTTCGCCGGGCGCGACTCGACCGCGCTCCGCGCCCGGTCGATCGCCTACGACCTCGCGGTCCCGGTCGCCCTCTCGAGCGTCGGGCAACCGGCGATCGGATGCGCGGCTCCGGGGGTACCGCTGACTTCGGCGGCGTCATCGAGCGCCGAGTGCTGACACGGCACAACCCTCTGACTTGCGCCGCGGCATTCCGTCGTGGCCGACGCGAGGTTCGCCCCGGGGATCCTGGCGCGGACGGTACCGGTAGCGCTTCCAGTTTTGCGTCCGTCCGTGTTGCCTCAACGTCAAAGGGAAGTGACGCGAGGTCCCTTGACAGGGTGAATTACCGGCCACAGGATACCGTTCACCACCACTGGAGCCGGATCCCGAATTGGGAGCGCTTTCAGTGGGAGCGCTCCCAATTCATCGTCTGTGGTGTGCGTCCCCGTCCGAGCCGTGAGCTGCCCAAGACGTCGTCCCACCGTCTCTTCCTCCGCGTCGCACGCCCGGGACGACAGCCGTGCGACGCGTCCCCATCAGGAACTGAGGTACTCCCATGCGTCACCTCCGCCGTGTGATGACGGCGGCGCTGCTTGCGCTGCCGTTGACCCTCTTCGCTTCCCCGCCCGCCCAGGCCGCCGACCCGACCACGCTGACCAGCGGCTTCTACGCCGACCCCAACTCCAGTCCGGCCCTGTGGGCCGCCGCCAACCCGGGCGACGGGCGAGCACCCGCCATCCGCGACAACATCGCCACGAAGCCCATGGCCCGCTGGTTCGGCAACTGGAGCGGCACCATCGGAACCGCGACGGGGGCCTACGTCGGCGCAGCCGACGCCGCGGACAGGCTGCCCGTCCTCGTGGCCTACAACATCCCCAACCGCGACATCTGCGGAGGCCAGTCCGGCGGCGGGGCGGGGTCCGTCGCCGCCTACAACGCGTGGATCGCCGCGTTCGCCGGCGGCATCGGCGCCAGGCCCGCTGTCGTCATCCTCGAGCCGGACGCGCTCGGCGACGCCAGTTGCATGACCGCCGCCCAGATCGCCGAACGCAACACCCTTCTCAACAACGCGATCACGCAGTTCAACCAGAAGGCCCCCAACACCTGGGTCTACCTCGACGCAGGCAACCCGGGCTGGCGCAGCGCCCCCGAGATGGCCGCGAGCCTGAACGCCGCGGGCCTCAGCCGTGCCCACGGCTTCTCGCTGAACGTCTCCAACTACTACACCACTGCACAGAACACCACCTACGCCAACGCGGTCAACGCCGCGCTGGGTTCGACCAGCGGATACACCAAGCCGTTCGTCGTGGACACCAGCCGCAACGGCAACGGCTCGAACGGCGCATGGTGCAACCCCGCCGGCCGCAGGACGGGCGCGCCACCCCAGATGGGCGGCGGCGCCGAGATGCTCCTGTGGATCAAGACCCCGGGTGAGTCCGACGGCAACTGCGGCGTAGGAGCCGGTTCGGTGGCCGGCCAGTTCCTCCCCGAGGTCGCCTACAAGATGGTCTACGGCTACTGATCTCCTCGGCCACCCGTGGTCAGGTCCTCGCCGCCGACCACACCCGTCTCCCCGGCCAGGGTCCGTTGACCGTATGGCACACGGCGGTTCCTGGCCGCTGTCGGACGCTCAGCACACAGTTGACCTCGACCACGCGATACGCACCACTGCTCGTGCGGCGCGTCCAGATCCCCCCTCGGCGTTTCGTCGACGAGCGGCTCGTACGGACCCAGTCCGGCCGGGCGGGGCGGCAACTGCTTCCCCGGTTCCGGCCGGGCCAGGTCGACTGCCTCACGGACCGTCCGCCACGACACGTTGTGCTTGCGCTCGATCTCCCGGATCTCCGTACCGCCGCGGTGGTCGCGGCGGATCGCCGCGTACAGCTCGACCTTCGGCATCTGTGGCATGGCCAGGACCTTTCACCAAGAGCATCCTGATGCCGCCCTGGCGGGAACCCCGGTGAATTCAGTACGCGTGAACATCACCCGGCCGTGGATCCGGGTGCTTCCCCAACCCGTGAACCACGTGCTTCACAAGCCGTGAACAAAGCCAGGGACACCGTTCCCTCGAACCGCCGTCCGCCGCGCTCACGCGTGCCCCGCACCGGAGTGCGCGGATACGCCCGCACCTGCGCGTACGCCACACCCGGCAGCGGCTCGCCGCGCGCCGGCGGACCCAGCGGCCGCTCCCGTACGGCCCCTTCGCCCGCGGCCGGCGTCGCGACGGGCGTGCGGTGCCGGGTCCGCACGCACCACGCCGAGCGGCACGCGCCCGCCAGGATCTCCGCCGTTCGCCGGGCCACCGCGGCGGGGGGCCGCCCAACCGCCGTACGCCGCGGGCGCGTTCACCCCGGGCAGCCCCGACTCCTTGATCGCGTCGAGGTGGCCCGGGGGGATGCCTTCCTGGTCGACGCGTGCGGCCTGCGGGGCGAGCAGGTCCCGGGCCGGACGCCTGGCCCGGGTGACGAGGGGGCGGTCCGCGTCGGTCGTGGAGTAGGACATCGAGTCGGTCGTCGAGTCGGTCATGCACGCAATTCCCGCCGGGGGAGGGGCCGAACCGGCGCGGCGCCCGCGACCGCGTGTGTCGCGCGCCGGTCCCGGGCGCTGCGCCGGGGGCGAGCGGGGGCGAGCGGGGGCGAGCGCGCCGCCACGGCCGCGGTCACCGTACGCCGGAGACCGGGTGAAGGACCCTCAGCCGGCGCGACGACCCGGCGGCACCTTGCGGCGGGAGCCGCCGGGTTGGCCCCGGCTGGGTTGCCGCTCCCTCCGACTCCGTTGCCGGGCAGGGTCGTTGACCTGCACGGACTCCGATCGCCCCTTCTCGGCCTGGTCTACACCCTTGACTGGTACATACCAAGACTGTTGAGTGGATGGCCAAACCCCCCACCACGGCCGCCCCCACGCCGTGGCCGACACAGTCGGCGCGTGCGCACAAGGCCCGCCCCCACGCTGCCCTTGGCCGGGAGCGGCCGTGCTCCGCGAAGGAGTTGGTCCTGTGTCGAGGCGCCGTACCGCCGCACTCGTGTCCTCCCTGGCCCTGGGCAGCGCAGCGCTGCTGCTCCAGCCCGCCCCGAGCGCGTCCGCCGCCGGTTTCGTGGTGAGCGAGGCCCAGTTCAACCAGATGTTCCCGAACCGGAACGCGTTCTACACCTACAGCGGGCTGACCGCCGCGCTGAGCGCCTACCCCGGCTTCGCCAACACCGGCAGCGACACGGTGAAGAAGCAGGAGGCCGCCGCCTTCCTCGCCAACGTCAACCACGAGACCGGCGGACTCGTCCACGTCGTCGAGCAGAACACCGCCAACTACCCGAACTACTGCGACCGCAACCAGCCCTACGGCTGCCCGGCCGGGCAGTCCGCCTACTACGGGCGCGGTCCGATCCAGCTCTCCTGGAACTTCAACTACAAGGCGGCCGGCGACGCCCTCGGCATCGACCTGCTCAACAACCCCTGGCGGGTGCAGAACGAGTCGGACGTCGCCTGGAAGACCGGCCTGTGGTACTGGAACACCCAGAACGGCCCCGGCACCATGACCCCCCACAACGCCATGGTCAACCAGGCCGGCTTCGGCCAGACCATCCGCTCCATCAACGGCTCCCTGGAATGCGACGGGAAGAACCCCGCGCAGGTGCAGAGCCGCATCGACGCCTACCAGCGCTTCACCTCCGTCCTCGGGGTCTCCCCCGGCGCCAACCTCTCCTGCTGAGCGCCGCGGTGCCCGGGGCGTGTGCGACACTCCGCCGATGACCTCGGAGACGCTCACCGCACACGCCGCGGGCACCTGGCGGCTCGGCGACCTGCCCGTGGGCCGCGTCGGCCTCGGAGCGATGCGGCTCACCGGCAGCGCCCCCTTCCACCACGGCGCCCCGAGCGACCGGGCCCGCTCGATCGCCGTCCTGCGCAGGGCGGTCGAACTCGGCGTCGACCACATCGACACGGCCGCGTTCTACTTCTCCGCCCTGCGCTCCGCCAACGAACTCATCAACAGCGCACTGGCACCCTGCCCCGGCGACCTCGTCATCGCCACGAAGGTCGGCCCCCACCGCGCGTACGACGGCCGGTGGGGCACCGCCGCCCGCCCCGACCAACTGCGCGCCCACGTCGAGGAGAACCTGCGACAGCTCGGCCGCGATCACCTCGACCTGGTGTACCTGCGCCGGATGCGGCAGGACTCGATCGCCGAGCACTTCGGCGCCCTGGCCGAGTTGCGCCGGGCCGGTCTCGTCCGGCACCTCGGCATCTCCGCGGTGGAGCCCCGCCACCTCACCGAGGCCCAGGCCATCGCGCCCGTGGTGAGCGTCCAGAACCGGTACGCGCTCGACCGGCCCGACCCGGAGGCCGACGAACTGCTGCGCCGCTGCGGCGAACAGGGCATCGCCTTCGTACCGTTCTACGCGGTGGCCGGTGACGCGGGGGAGCGGGGCGCGACCACCGCGCACGGCGAGGCGGTCCGCGCCGTCGCCCGCACCCACGGCGCGACCCCCGCCCAGATACGGCTCGCCTGGACCCTGCACCAGGGCCCCCACGTGCTCGCCATCCCCGGGACCGGTGACCCGGACCACCTCGCCGAGAACGTCGCCGCCGGCGGCCTGCGGCTGCGCCCGGCGGAGCTGGCGCTGCTCGACGCGGCGCGGACCGGCTGACCGGCCGGGGCGGACCGGCCCACCCGGCCACCACCGGGCGAAGCGGCACGCAATGACTGGCGCCGAAGGAGTTTTACGTATAACCTCCTCCGTCAAACCACCTGTCCCGGAAGGCTCCGATGAGACGCATCGCCCTGGTCACCCTTGTCGTCGGCGACTACGACGAGGCGATCCGCTTCTACACCGAGGCCCTCGGATTCCGGCTCGTCGAGGACGCCCCGCGCCCGGACGGCTCCCGCTGGGTCGTCGTCCGGGCCGGCGACGAGGGCACCGCGCTGGTGCTGGCCCGCGCCAAGGACGACGGCCAGCGCGCCCGGATCGGCGACCAGACCGGCGGACGGGTCGGGTTCTTCCTGCACACCGACGACTTCGCCCGCGACCACGCCCGGATGCGGGCGGCCGGGGTGACCTTCCTGGAAGAGCCGCGCCACGAGCCCTACGGCACGGTGGCCGTCTTCCAGGACCTGTACGGCAACCGCTGGGACCTGCTCCAGCCGGCGGCCTGACCGGCCCCGCCCGCCTCCCTCCCGGCCCGGGGCCGCTCCCGAATCCCCCGCACCCGCGCTTCGCACCGCCCGCCCGAGGAAAGCCGCACCATGACCGCTACGCGCATAGACGCCGCTCTGATCCGCCGCCTCCCCAAGGCCGTCCTGCACGACCACCTCGACGGGGGCCTGCGCCCCGCCACGCTGGTGGAGCTCGCCGGTGAGGCCGGCCACACCCTGCCCACCACCGACCCCGACGAGCTCGCCGCCTGGTACTACGAGGCCGCCAACTCCGGTGACCTGGTCCGCTACATAGCGACCTTCGCGCACACCCTCGCCGTGCTGCAGACCCGCGAGGGCCTGCTGCGGGCGGCCGAGGAGTACGTCCTCGACCTCGCGGCCGACGGCGTCGTGTACGGCGAGGTGCGCTACGCGCCGGAGCTGAACACCGACGGCGGACTGACCCTCGCCGAGGTCGTCGAGACCGTCCAGGAAGGGCTCGCCGCCGGGATGGCGAAGGCCGCCGCCGCGGGCACCCCGGTGCGGGTCGGCACCCTGCTGTGCGGGATGCGGATGTTCGACCGGGTGCGCGAGGCGGCCGACCTGGCCGTGGCCTTCCGCGACGCCGGGGTCGTCGGCTTCGACATCGCCGGGGCCGAGGACGGCTTCCCGCCCGCCGACCACCTCGACGCCTTCGCGCACCTGCGCCGCGAGAACGTGCCCTTCACCATCCACGCCGGCGAGGCGCACGGCCTGCCCAGCATCCACCAGGCCGTCCAGGTGTGCGGCGCCCAGCGCATCGGCCACGGCGTGCGCATCACCGACGACATCGTCGACGGCAAGCTCGGCCGGCTGGCCGGCTGGGTGCGCGACCGGCGGATCGCGCTGGAGATGTGCCCGACCTCCAACCTCCAGACCGGCGCGGCCTCCTCGATCGCCGAGCACCCCGTCACGGCCCTGCGGGAACTGGGCTTCCGGGTCACCCTCAACACCGACAACCGCCTGGTCTCCGGCACGACGATGACCCGCGAGATGTCCTTGCTGGTCGAGCAGGCCGGCTGGGGCGTCGAAGACCTGCGCACGGTCACGGTGAACGCCCTGAAGAGCGCGTTCATCCCGTTCGACGAGCGCACCGCCCTCATCGAGGACGTCGTGCTGCCGGGGTACGCGGCGGCGCTCTGAGCCGGCGGCACCCCGCCGTGCCCGGCGTACGCCACCCGGGGCCCGTACCTCCCCGCGCGGCGGGACTCAGCCGAGGCCGAGCAGTCCCCGCGCGTAGGCGGCCTGTCCGACGTGCTGGAGATCGTCGGACAGGACGCTGACCAGGCGCACGCCCAGCGTGACCGGCGGGTCCCACCGCTCGTCCACGACCCGCTCCAGATCCCTGGCGGCCAGCGCGCGCAGCACGCCGAGGGTCTGGGCGTGGACGGCGTCGTGGTAGCCGGTCAGCAGCGCGCCGGAGGCGACGGTGACCTTGGCGGCCTCGCCCGCGGTGTGGCCGTACCCGGTGTCGTGGCGGGGCAGGTCCAGCGCGAACGCCCGCTGCCAGTCCTGCGCCGGCCACACCTGGTCGAGGCCGAAGGCGTCGGCCACATGGTCGTCCTGGACCCGGGTGAGGTGCCAGATCAGCCAGGCGACGGAGTTGGCGTCGGGGGAGGGGCGGGCGGCCAGCTCGTCCGGGCCGAGGCCCCCGACCGCGGCGTGGACCTCTTCCCTGACGCGCTGGTACCCCTCGATGAGGATGTCCTTGGCATGCATGGCTCCACCCTCGCGCATCGCCCGCTCAGGCGCCTTCGCTCTCCAGCAGCGCCATCAGGGCACGGGCCGCCGGGCTCGTGGCCTGGGCGGCCGGCAGCAGCGCGACCGTCTCGTAGACGGTGTCGCCCGCGCCCTCGACCGGCAGCGCGGTCAGCGCGGGGCGCTTGTGCCGGAAGTGCCGGGGCACGCAGGCCACGCCGAGGTTCTCGTCCACCAGGTCCAGCAGGCTGTGCACGTCGTTGACCTCCAGGGCCACGGTCCGGCGGACCCCCGCGGCCGCGAACACCGCGTCGGTGGCCCGCCGCGGCCCCCAGTCCGGGTGGAAGTCGACGAAGACCTCCCCGCCCAGGTCCTCCGGCGTCACCGCGGCACCGGCCCGCGCGAGGGCGTGACTCGGATGGCACAGCAGCGTCATCGGCTCGGCGGTCAGCGGCACCGCCCGCAACTGCTCCAGGTCCTCCCGCGCGGTCCGCACGGCGAAGGCCAGATCCAGGCGGCCGCCCGCGATCTCCTCCGCCAGCGCCCCGGAACCGGCCTGGCGCAGGCAGATCTCCACGTCGGGATGCTCCCTGCGGAACGCCGCCAGCAGCCTCGCCACGTTCACCCCGGCGACGCACTGCTCCGAGCCGAGCGCCAGCATGCCGCGCAGCACGCCCTGCACCGCCGCCACCGCCTCGTGCGCCGCCCGCACCTGCGCCAGGACCCGCTCCGCCTCGCCCAGCAGGGCGCGGCCGGCCGGGGTGAGGGTCACCCGCCGGGTCGTGCGGACGAACAGCGGCGTCTGCAACTCCCGCTCCAGCGCCCGGATCGACGCCGACAGGCCGGACTGGGACACCAGCAGGCGCTCGGCCGCCCGGGTGAAGTGCTGGTCCTCGGCGACGGCCACGAAGTGCTGGAGATGGCGCAGTTCCATGATTGAGCAGCGTAGCCGCTGAATCCCATCAGATTTACCTGTTGGACCACTGCCCGCAGGTCGCGACAGAGTGGACGGTGACCACACCCCCGGCTCACCCCGGAACCGTTCCTCCTGTGCCAACCCCTCTGGAGTCGCGTTGTACACCGCACACCCCGACCGCTACGCGGACATGCCCTACCGGCGCACCGGACGCAGCGGCCTCAGGCTCCCCGCGCTGTCGCTCGGCCTGTGGCACAACTTCGGACCCGACCGCACGGTCGAGACGCAGCGCGCCATCCTGCGCCGCGCCTTCGACCTCGGGGTCACCCACTTCGACCTGGCCAACAACTACGGCCCGCCGCCCGGCGCCGCCGAGTCCGCGTTCGGCGAGGCGCTCAAGGCCGACCTCGCGCCCTACCGGGACGAGATGATCATCTCGACCAAGGCGGGCTACCTGATGTGGCCGGGCCCCTACGGCGAGTGGGGCTCGCGCAAGTACATGCTGTCCTCGCTCGACCAGAGCCTCACGCGGATGGGCCTCGACCACGTCGACGTCTTCTACTCGCACCGCTTCGACCCGGACACTCCGCTGGAGGAGACGATGGGCGCCCTGCACACGGCGGTGCAGCAGGGCAAGGCGCTGTACGTCGGCGTCTCGAACTACTCGGCCGAGCAGACCCGCGAGGCCGCCCGCATCCTGGGCGAGCTGGGCACCCCGCTGCTGATCCACCAGCCCCGCTACTCGATGCTGGACCGCCGTCCCGAGGACCAGGGCCTGCTCGACACCCTGGACGAGCTCCAGGTGGGCTCGATCGTCTACTCCCCGCTGGAGCAGGGCGTGCTGACCGGCCGCTACCTGGACGGCATCCCGGAGGGCTCGCGCGCCGCCGGCGACAGCCCCTTCCTGAAGTCCGACGCCATCACCGAGGACCTCGTCGCCAAGCTGCGCGCGCTCGACGAGATCGCCGGGGCGCGCGGCCAGAGCCTGGCGCAGATGGCCCTGTCCTGGGTGCTGCGCGGCGGGCGGGTCACCTCGGCGCTGGTCGGGGCGAGCAGCGCCCGGCAGATCGAGGACAGCGTCGCCGCGATCGGCAACCTCGGCTTCGACGCCGGGGAACTGGCCCGTATCGACGCCGTGATCAAGGGCTGACCGCCCGGCCCGGGGTGCGCGGACCCCGGCCGTACGACCCGGGTCCGGCCCCTCCCGCGGCCGGCACCCGGGTTTTTCGGACCCGGGGTCCGGCGGCCCCGCTGACCGGTTCCGCCGCCCGCGCACGCCGCGCCGCGTGCGCCCGGCTCCGCGATCCTCCAGACCCCGAAGCGCGACCGGAGCGCGTCAGCGCGGCCCGCTCCCCCCGGCGGACCCGCCCTAACGGCCTCGGACGGGGCTGTCGTCGCTGCTCAGCCACCGGGCCCCGGTCGCGGCGGACGGCCAGGGCGGCCGCGCCCGTCCGGCACGGGGCGCGCGCACGCCCGCGCACGCCCGCCCGGCCCTCCTCAGAGGTTTACTCCCACCCGTCATGATTCGGCCATCGAACCCCGTGAATATGCCAGGAGAGTGGCCGGAAAGTCATGGTGACAGTGTTTCAGTAGTGAACATACTCAACTACGAGGGTGCTTCACATGGGGCGACGGCGCCCTTACACACCGCTCACGAGCCGCAGGGAAAGCGAGGTCCGCCGACAGGCGAACACGGCAGCACGGGGGAGGCCACATGCACGACGAGTTCCTTTGCCATGTCACCGCGTACGGCGTCTGCGGCGGACGGCGCATCGGGGTCCCCCTGGGCACCTACCGGGCGCCCACCCTCCCGCTCGCCCTGTGGTGGCTGCGGGACCGGGCTTCCTGGATGGCCGAGCGATTAGACCCGCGACCGGAGGCCGAGCACTTTCCCCCGAGGGCGCTCGTCCCGGTCGCCGACACCGCGCCCGACGTCCCCGCCGCGCTGCGCGCCTGGTGCGGTGACCTCGTCCAGCAGGAGCGGGTGGCCGACGAGTTGGCGGCCGGACAGCTGGTCAGGCTCGCCGTGAGCGACGAGACCACCGAGTACGAACTGCTCGCCGAGTCCATCGACGCCCTGCGGATGCAGCGCACCGCCCCGGGGCTGGTCCTCCCGGTCGCCTGACCCCGCCGAACCCGCCCCGCGGCGGGCGGGTCCCGCGGTACCCGCCCGCGGGCGCCGCCGAGCGGGCCCGGCCGACGTGCTGGCCGCGCGCCGGGGCCACCACGCGCTGGAGCGGCCCTCGTTCTCCAGGA
This sequence comes from Streptomyces zinciresistens K42, assembly GCF_000225525.1. Lineage (GTDB taxonomy): Bacteria > Actinomycetota > Actinomycetes > Streptomycetales > Streptomycetaceae > Streptomyces > Streptomyces zinciresistens. The sequence goes on along the minus strand of NZ_AGBF01000117.1, from coordinate 120 downwards.
CCGGTACGGGCCCGGCCGACGTGCTGGCCGCGCGCCGGGGCCACCACGCGCTGGAGCGGCCCTCGTTCTCCAGGACCGGTACGGGCCCGCCCGGCCACCGCCGCCCGCCCGGCCTGCACC
>NZ_AGBF01000118.1 GCF_000225525.1 Streptomyces zinciresistens K42 | reverse complement strand
TGGTGGCGCGGGAGTACCGCTCGGCCCAGGCGCGGGGCGCGGACCCCGTCCTCGCGGTGATGGACGCGACGGGCCACAGCCGCCGCGGATCCCTGCGTCTGATCGGGCAGGCGCGCGACGCGGGATTCCTCTCGCCGCGCCGCGCCCGCCGCTGAGCCCGCCCCTCGCGCGGTCCTGCCCCCGCCGGGGGCCGTCAGAGCATGTCCTGCATCCGCCTGATCTCCGCCGACTGCTGCGAGATCGCCTCGTCGGCCATCTCCTCGACGCGGATGTTGTTGCCCCGTCCCTTCACGTCGGTGGCCATCGTGATCGCCCCGCCGTGATGGGTGATCATCAGCTTCAGGAAGAGCCGGTCGAACGCCGCCCCGCGCGCGTCGCGCAGCGCCCGCAACTGCGCCTCGGTCGCCATGCCGGGCATCGAGGCGTGTGCCCTCCCGCCCGCCGCGCTCTTGCCCTGGGACCGGAGCCATCCCTTCATGGCGTCGATCTCCGGGCCCTGCGCGGCGGCGATCCGCGCGGCGAGCTTCTTCACCTTCGCCGAACCCGCCCGGTCCGGGGCGAGTTCGGTCATCCGCAGGGCCTGGCCGTGGTGCATGATCATCATTTGCGCGTAGGAGACGTCCGCCGCGTTGGGGGAGTCGTTCTCGGCGCGCTGCTCGATCGCCTCCTTGGCCGGCATCACCCGGTTGGGCTCGCCGGGCTTGCCCGGCACGATCACCGAAGACCCGCTCCTCTCCCGCGACTTGGCGTCCGGGCCGCTGTCGCAGCCGCCGAGCGCGAGTACGGCCAGCACGAGCGCGGCAGCCAGCACGGGCGTCCGGCGCGACGGCGGCGTCACATGTCCCTTGCCCCCTGTTGATATGTGCATGACTAAGACGATACTCGGGCGTGCGTGAACCGTTCCCGTGCGAGCGGAACAAGGGAGGAAACAGTGATCCTGTTCAACAGCCCCCGAACACGACGCAGACGCCTGGGAGTTGCGGCGGCAGCCGCCGGTCTCCTGGCCGCGCTGCTCACCGCGCAGCCGGCCACCGCGACCCCCGACCCGGGGGACGGGCCCGTCGCGGAGCAGGAGGTCTCCGGCAGCACCAGGGCCGAGGTGGGCAAGGCCCTGAAGAACGGGGAGATACCCGGCCAGGACGAGGTCGTGCACTCCGCCAACGTCGAGCCCGTCGCCCAGATCCCCAAGGACGCGCTCCAGGGCACCAATTCGGACCTGGCGTTCCAGGGCAAGTACGCCTTCGCCGGCAACTACGACGGCTTCACCGTCTACGACATCAGCAACCCCCGGTCCCCGAAGACCGTCGCGCAGGTCCTGTGCCCCGGCTCGCAGAACGACATCTCCGTCTCCGGCAACCTGCTGTTCCTGTCCACCGACTCCTCGCGCAGCGACAGCAGTTGCAACAGCACCACCCAGCCCGTGACCGAGAAGTCCTCGTGGGAGGGCATGAAGGTCTTCGACATCAGCGACAAGCGCAATCCCCAGTACGTCGCCGCCGTCGAGACCGCCTGCGGTTCGCACACCCACACGCTCGTCCCCCAGCGCAAGAACGTCTACATCTACGTCTCCTCCTACTCACCGGACGCCTCCTACCCGGACTGCCAGCCCCCGCACGACGGCATCTCCGTGATCAAGGTCCCGCGCGACGCGCCGGAGAAGGCGGCGGTCGTCAGCTTCCCGGTGCTCTTCCCCGGTGAGGGACCGGACGGCGGCGGCAACCCCGGCCAGCCCAACGGCATCCGCAAGACCACCGGCTGCCACGACATCACCGTGCTGCCGGAGCAGGACCTGGCCGCGGGAGCCTGCATGGGCGACGGCATCCTGCTGTCGATCAAGGATCCGGAACGGCCGAAGGTCATCGACCGGGTGCGGGACGACGTCAACTTCGCCTTCTGGCACTCGGCGACCTTCAACCAGCGCGCGAACAAGGTCGTCTTCACCGACGAACTCGGCGGCGGCGGCGGTGCCACCTGCAACGCGGCGATCGGCCCGGACCGCGGCGCCGACGGCATCTACGACATCGTCGGCAAGGGCGACCGGCGCAAACTCGTCTTCCGCAGCTACTTCAAGATCCCCCGCTACCAGGCGGACACCGAGAACTGCGTCGCCCACAACGGCTCGCTGATCCCCGTCCCGGGCAGGGACATCATGGTCCAGTCCTGGTACCAGGGCGGCGTGTCCGTCTGGGACTTCACCGACTCCAGCAGGCCCAGGGAGATCGGCTACTTCGACCGCGGCCCGCTGTCCACCGACGTCATCAGGGCGGGCGGCACCTGGTCGGCGTACTACTACAACGGCTACATCTACTCCAACGAGATGGCCAGGGGCTTCGACGTCCTGAAGGTCGACGACCGGCGCACCGACCCCGCCCGCTGGGTCAGGCTGCGCGAACTCAACGTCCAGACGCAGCCCGACTACCGCGACTACGTCGACTGATCCTGCGCGCCGCCGGAGGAGGAACCGGTGGCGAAGAACCGCGACAGATCCGTGTCACCCGTCCCGCCGGGCGCCGCGTCCGGCGGGACGCCCATCTCCCAGTCGAGCCGGTAGCGCTTGAACAGCTCGGCCCGCAGCACCGGCACCTGCATGGGCACCCCGGGCACCAGCGCCGCGTACACCGCGCCCATCAGCAGCGCGCGCAGCATCGGGTAGTCGGTGTCGAGGTCCGAGGAACCCCGTCCGGCGCACACCTCCCGCAGCAGCTCGGCCAGCCGCCGCTGCTCCGGACACTGCACCAGACCCTCGGCCTCCAGGATGCCCGCCATGTGCTGGCGCATCAGCACCGGCCGGTCCCGGGCCAGGCCCAGGATCGCGTCGACGGCCCGCGCCATCCGCTCACGGCCGTCCCCGGTGCGCGGCTCGCGCTCCAGCGCCTCCTCCAGCGTGCGGTGCATCAGCCGGTGCACCGCGGACTGCACCAGCTGCCGCTTGCCGGGGAAGTAGTACGACACCAGTCCGCGGGCCGAACCGGCCCGGTCGGCGATGTCGCCCAGGGTCGTCGCGTCGTAACCGTGCTCGCCCACCAGCTCCACCGCCGCCTGCAGAAGCCGCTCCCGGGAACGTCGGCGCAACTCTTCATTGACCGACGCGCTGCGCGGGGACATGCTGGACTCCTGCGTTGACTGGCTGCCAGCCAACTATACTCAACGCATCCTGGCCCGGCCGTCTCACGGCCCGGCCGGGACTGTCGTCCGCCCCGGGCGACGCGGGGGATCGTCCGGGGCGGGCCCGGCCCCCTCAGGGGAGCGCCGCACGCAGCCGCGTCACCCGCGCGCCGTGCCGCCGACCAGCTCCAGCACCGGCCGCAGCGCGTCGGGCCGCTCGGCCGCCGGAAGGTGGTCCACGAAGTGCACGGTGCAGCCGATCGCCGCCGCGCCGCCGTCCGCGTGCCGGTTGTCACCGACCATGACGACGTCCCGCGGACGCGCGCCCAGCGCCTCGCAGGCCGCCGCGAACAGCCGGGGATCGGGCTTCTGCACGCCGTGCTCGTACGACAGCACATAGGCGTCCACCCAGGCGTCCAGGCCGTGTGCGCGGAACACCGGGCGCAGGTCCCACCCGATGTTGCTGACCACGGCGACCCCCACGCCGCGCTCGCGCAGGGTCCCCAGCACCTCGGCCGCGTCGGGGTAGGGCAGCCACGCGCCCGGTGTCATGTGCCGCTCGTACAAGGCGTCGTGCAACCGGTCCTCGGGCAGCGGGACGTGCCGGGACAGCGCGGTGTAGGCCGCGCGGTGCAGCTCGGCGCTCGTGTCCCGGACTCCCCAGACACCGGCGACGTCCTCGGGCAGCCGGCTGGGACGGGCCCCGCCGGGCTGCGCCCCCATCGCCTCCAGCTCCCGCGCCGTCCGCGCCACCTCGGCCTCGGGCGGCTCCAGTCCCAGCTCGGCGAGTGCGCCGCGCAGCCATGCCTCGGTGGACTCGACACGGAAGAGCGTTCCGGAGAAATCAAACAGAACCGCGGTCATGGCCGGAGTCTACGGGGTCGAGGACCCCCGCGCCGGAGGATCGTCGTCCGCCCCGGCGCGGGCCGCGGCGCCCTCCCCGGGCCACAGGCGCTCATGGACCCGGACCGCCAGCAGCACGAACAGCACGCCCAGCAGCCAGCCGCCGACGACGTCCGAGAGCCAGTGGACCCCCAGCCACACCCGGGTGAGGCCGGCCCCGGCCGCGGAGACCACCGCCACCACCACGGCCGTACGCCACCAGGCGCCCCGCACGCCGTAGTGGTGCGCGAGCCACAGCAGCAGACCGCACACCACCGTCGCCACCATGGCGTGGCCGGAGGGGTAGGCGGCGAAGTTCGCGGAGTCGACGGGGTCCGGCCAGACCGGCCGGGCGCGGTCGACGAGCGCCTTCATGATCTGCTGAAGGCCCGTGGCGAGCCAGGACGCGGCCAGGAGCCACAGGGCCGTCCAGCGCGCCGCCTTGCGCCACGCCAGCCAGATAGCCGCCGCGAACGTCGCGATCCGCATCGTCCAGGGGTCCCAGACCCAGTCCGTCAGGATGCGCATCACCTGGGTGACGCCGCGTTCGTCGACCGCCCAGCCGTGCGTCGTGTTCGCGATGTCGCCGTCCAGGCTCATCAGCGGGCTCCAGCGCACCGCCACGAGGACGAGCAGCACGAGGGAGGCGAGGGCCAGCCCGCCCGTCCAGCGGAGGTATCGGCGCTCCGCCGGGGGACTGGGCGGGGATGTCACGGACTGGGTGCGCATGAAGTGATCCTCGCCGAATCGTGGGGTGAGAGGCCGGTACCCGGGGCGGGCCCCACGCGGGCGCGGGCCCGGCGCCGCGATGGGGGCCACCACAACCCTACGGGTACCCCTGGCGGGTACCCCCACCGGTACCCGGTCATCCCAGGGCCCGCAGGCCCGGCACGAACGCGACCAGCAGCGGCACCACCGGCACCAGCGCCGCGGCCGCCGTCAGCCGCAGCCGGCGGCCGGCCGTGAGCCGGTCCGCCGGGGTCAGCAGCCGGTTCACCCGCTGCGGCACCTGCGCCTGCGGGGTGGGGGCGGGCCCGAACACGCCCCGCTCCTCGTTGAGTTCGACCAGGGCGAGCGCGGTCGTGAGGCGGCCGAAACGGCGCGAGGCCATGTCGTCGGCGGCGAGTTCCACCAGCCGGTGCATCTCGTCGCGGAACGCCGCGAACACCGGCACCTGCGGGAAGCCGCCCGCGAGCGCGCCCGAGCAGTGCAGCAGCCAGTCGTGCCGGGCGCGCGCGTGCCCCTGCTCATGGGCGAGGACGGCGTCCAGCCGGCGCCCCTTGAGCCGCCGCAGGGCGCCGGTGGTGACGACGAGCCGGGGCGCGGCACCGGGCAGCAGACCGGCCTGCGCGCGCTCGCCCTCCAGGATGACCAGTCGCTCGTCGCCCGCCGCCTCGCCGGGCAACAGCGGCGCCCGCAGCAGGAGTTCGGCGCGGCGACGGCACCGCCGGGTGCGTGCGCGGGCCACCTCGCGCACCAGCATGGCCACGGTCCACAGGCCGCCGCACGCGAGTGTCACCGCCGTCGCCGCCGCCCACGGCCCGCCCATCCCGAGGGCGTACGCCTCCACGACGGCACGCGGCGCGGGCGCGAAGACATGCCCGCGCACCGCCTCCCAGGCGGCCGCCGCGCTGAGCGTCATCGACAGCGCGCAGCTCAGCAGCACCGCGGCGACCACGCACTGCCACGCCCACAGGGCCACCACCGGTTCACGGTCGGGCCAGTCGGCACGCGTGAGCAGACGGGGGGCGACGACGGCGGTCAGGGCGGCGAGCAGCAGCAGTGCCGCGGGGACCATCATGGGCCTCACCCTATGAGCGGCGCACCGCCCAGGGGTACGGGCGGTGCGGCCAAGTGACGCAGACCACGGTCCGCCCCGGGACGCCTCCTCAGAGCGTGAGCAGCATCGCGACCATGGCGATCCCCATCGACAGCCGGCACACCCGCGCCAGCTCCGGGCGATCGCCCCAGGCGACCCCCGCCCCGGCCCCGGCGCCGCCCGCGGCCACCGGCACCAGCCGGACCCCGGACACCAGCACGTAGCCGGTGAAGTACGCCAGCAGGACGCCCGTCACGAGGGGGACGCCCGAGGCGCCGTGACCGCCGGGAGGGCCGCTCATGGCGAGGGACATGTAGACCATGGCGGCGGTCCCCACCAGGTGGTGCGGATGGCGCGCGCCCGCCCGCCCCGACCACAGGGCGTGCAGGGCGGCCGCCCCGAACACCACCGCGTAGCCGTGCCAGGCCCAGGGCGGCGGGGTGAACACCGCGGCGGGCACGGCCATCGCGGCCATGCCGAAGCCCATCAGCGCCTCGCCGCCCGCGGTACGGCGCTGCTCCTCGACGGGACTGCGCATGCGCAGCAGGCAGTAGGCGCCGCTCACCGCGCACAGCGCGACCAGCAGCCAGCCGGGCGAAGCCGGTCCGTGCACGCGCACCTCCCCGCTCGACGTCCCGGACACTGCGTCGATGCCCAGGGCCGTACGGCGCGCAAGCGAGCGCAAGGAGGTACACGGGGGGCATGCGACGGAGCACGGCAGGTCAGCGCGGAGGCGCCCCGGCCGCCGGGGGCAGCGGGTCGCGCGTGCCGCGCGCGGAGCGGACCCCGTACGCTCGCCGGGGCGGCCCGCAGCCGGAAGCCGCACGGGGACCAGGGCACGGACAGCGACACGACGGAGGGCGTACGGCCATGACGGCGACGAACGGCGGGCCGACCGGGACGAGACAGGACACGGTGGCCGCCGTGGTCCGGCAGTGGCAGTCCGTGCACCCCGACCTCGACACCGGGCCGATGGAGATCATCGGCCGCATCAGCCGCTGCGCCGCCCTCCTCCAGCAGGCCGAGGACGCGCCCCTGCGCCGGGCGAGCCTCAGCCGCCCCGAGTTCGACCTGCTGGGCGCGCTGCGCCGGACCGGTCACGAACTCACCCCCGGCGAACTCGCCCGGGAGACCTTCTCGTCGGGAGCCGCCGTCACCAAACGCCTCAAGCAGCTCTCCGAGCGGGGGTTCGTCGAGCGCCGCGGCGACACCCGGGACCGCCGCGTCGCCCATGTACGGCTCACCGACGCCGGGCGCGACCTCGTCGACGGCATCCTGCCCGAGCAACTCGCCTACGAGACGGCCGTACTGTCCGACCTGGAACCTCCGCGCCAGGGCGAACTGGCCTCCCTGCTGGGCGAGTTGCTCTGCCGACTGGAAGGCCGGCTCGGGGCACTGCGCGTCTGACCCGACCCCGTGCCCCCGGGTCCGAGGTCCCGAACCCCGTCCGGCCCGCCGAGCCGTGCGCCGTTCCGCCCGCCGGGGACCGGCTCCGGGCCTCAGATGCCGGGGCGGTGGCGCAGGGGGTGCCCGGCGGGCACCTCCACCAGGACGATCGGCGTCCCGTCGGGGTCGGCCAGCCACATCTCGATCAGGCCCCAGGGCTCCTCGACCGGCGGCCGGACGATCTCGACGCCCTTGGCCACCAGTTCCCCGTGCGCGGCGGCGACGTCCTCGACCTGCATCCACAGCCGCAGGCCCGGGGACGGCGGCTCCGCGGAGCGCCCCGACACCTCGAGGAAGCCGCCGCCCAGGAAGTAGACCGTCCCGCGCTCGGGCCCCGTGCCGAACTCGCGGTGGACGGCGAGGCCGAGCTGCTCGCCGTAGAAGTGCCGGGACCGTTCGGGATCGGCGGGCCGCAGCAGGGTCCGGCCGCTCAGTACATGCACCATGCGGCCCGAGCCTAGGGCGAAACACGCCCTGGCGCCGCGGAGAACGCCCGCCGCGGCACAGGGGCCGCCACCGGGAGGGTCCACCGGCTCGCGGCTCGCTCACGGCTCCCGTACCCGGCGCCGCTCCCGCGCATCCGCGGCGAGGCGGGAGCGCCCCGGTGGCGGGTTACGCTCTGCCGTGCCCGACCCGCGCCTTCGAGGGGAAGACCCGCACCATGGACACCACCGCGCCCGAGGCCACCGCCCCGCTCATCCACCGCGACGCCACCGCCGCCGACGTGGACGCGCTGGTCGCGCTGATCGAGTCGGCCTACCGCGGGGACTCCAGCCGGGCCGGGTGGACGACCGAAGCGGACATCCTCGACGGGCAGCGCACCGACCCGCAGGGTGTGCTGGACGTGGTGAGGGCGCCGGAGAGCCGGCTGCTCGTGGTCGAGCGCGACGGCCGGATCGCCGCCTGCTGCCAGCTGGAGCACCGCGGTACGCACGCCTACTTCGGGATGTTCGCCGTCAGCCCCGCCCTCCAGGGCGCCGGCCTCGGCAAGCTGATCATCGCGGAGGCGGAGCGGCAGGCCCGGCTGACCTGGGGCGTGAGCGAGATGCGCATGACGGTGATCTCCGTACGGGAGGACCTGATCGCCTGGTACGAGCGGCGCGGCTACCGCCGTACGGGCCGGACCACCCCGTTCCCGTACGGCGACGAGCGTTTCGGCATCCCGCGGCGCGAGGGCCTGCGGTTCGAGCTCCTGGTGAAGGAGCTCGCCTGATCGTTTCGCCTGGAGTCGCGCGGTGCGCGCGCTCACGCGGCGGATGTGCGCGCTCAGGCGGTGAAGCGGCCGGTGCGCTTGATCTCGGGGTGGTCGGTGGTCGCGCCGTCCAGTCCCAGCGCGCGGACGAGACGCAGATGGTCCTGGGTGTTCACCACCCAGCCGATGATCCTGAGGTCGGCCTTGCGGGCGTGCTCCACGACCTCCAGGGTCAGCCTGCGGATGTTCAGGCAGACGGTCGCCGCGCCCACGGCGACGGCGCGGTCCACGACGTCGGTGCCGTAGCGGCCGGCGATCAGCGCGGTCCGCACACCCGGCACCAGGCGGGCGATCTCGGCGACGGCCTCGTCGTGGAACGAGGACACCTCGACCCGGGAGACCAGGTCCCGGCCGGTCATCACCCCGGCGAGCGCGCGCGCCGCGGCGACGTCCTTGATCTCGGCCTGGAGCGGGGCGCGCACCGCGTCCAGGACCTCCTCGAACACCGGTACCCGCTCGCCGCGGCCCGCGTCCAGGGCGCGCAGTTCCGCGAGGGTCTTGTCGGCGATCGCCCCGGTTCCGTCGGTCGTGCGGTCCACGTCGGTGTCGTGCATGACGACGAGGGCGCCGTCCTTGCTGAGGTGGAGATCGAGTTCGATGACATCGAGGCCGGCCTGCTGGGCGGCGACGAAGGACCGGAGGGTGTTCTCGGGTTCGACACCCATGACCCCGCGGTGACCGATGGTGAGGAAGTTCAAGGTTCGACTCGCTTCCGTCGACGGCGGCTCGGCAGTCGCGCGAACCGGAGCGCTCTGTTCGCCCGGCAGTGCCGCAGCCTAGTGGCCTGGGCGCGTGATGAACCCCACGTGTACGCGGGGGTTTGCGGCGGTGGACATGGTGCCGCCGGTCGGGCGGCCCCGCGTGTGATCACCCTGGCGTGGGCGAGTCTCCCGGTGATTGACCGGTTTTCGACGGCGGGGCGTTCTCCTGCCCACGGGAGCCCGAGGTAATCGCCATCCCGGTGTCGGACCGGAAAAACTTCGGTGACCTTGAGTCTGTGCAGGATAATTTCCCGACTGTCCTCTTGCTGGGTGAAACCTCGTATGCCTACGGTGTCCTTAAGTGAGGTTCTCCCGTGGAGGATGGGACATGACGGAAATTCTTGTGCAGGCGGCTACGGAGGGCCAGGTTCCTCCCGTGACCAGGGTGGTCGAGCACCCGGCATGGCCGGTGCTCAAGGATGCCGTGGAACTGATCCGGCCATGGCAGTCCAAGGACGGATCGATCGACTTCGAGGCCGAGGGCGCACCCCCGCGTGCGGACGCCGAGGCCGCGGTCCGGCGTGTCGCGGGCGCGGTCGAGGAGCTCTCGCCCCTGCTGCCGCACGACGCCGCGTACCACCGGGCACTGGTGAAGGACCTCGCCCGCTGGGCCGAGGGCGGCTTCGCGGTGCCCGACTTCCTCGACTCGCTGCTGGCCTTCCAGCCCGCCGCGCACCGCGCGGACGGACTCCAGCACCTGGTCGTCTTCGCGATGTACACGCAGAACGGCAACCCCGACCGCAACCTCGAAGCGGTCGTGCTGCGCATGGTGTGGCCCGACTGGCTGGCCGAGCTGGAGCGCACCCGCTACGACAACCCGCTGTTCTGCGGGATCACCTTCGAGGACTTCACCGCCGGCTACGACACCAACTCGGCCGTGCTCTTCCCCGAGACCATCGCCGTGCGCGAGGCGCCCGAGCGCTTCTCCTGGGGCGGCATCTTCTGCGACCGCGAGGCCGCCCGCTTCCGCCGGGTCACCGACGCCGCCGTCGGCATCCTGGGCCTCGAACTGCCCGAGGACATCGCCGCCATGGTCCACGACCAGAAGCGCACCGAAGAGGCGTTCGTCCTGTGGGACATGGTCCACGACCGCACCCACAGCCACGGCGACCTGCCGTTCGACCCGTTCATGATCAAGCAGCGCCAGCCGTTCTGGATGTACGGCCTGGAGGAGCTGCGCTGCGACCTCACCGCCTTCAGGGAGGCCGTCAGGCTCCAGGCCGACGGCGTCCCGCAGGCCCGCGACGTGCAGTACGCCGTGCTGCTCGACCGCATGTTCCGCTTCCCGGTCACCGGCGAGCGCGTGCGCAACTACGATGGCCTCGGCGGCCAGCTGCTCTTCGCCCACCTGCACCGGCACGACGTCGTGCGCTGGACCGACAACAAGCTGCACATCGACTGGGACCGCGCCCCGCAGGTCACCAACCAGCTGTGCGCCGACATCGAGCGGCTCTACCGCGACGGCATCGACCGCCCGAAGCTCGTCCACTGGTTCGCCGGCTACGAGCTGGTCGCCGGCTACCTCTCCCCGCACCCGGGCTCCAAGTGGGCCAAGGGTCCCGACGCCCTGGACCTGACGCTGCCGCCGCGCAGACTCGTCGATGACGTGCTTCCCGACGAGTTTCCGCTGAGCATGTTCTATGAGGCCCTGTCCAAGAAGCTGAAGAACGTGATCGCCTCCACCAGGGGCATCACCGCGGACAGTGCCGAGCGGATCGCCGCGTGAGCGACCGCGACACAGGGAACACTGCTCAGGCCGATCAGGCCGATCAGGCCGCTCAGGAGGCGAGGCGCATGGTGGGCAACGGAGCACTCAGCGGTGCGGTGATCGCGGTGGCCGGCGCGGGCGGACCCGCCGGCCGGGCGGCACTGCGCCGGCTCGCCGAGGCGGGCGCGACCGTCGTCGGCGCGGACAACGACCCCGAGCGCCTCGCGGAGGCCGTGGACGCCGCGCGCTACGCCTCCGGCGGCGCCGCGGTCACCGGCGAGACGGTCGACCTGCTCGACCTGGAGTCCACCCAGGACTGGGCGCGGCGCACCGAGAAGGAGTTCGGCCGCGTCGACGGCCTGGTCCATCTCGTGGGCGGCTGGCGCGGCAGCGAGACCTTCATCAAGACCAGCCTCGACGACTGGGACTTCCTGGAGCTGCTGCTCATCCGGACCGTGCAGCACACCTCGCTGGCCTTCTTCGAGCCGCTTCAGCGCAGCGACCGCGGCCGCTACCTGCTCATCAGCGCCGCCGGTGCCACGAGGCCGACCGCGGGCAACGCCTCGTACGCCGCCGCCAAGGCCGCCGCCGAGGCGTGGACGCTCGCGCTGGCCGACGCCTTCCGCAAGGCCGGGGGCCCCGACGGCCCGACGTCGGCGGCTGCGATCCTGGTCGTGAAGGCGCTGGTGCACGAGGCGATGCGAGCCGACCGCCCCCACGCGAAGTTCGCGGGCTTCACGGACGTCAAGGACCTGGCCGAGGCCGTCGTCGGTGTCTGGGAGAAGTCCGCAGCCGAAGTGAACGGAAACCGTCTGTGGCTGACCGAGAAGCCGTGAACCGTCCGAAGACCGATGCCCGGCGCCACCACGACCCGGACGTCCGCGGTTTCGCCAGCGACAACTACGCCGGCGTCCACCCGGAGGTGCTCGCCGCCATGGCCCTGGCCAACGGCGGGCACCAGGTGGCCTACGGCGAGGACGACTACACCGAGAACCTCCAGCGGGTCGTGCGGGGCCACTTCGGCGCGAGCGCCGAGGCGTTCCCGGTCTTCAACGGCACCGGCGCCAACGTCGTCGCGCTCCAGGCGGTCACTGACCGCTGGGGCGCGGTGATCTGCGCCGAGAGCGCGCACATCAACGTCGACGAGTGCGGGGCACCGGAGCGCGTCGGCGGGCTGAAGCTGCTCACCGTCCCCACCCCGGACGGCAAGCTCACCCCCGAGCTGATCGACCGGCAGGCGTACGGCTGGGACGACGAGCACCGGGCGATGCCGCAGGTCGTCTCGATCACCCAGAGCACCGAACTCGGCACGCTCTACACACCGGACGAGATCCGCGCGATCTGCGAGCACGCCCACGCGCACGGCATGAAGGTGCATCTGGACGGCTCGCGGATAGCCAACGCCGCCGCCTCGCTGGACGTGCCCATGCGGACGTTCACCAACGCGGTCGGCGTCGACCTCCTCTCGCTGGGCGGCACCAAGAACGGCGCCGTGTTCGGCGAGGCGGTGGTCGTCATCAACCAGGACGCCGTGCGCCACATGAAGCACCTGCGCAAGCTGTCCATGCAGCTGGCCTCCAAGATGCGCTTCGTCTCGGTGCAGTTGGAGGCGCTGCTCGCCAAGGACCTGTGGCTGCGCAACGCCCGCCACTCCAACGGCATGGCCCAGCGGCTCGCCGAGGGCGTGCGTGCCGTCCACGGCGTGGAGATCCTCCACCCGGTGCAGGCCAACGCCGTCTTCGCCCGGCTTCCGCACGACGTGGCCGAGCGCCTGCAGAAGCGGTTCCGGTTCTACTTCTGGGACGAGTCGGCCGGGGACGTGCGCTGGATGTGCTCCTTCGACACCACCGAGGACGACGTGGACGCGTTCGTGGCCGCCCTCAAGGAGGAGATGGCGCGGTAGGCACCCGGAGACGGAACGCCGCGGAGCCCCGCGCCCGCCCCGCACGGCGCGGACGCGGGGTTTCCTCGCCCGGTGAACGGCAGTCCCGCACGGCCGCTTCCGGGTCCAACGAGTTGGACCGCCCGGTCTTGTATGCTGAACCGCACCGGCCGTGCTCAGCGCCCTCAGGGCCGCCCCGACCGGCCGTACCCGCGGGGGACCGCCCCCACCACACCGTGAGGCAGGCGATGACCCTCTCCCTGACCGTGTCCGACGAGGTGCGCGCCCTCGCGCCCGGCTTCACCCATGTGGCGATCGAGGCACACGGCCTCGTCAACGGCCCCACCACCGAGGCCGGTTCGGCGCTCCTGGACGACGCCGCCCGCCGTCTCGCCGTACGCCTGGACGGGCGGGCCGTGCACGAGGACCCGCACATGGCCGCCTGGCGGGAGACCTACGGCGCGTTCGGCTCCAAGCCCTCGCGCACCCGCAACTCCGCGGAGGCGCTGGCGAGAAGGGCGCTGTCCGAGGCGGGCCTGCCCCGGATCAACCTCCTCGTGGACCTCTACAACGCCATCAGCGTGGCGTACCTGATCCCGGTGGGCGGCGAGGACCTCGACCGCATCGAGGGCGGTATGCGGCTGGTGCGGGCCACCGGCGAGGAGGACTTCGTGACCGTCGCGGGCGGGGAGGAGACCGTCGAGCACCCGGACGCGGGCGAGGTCGTCTGGCGCGACGACGCCGGGGTCACCTGCCGGCGCTGGAACTGGCGGCAGGGGCCGCGCACCCGGCTCACCGAGGAGACCACCTCGGGCATCTTCCTGCTGGAGTGCCTGGCCCCCGCGGCCGTCACCGGGGTGGAGCGGGCGGCGGCCGAACTCGTGGAGCTGCTGGAGAAGTTCAGCCCGGGAGCACGCATCACCGTGCGCTCCTGAAGCGTGCGCGGGCCGACCGGGCCGCGGGGAGCCCGCCGGCCCGGTGCGACCCCTCGCGTGCGACCGACCGACTGTCAGCCTGCCTCCGCCGCGCGGACCTGCTCCGGGGTGGGAGCCGTACCGCCGAGATGGGCCGGCATCCACCAGGTGTCCTGGGCGTCCTTCGGGCGCACGGGGTAGGCACGCTGGGCGGCCTCCAGCAACTCCTGCACACGCTCGCGCAGTTGCCGGGTGAGCGCGCCCGCGTACTTGTCCCGGGACGCCTCCAGCGCCTCGCCGACCCGCATGGTGATCGGGATGTGGCTGCGCTTGAAGTTGCGCGGGTGGCCCTTGGTCCACAGCCGCTGGGTGCCCCACACGGCCATCGGGATCATCGGCACGCCCGCTTCCTGCGCCAGCCGGGCCGCACCGGACTTGAAGCTCTTCAGCGTGAACGACGGCGAGATGGTGGCCTCGGGGAAGACACCGACGATCTCACCGGAGCGCAGCGAGTCCAGCGCGTGCGCGTAGGCGGTCTCGCCCTGCTCGCGGTCCACCGGGATGTGCCGCATGCCGCGCATCAGCGGGCCGGAGATCCGGTGCCGGAACACCGATTCCTTCGCCATGAAGCGCACCAGCCGCTTCTGCGGGAGCGCCGCCAGCCCGTTGAAGACGAAGTCCAGATAGCTGATGTGGTTGCTCACGAGCACAGCGCCGCCCGAGCGCGGGATGTTCTCCGACCCCTTGCAGTCGATCTTGAGGTCCCACGCCTTGAACAGCGTCTGGGCGAGACCGACGACGGGACGGTAGACAAGCTCTGCCATGGGACGGGGTGGACCCTTCCTTCTCTGCCTGGGAAGGCGGTTCCCAGTGGAAAAGTTACGCAGCCGTAGGTTTACGGCTTGTCGCAGATCGTGCCCGAATAACGGCCGGGGGCCAAGCCCAAGTGCCGGGTATCGGCGAGATCCTCGTCACTCCGTCCCTCGATCGACCTCGGGGTTTTGAGCCGTCTTTACCCGGCGGGCGCCGTCAACCGGCGTGCCGGCAGGTACATCTCGCAGTCCGGGCAGTGGCCGAGGACCGCGTTCAGGAAGGCGGCGGCGAGGGCGGCCCCGGTGGCGGCGCGTCCCAGCCGGTCCGGCCCGAGCGCGTACCCGGTCGGTCCGAGGCCCGCCAAGACCAGGCCGACCGCCTGGGTGAACCGCGGCGGCTGCGGCGCCTCGAACGCAGTCGGCGGTCCCAGCCGCGGCCGGACGGCCGTGCGGAACGGCACCCCGTACGGCGAGCGGCCCACTCCGCCCACCGCGCCCCGCGCGAACGCCGGCGTCTGCCGGGCGGGCAGCCGGGCGCTGCCGGTGGTGAGCACGGCCGCGAGCACCACGGCCGTCACGGCCCCCCGAAGCGCGGACCCTCGCGTCGATGTCCATGGATCAGGCGTTCCGCAGCGGAAAGCCTTTCGGTGGCCGGGAATCCCTGCGGTCTCGTGAACGCTGGGACAGGGTGATGACCGGACTGGTGGTGTGCGTGGCGGTGCTCGCGGCGGCGAGCGCCCACGGATTGCCGCATCGGCGGCGGAGCGGGAGAGTCAGGGTGCGCGGGCGCGACGAAGGACAGCGGCTCGGGGCGGCCGACCTGGGCGGGGACCTCGGGGAGCGTGCCACCCTCGTGCAGTTCTCCAGCGCCTTCTGCGCGCCCTGCCGGGCCACCCGGCGGGTGCTGGGCGAGGTCGCCGGGATGGTCCCGGGTGTGAGCCATGTGGAGATCGACGCCGAGGACAACCTCGGCCTCGTGCGCCGGCTCGACATCCTCAGGACGCCGACCGTGCTGGTCCTGGACGCCGACGGGGCCGTCGTGCGGCGGGCCACCGGCCGGCCCCGCAAGGCGGACGTGATCGCCGCCCTGGGCGAGGCGGTCCGAGCCGCCGGAGCACCGGGGTGAGTCATCTCCCAGATCCCGGAACCGGCTTGACTGCACCTGACAACCGTCGCCAGCCTGGCGGTATGCCTGAGGAACTCCTTCTCTTCGGGCGGGCCCGCGCCGACCTGGCCCGCACCGCGAGCGCGCGCTGTCCGGCCCGGTGAACGGCCGGGGACCCGCACGCCTCCCCTCGCAGAAGGACGACTCCATGACGGCCACGCCCGGCCTGGGCGCCCCCCGGCCCGCCTCGCCCGATCTGCTCCGCTCCCTCTTCCGCCGCCATGCCGCCGGTGTGGCCGTGATCACCGCGCGGGGTGCGGCAGGCCCGGTCGGCTTCACCGCGACGTCCCTCGCCTCCGTCTCCGCCGAGCCCCCGATGCTCTCCTTCGGCATCGGCACGGCCGCCTCCAGCTGGCCGGCGGTGGCCGCGACGGACCATGTCGGCGTCCACATCCTGGGCGAGCACCAGCGGGACCTGGCCGCCACCTTCGCCCGCAGCGGAGCCGACCGCTTCGGGCCGCCCACGGTGTGGGGCGAGGGCCCCGAGGGCGTCCCCGTGCTGGACGGCGTGCTCGCCTGGATGGTCTGCCGGATCGTCACGCGCGTGCCCGCGGGCGACCACCGCGTCGTGCTGGCCGAGGTGCTGGCCGGGGACCCCGCCCGGCCGGGCCGTCCGCTCCTCTACCACCAGGGCCGGTTCCAGGCTCTGCGTGACTGACCTCACCGCGCCGGTGTGACCGGTCAGGCTCTCCGCGGTTCTGCGGAGCCGTCGGATTCCGATTACGCTGCGTTGCGAAGGTCACAGTTCAAAGCGCTTGCTCAGCGGGCATGAACTGGGTGTACTGACGAGTAATATCCCACTCGGGGCGCGGGTCGCCCGGATCGGGATCGGCTGCTTGGGGCGCCTATGCTGCCTGCAGGCAGGCAGCAGAGAAATGTCGACGCAGTAGGAGAGCCGGCGTGAGCTTGAGGATCGTTGTCACCGTGAAGTACGTGCCCGACGCCACCGGCGACCGGCACTTCGCCGATGACCTGACCGTCGACCGGGACGACGTGGACGGTCTGCTCTCCGAGCTCGACGAGTACGCGGTCGAGCAGGCGCTGCAGATCTCCGAGAACTCCGACGACGACGTGGAGATCACCGTGCTGACGGTGGGCCCCGAGGACGCCAGGGACGCGCTGCGCAAGGCGCTGTCCATGGGCGCCGACAAGGCGGTCCACGTCGAGGACGACGACCTGCACGGCACCGACGCGCTGGGCACCTCGCTGGTGCTGGCCAAGGCCGTCGAGAAGGCCGGCTACGACCTGGTGATCTCCGGCATGGCCTCCACCGACGGCACCATGGGTGTCGTCCCGGCCCTGCTGGCCGAGCGCCTGGGCGTCCCGCAGGTCACCCTGCTGTCCGAGGTCTCCGTCGAGGACGGCACGGTCAGGGGCCGCCGGGACGGCGACGCCGCCTCCGAGCGGCTGGAGGCGTCCCTGCCGGCCGTCGTGTCGGTCACCGACCAGTCGGGCGAGGCGCGTTACCCGTCCTTCAAGGGCATCATGGCCGCCAAGAAGAAGCCGGTCGAGTCCTGGGACCTCTCCGACCTGGAGCTCGACGCCGAGGAGGTCGGCCTGGCGGGCGCCTGGACCGCGGTGGACTCCGCGACCGAGCGCCCGGCCCGCACCGCCGGCACGATCGTCAAGGACGAGGGCGAGGGCGGCAAGCAGCTCGCCGAGTACCTCGCGAGCCAGAAGTTCATCTAGGGGCACCGGCCCACCACCCCTTCCGCCCCTCAGACTTCGCAATCCGCAGGAGAGCATTCCCATGGCTGAAGTTCTCGTCTACGTCGACCACGTGGACGGTGCCGTCCGCAAGCCCACCCTGGAGCTGCTGACCCTGGCCCGCCGCGTCGGCGAGCCGGTCGCCGTCGCGCTGGGCGACGGCGCCGCCGAAACCGCCGCCGTCCTCGCCGAGCACGGCGCGGTCAAGGTCCTCACCCACGAGGCCGCCGAGTACGCCGACTACCTGGTCGTCCCGAAGGTCGACGCCCTCCAGGCCGCCGTCGCGGCGGTGTCCGCCGGGGGCTCCCTCGCCGCCGTGCTGGTGCCGTCCTCCGCCGAGGGCAAGGAGATCGCCGCGCGTCTGGCGCTGCGCCTCGGCTCCGGCCTCATCACCGACGCCGTCGACCTGGAGGCCGGCGACTCCGGTCCGGTGGCCACCCAGTCGGTGTTCGCCGCGTCCTTCACCACCAAGTCCCGTGTCTCCAGGGGCACCGCGGTCATCACGGTCAAGCCGAACAGCGCCGCCGTCGAGGCCGCCCCGGCCGCGGGCGCGGTCGAGGCCCTGGCCGTGTCCTTCTCCGAGCAGGCCACCGGCACCAAGGTCACCTCGCGCACGCCGCGTGAGTCGACCGGCCGTCCGGAGCTGACCGAGGCCGCGATCGTCGTCTCCGGCGGCCGCGGCGTCAACGGCGCCGAGAACTTCGCGATCATCGAGGCGCTGGCCGACTCCCTCGGCGCGGCCGTCGGCGCCTCGCGTGCCGCGGTGGACGCGGGCTGGTACCCGCACACCAGCCAGGTCGGCCAGACCGGCAAGTCGGTCTCCCCGCAGCTGTACATCGCCTCCGGCATCTCCGGCGCGATCCAGCACCGCGCGGGCATGCAGACCTCCAAGACGATCGTGGCGATCAACAAGGACGCCGAGGCCCCGATCTTCGAGCTGGTCGACTACGGCGTGGTCGGCGACCTCTTCGACGTCGTCCCGGCCCTGACCGAAGAGGTCAAGGCCCGCAAGGGCTGAGCACCACCCGGGCACACCGAGGCCCCCGGGACCGCGCGACCGCGGTCCCGGGGGCCTCGTGCCGTCCCGGGGCCGTGAGCGCGCGCACGGGGGCGGGCGCGGTGCGGTGCTGTACTGGAGGGGCGCGACGACCGCTCCGCGGACGGCGGCTGCGACCGCCCCGCGGACACGGTGTTGACCATCCGGAAGCCGCCCGGATAACTTCATTCAACGGATTGTTGATTCCGTAGAGCGGAAAAGTGGGAGGTTGCGGCAATGGGTCAGGGCCAGCAGGAGAAGGTGGCGACGAGCCTCGCGGGCACCGTCAGCGAGGCGATCAGCGCCGGGCTCGCCCCGGTCGACGCCGAGCTGGAGCGCCGCTACCCCGGTGACCCCGGCACCCGCCAGCCCGTCCACACCGTCTACGTCCCCGGCGACGCCTTCTGTGCCGGCACCGTCCGCTCCTGGGGCGACCGGGCACTCGCCGCCCTCGACGAACACGCCCCCGACGCCGCGTCCTTCGCCGCCGTCCTCGGCCTCTCCGACGACCTCGCCGAGCCGGTGTACTCCCGGGTCCGCGCCAAGCTGGAGCACGAGCCCGTCGAGGACCTCCGCGTCGACTTCGAGGACGGCTACGGCCCGCGCCCCGACGCCGAGGAGGACGAGACGGCCGCCCGCGCGGCCCGCCTGATCGCCGAGGCGTACGCGAACGGCACCGCGGCCCCGTACATGGGCATCCGCGTGAAGTGCATGGAAGCCGCCGTGCGCGACCGGGGCATCCGCACCCTCGACGTCTTCCTCACCGGACTGACGGAGGCCGGCGGCCTGCCCGGCGGGCTGGTCCTCACCCTGCCCAAGGTGACCTACCCCGAGCAGGTCACCGCCATGGTCCGGCTCCTGGAGGAGTTCGAGAAGGCGCGCGGCCTCGAACCCGGGCGGATCGGCTTCGAGATCCAGATCGAGACCAGCCAGTCCATCCTGGCCGCCGACGGCACCGCCACCGTCGCCCGGATGATCCAGGCCGCCGAGGGCCGCGCCACGGGCCTGCACTACGGCACCTTCGACTACAGCGCCTGCCTCGGCGTCTCGGCCGCCCACCAGGCGAGCGACCACCCCGCCGCCGACCACGCCAAGGCGATCATGCAGGTCGCCGCGGCGGGCACCGGGGTGCGCGTCAGCGACGGCTCGACCAACGTCCTGCCGGTCGGCCCCACCCCGAAGGTCCACGACGCCTGGCGGCTGCACTACGGACTGACCCGGCGCGCTCTCGCCCGCGCCTACTACCAGGGCTGGGACATGCACCCCGGCCACCTCCCCACCCGCTACGCGGCCGTCTTCGCCTTCTACCGTGAAGGTTTCGCGCAGGCCGCGGCCCGTCTCGCCCGGTACGCGAACCGTGCCGGCGGCGACGTCATGGACGAGCCCGCCACGGCCAAGGCGCTCAGCGGGTATCTGCTGCGCGGCCTGGACTGCGGTGCCCTCGACATCGCCGAGACCGCCCGGCTCACCGGTCTGACCCGGGCCGATCTGGAGGGCTTCGCGGCGCCCCGGCGCGGCGATCTGACCGCCTCCGCCCCGTAGCGGGGCCCGCGCCGGCCGCCGACGGCGACCGGCACGACCACATCCGCCCCGTAGGCTGTACGCCACGCACGGACGGGCTTGGGAAACGGGGCGGTTGTGACGTCGGGGGAGCACCAGCAGGCGGACGGGGCGGGGCGGATGCTGGCCGGCCGCTACCGCGTCGTGGCACCACTCGGCCGCGGCGGCATGGGCGTGGTCTGGCGGGCCGTCGACGAGGTCCTCGGCCGCGAGGTCGCGGTCAAGGAACTGCGCACCTACGCGGACGCCGACGGACCCGAACTCGCCGATCTGCGCCGGAGGATGCAGCGCGAGGCCCGCGCGGCGGCCCGGGTCCGCCATCCCGGGGTCGTGGCCGTGCACGACGTCGCCGAGGCCGACGGGCGCCCGCTCATCGTCATGGAGCTGGTCGACGGCCCGTCCCTGGAAGCGGTGCTGCGCGAGCGCGGCACCCTCGGTCCGCACGAGGCGGCCGGCCTCGGGGCCGAGGTCATGGACGCCCTGGCCGCCGCCCACCGGGCCGGGGTCCTGCACCGGGACGTCAAGCCCGGCAACATCCTGCTCGACCGCTCGGGCCGCGTCGTGCTCACCGACTTCGGCATCGCCGCCATGGACGACCCCGGCGACGGCTCGGACACCCGGCTGACCCGCACCGGCCATCTCGTCGGCTCCCTGGACTACTTGGCGCCCGAGCGCGCCCAGGGCGCCGACCCCGGCCCCTCCTGCGACGTATGGGCCCTGGGCGCCACGCTGTACGCGGCGGTCGAGGGCGCCGCGCCCTTCCGCCGCACCTCGACCTTCTCCACGCTCACCGCCATCGTCGGCGAGCCCCTGCCCGAACCGCGCAACGCCAGGCCCCTCGGCCCCGTCCTCGCGCGGCTGATGGACAAGCGGCCCGAGTCCCGCCCGGAGGCCGAGGAGGCCCGGGAACTCCTCCGGCGGGTGGCCGACTCGGGCGGTACGGACACCCCGACCACCACGCTGCGCGCACCGGCCGCCGGGACGCGGGACCACGACGACACCGCGCCCGCCGTCCCCGCGGCACCGCCCGGCTTCGGCCCGCCCCCACGGCTCCCCGGACCGCCGTACGGCTCCCCGGGCGACCCCGCCTTTGGCCCGCCCGGCGCGCCCGTCCTCGGAGCCCCGGCGCAGGGCGCACCGCCCGCCCGGGGCGCCGGGCCGCGGGACCCGGACGCCACCGGCCCG
>NZ_AGBF01000119.1 GCF_000225525.1 Streptomyces zinciresistens K42 | reverse complement strand
GCGAAGCCCGCGTACCCGGCCAAGCCCGCCAAGCCGCACTACCCGTCAAAACCCGCCCACCCGGCCAAGCCCGCGTACCCGAGCAAGCCAGCCCACCCCGCCAAGCCCGCGTACCCGAGCAAGCCCGCCCACCCGGTGAAGCCCGCGCACCCGGGCAAGCCCTCGTACCCGGCCAAGCCCGCGCAGCCCTCCAAGCCCTCGCACTCCAAGGAGCAGAAGAAGGGCGGCGAGTGGTAGGCAGGCGCTGAGTCGGCGTCATGTCGTGGTGCGGTGGCCGGGTCCCGTTCGCGGGGTCCGGCCGCCGTGCGTCTCAGGGGATCTCCTGCTCCGCCCAGATGATCTTTCCCTCCGATGTGTAGCGGGCGCCCCAGCGGTGGGCGAGCTGGGCGACCAGGAACAGGCCCCGCCCGCCCTCGTCCATGCTCCGGGCGTGCCGCAGCCGCGGGGCGGTGCTGCTGGCGTCGGCGACCTCGCAGGTCAGCCGGGCGTCGCGCAACAGCCTCAGCCGGATGGGGGGTTCGGCGTAGCGGATGGCGTTGGTGACCAGCTCGCTGACGATCAGCTCGGTCGTCATGGCGAGTTCGCCGAAGCCCCAGGCCACCACCTGCCGGGTGGCCCGCGCCCGTACGTCGGCCACCGCGGCCGGTTCCACCGGCACCTCCCAGGAGACGACGTCGTCGGGGCCCAGGGTGTGGGTGCGGGCCAGCAGGAGGGCGATGTCGTCGGGCTGCGGATCGGGTACGAGCCGGCGCACGACCGAGGAGCACAGCCCGGCCAGGTCGAGGTCGCGGGGGGCGAGCAGGGCGCCGAGCCGGGCCATGCCCTGTTCCATGTCGTTGTCGGCGCTCGTGACGAGGCCGTTGGTGAACAGGCCGAGCAGGCTGTCCTCGGCGAGTTCGAGTTCGGCGGCCTCGAAGGCCATGCCGCCCAGGCCCAGCGGGGGCCCGGCCGGGATGTCCGGGAAGGAGACCTCTCCGCCGGGGGTGACGACGACCGGGGGCGGGTGTCCGGCGCGGGCGAGGGTGCAGCAGCGGGTGACGGGGTCGTAGACGGCGTACAGGCAGGTCGCTCCGAGGAAGCCGCTCGCGCTCGGCCGGTCGCCGCCGGGTGCGTCGTCGCCCGACCGCTCCGCGCTGAGGCGGAGCACCAGGTCGTCGAGGTGGGCGAGGAGTTCGTCGGGCGGCATCTCCATGTCGGCGAGGGTCTGGACGGCGGTGCGCAGCCGGCCCATGGTCGCCGCCGCGGTGATGCCGTGGCCGACGACGTCGCCGACGACGAGGCCGACCCGGGCGCCGGAGAGCGGGATCACGTCGAACCAGTCGCCGCCCACGCCGTCCGTGGGGTCCGCGGGCCGGTAGGAGGAGGCCACTTCCAGTGCCGTACCGCCGGTCAGGGCCTGCGGCAGGAGGCTGCGCTGGAGGGTGACGGCCGCGGTGTGCTCCCGGGTGTAGCGGCGGGCGTTGTCGACGCAGAGGGCGGCGCGGGCGACGAGTTCCTGGGCGACTAGGACGTCGTCGGGCTGGAAGGGGACGGGGTTGAGCGACCGGATGAACGTGGTGAGGCCGAGGGCGGTGTTGCGGGCCCGCATGGGCACGGAGACGAGGGAGTGCAGCCCGAACTCGCGCATGCTGGCGGCCCGTTCGGGCTGTTCGCTGGCCCATGTCCCGTCGTGGGGGTCGAGGACGGGGATGAGGATCGGGTCGCCGCCGATCAGCAGGTGCGCGTCGTGCGGCGGGGGCACGAAGTCGACGCGGTCGCCGACGCGTGCCACGGCCTCCGGGCAGCCCTCGCGCACCGAGCGCAGGGCCGCCCGGCGCATCACGGGCTTGACGGGCGCCGGGCCCGCGTCGCTGAGCCACGTTCCGTGGCCCTCGTTGCTGAGCACCGGCTCCAGCAGGTCGACGACGACGAAGTCGGCGAAGCGGGGCACGGCGAAGTCGGCCAGTTCCTGTGCCGTCCGCAGGACGTCCAGGGTGGTGCCGATGCGGGTGCCCGACTCGCTGACGAGGGAGAGCAGTTGACGGGTGGTCCAGCGTTCGGTGACGTCGAGCACCATGTAGCAGACGCCGGTGATCGTGCGGTCGGGGTCGACCAGCGGGAAGAACGACGTGGAGTAGGCGCGGCGGCGGTGCGGGTCGGCCCAGCTCCAGCCGACGTACTCGTAGTCGGTGACCGGGACGCCCGTCTCCAGGACCTTGCGCATGAGGCCCTCCAGGGTCTCCGCCTGGAGTCCGGGCAGGAGTTCGCTCAGTCTGCGGCCCAGGCGCTGGGCGCGGGGGACGCCGCCGAAGCGCTCCAGGGTGTCGTTCAGCCAGATGTAGCGCAGCCGGGTGTCGACCACGGCCATGCCGACCGGGGAGCTGGTCAGGAACCGGTCGAGGACGGACTCGCCCACCGCCCACCGGTCGTGCCGGTCGCGGGCCGAGACGAGGAAGCACTCGTGCGTGCCGATCCGGAAGGCCGCGGAGACCCGCAGGTCCGCCTCGACGCGGTGGCCGTCGCGGTGGCGCAGGGGTACGTGTCCGCTCCAGCCCGCGCCGGAGCGGCAGCGCTCGGCGACGGCGGCCGCCCGGACCGGGTCGTGGGCGGGCACGGGCAGGCGGTCGGCCGAGGTGCCGACGATCTCGGCGGCGGGGTAGCCGAGGAGGTCCTCGGCGGCCTTCGTCCAGGCGATCACGAGGCCGCGTCCGGAGACCACGGCGGCGGCGTCGCTGGACGCGTCGAACAGCGCCCGCGGTGGCGCGGACGCGACGGCGTCCGGGTCTTCTCTCGGAGCGTCCATGGCTCCTCACGCAGCGTCCATGGGTCCCGTCCTCACACGACCCATGGTCCTGCTAGTCCGCCCGATGTGCACGGGGCCGGGCCCCGCCGCCGTCCCCGGCCCGGCTCGCCCGTTCCCCCGCCCCGCTCCGCCCGCGCTCCGGCGGTCCCCCGGGACGGCTCCCGTCCGCCGCGCGCCCGCGGTCCCGCACGCGTCCCCTCCGCCCCCGGCGTCCGCTCGCGGTGGGCAAGGCGGGCCCGTGGGGGGAGCATGGAGGTGCCGGCCGCTGCGGCCGGGTGTGCGGCCGCGGCGCGGCCGGCGGGTGAGGGAGGCGCGATGACTGCCGGATCCCTGGAGTCCGACGGCGGCGGGTACGCCGCCCGGCCGTCCCGCCCCACCGGTCTGCTCGACGTGCTGAGCGTGGCCGCGGTGGTCGTGGACGCGGACGGGCGGATCGTGTTCTGGACCCCGCAGGCCGAGGAGTTGTTCGGCTACAGCTCGCAGGAGGCGCTCGGCACGCACGCGGCGCGGCTGTTCGTGCATCCCGAGCATCTGCCGTCGGTGACGAAGCTCTTCGCGGAGGTGCTGGAGACCGGGCGCAGCTGGGCCGGTACCTTCCCGGTGCGGCACAAGGACGGCAGTACGCGGCTGACGGAGTTCCGCAACATGCGGCTGCTGGACGACCTCGGGGACGTGTACGCCCTCGGTATCGCCGCCGACCACTCGCTGCTCCAGCGGGTGGAGACCGATCTCGCGCTGTGCGAGCGGCTGATCAGCCAGGCCCCCATCGGGATCGCCCTGGTCGACCCGGATCTGCGGTTCCTGCTGGTCAATCCGGCGTTGGAGCGGGTGGACGGCACCCCGGCCGAGGACCATGTGGGCCGGCGGCTGCGGGAGACGCTGCCGCTGCCCGACATCGACACCGTCGAGTCGTGTCTGCGGCAGGTGCTGACGACGGGGACCCCGCTGCTGGACCAGTACCACGTGGGCCGGCCGCCGTCCGACCGGGAGCACGAGCACGCCTGGTCGCTGTCGTTCTACCGGCTGGAGGACCCGGGCGGCCGGGTCCTGGGCGCGGCCATCTCCTTCGTCGACGTCACCGAGCGGCACCGGGCGGCCGCCGAGGCGGACCGGGCCCGGCGGCGGCTGGCGCTGATCGCGGAGGCGTCCACCCGGGTCGGGACGACGCTGGAGGTGGAGCGGACCGCGCACGAGCTGGCGGAGGTCGCCACCCCGGTGCTGGCGGACGTGGTCGCCGTGGACGTGCTGGACGCGGCGCTCGGGTGCCGCAGGGCCCGCCGGCCGGACAACGGGCCGGAGCTGTTCCGGGCGCTCGCGCTGAAGGCGTCGTACCCGAGCGTGGCGCTGCGGGCCGCCGATCCGCCCGGTGACCTCGCCGCGTACGAGGGCGACCGGCTGGTGACGCTGTGCGTGCACACGGCGCGGCCGGTGCTGGTGCGCCATGTCGGTGAGCGGGACCTGCCGCGGATCGGGCGGGACGCGGAGGCCAGCGCGCTGCTGGCGCGGGCGGGTGTGCACTCGTATCTGGCGGTGCCGCTGATCGCGCACGGCGAGGTGCTGGGGGCGCTGGATCTGAAGCGGACGCGCAATCCGGTGCCGTTCGACGAGGACGACGTCGTGCTCGCGAGCGAGCTGGCGAGCCGGGCGGCCGTGGCGATCGACAACGCGCGCTGGTTCCAGAGCGTGCGCAACACCGCGCTGACCCTCCAGCGCAGCCTGCTGCCCGATCATCCGCCGCACCACCCCGGCCTGGAGCTGGCCTCCCGCTACCAGCCGGCGCAGGCCACCAGCGAGGTCGGCGGCGACTGGTACGACGTGCTGCCGCTGAGCGCGGACCGGACCGCGCTGGTGGTGGGCGACGTCATGGGCAACGGCATCGACGCCGCCGCCACGATGGGCCGGCTGCGGACGGCGACGTGCGCGTACGCGGACCTGGATCTGGAGCCGGGGTCGGTGCTCCAGCACCTGGACAAGATCACCTGCGATCTGGAGCACTACATCGTCACGTGCCTGTACGCGGTCTACGACCACCGCACGCGGCGCTGCCACATCGCCAACGCGGGCCACATGCCGCCCGCGCTGGCCCGGCCGGGCCGGCCGCCCGAGCTGCTGGACCTGCCGACGGGTGCGCCGCTCGGCGTGGGCGGCGTCCCGTTCCGGACCACCGCGGTGGAGCTGGGCCCCGGGGATCTGCTGGTGCTGTACACCGACGGGCTCGTGGAGACGCGGCACCACTCCATCGACGACCGGCTGAACGTGATGCTGGGCTTCCTGGACGAGCCGCGCAGGCCCCTGGAGGAGACCTGCGACCTGCTGCTGTACGGGCTGCGTCATCCCGACGACCACGACGACGTGGCGCTGCTGGTGGCGCGGGTGCTGTAGGGGCGGCCGGGGCGGACCGCCTTGCCCGCGCGGCGTGCCCGGCGCACCCTGTTGCTATGGGTGCTCCGAACGGCCCCACGCTCATCGGGTCGGTGCAGCGGGCGTTCCGGCTGCTGGAGGCGGTGAGCGCGCACCAGAACGGCGCTCCGGCCAAGCTGCTGGCGCGGGAGACGGGTCTGCCCCTGGCGACGGCGTACCACCTGCTGCGGACGCTGGTGCACGACGGGTACGTGCGCAAGCTGGAGGACGGCGGGTTCGTGCTGGGCGAGCGGCTGGGCGCCCTGCACACGGCGGGCCGGGCGCAGTCCCTGCTCAGCCGGGTCCGCCCCACGCTGACCGCGCTGCGCGACGAGCTGTCCGGCGCCGCGTACCTCACCTTCTACGAGGACGGGGAGATCCGGGTCGCGGAGATCGTGGACGGTCCGCGCGCGCCGCGGGTCGATCTGTGGGTGGGGTTCGAGGACGCGGGGCACGCGACGGCGCTCGGCAAGTCGGTGCTGCGCGAGCTGGACGACGGTGAGCGCAGGGACTACCTGTCGCGGCACCGGCTCGCCGATCTCACGCCGAGGACGGTCACCGACGCCCCGGAGCTGCTGCGGCGGCTGGACTCCGCTCCGCTGGCCCCGGCGGTGACGGACATGGAGGAGTACGCGCTCGGCACGGTGTGTGTCGCGGTGCCCGTCTACAGCGGGGACACGCTCGGCTCGCTCGGTGTGTCGCTGCGCTCGGACCAGCGCGCGCGGGTGGCGGAGGTCGGGGCGCGGCTGCTGCCGGCGGCGGACCGGGTGACGCGGGGGCTGTCGCTCAGTATCTGAAAATCCGCTGCTTGTCGCGGCCCGGGGACGTGGGCTTTCCTGAATAAAGCGGACATATGACCGCCCTTTGTCCCCCGCCCGCCCCCTACCCCTGCCTTTCGCCCTCCCCGACCCCCTGCCCCCGCGCACAGATGAGGACTGCGGACCAGAGATGAGCCAGGCCCCCCACGACGGACCTGACCCCCGGACGAGGCGGCTGCTCTCCGCCTCGGCGGCCGTGCCCCTGCTGATCGTGACCGTTCTCGTACTGGTCTGCCTCGTCGGCGACTCCGGGACCGTCTGGGTGCCCCTGCTCGCCACGGGGCCGGCGCTCGCCGCCACCACCGGCGGACCGCGCGGCGTCGCGGGCGTCGGTGTGCTGGCCGCCGGTCTCGGGGTGGCCCTCGGGCTGCGCGGCGAGGCCACGGCCGGCGAGCTGGCGGTGGGGCTGTCCGCCCTGCCGGTCGTCACCGTCGCGTGTGTGCTGACCAGCGCGCTGCGCGGCCGCCGGGAGCGGGTGCTGGCGGCGGTGCGGTCCGTCGCCGAGGCCGCGCAGCACGCGCTGCTCCAGCCCGTGCCGGGGACCGTGGGCCCCTTCCAGGTGGCGGTGCGCTACAGCGCCGCCGCGGCGGAGGCGAGGATCGGCGGCGATCTGTACGCGCTCGTGTCCACGCCGTACGGGGTGCGGCTGATCGTGGGCGACGTGCGCGGCAAGGGGCTGCCCGCGGTGGGGACGGCGGCCCTGGTGCTCGGGGTGTTCCGGGAGGCGGCCCACGACGAGCCGGACCTGCTGGACGTCGTGGCGCGCATCGAGCGGAGCCTGGCGCGCAACCTGGGTCCCGACGACTTCGTGACCGCCGTGGTGGCCGGTCATCCGCGGCCCGGTCAGCTGGAGGTCGTCAACTGCGGGCACGCGCCGCCGCTGCTGGTGCGGGACTCCGCCGTCGTCCCCGTCGAGCCGGAGCGGACGGCCCCGCCGCTGGGTCTGCGCGGTCTGTCGGGCGAGACGCCCGCGCTGCACGTCCTGCCGTTCGCCGACGGCGACCAACTGCTGCTGTACACGGACGGCGTGACCGAGGCGCGCGACCGCGACCGGGAGTTCTATCCGCTGGCCGAGGGGCTGCGGCGGCACAGCTGCGACGAGCCAGCGCACACCGTCGGCGCGCTGCACGCCGAGCTGCTGGCCCATGTGGGCGGGCACCTGCACGACGACGCGGCGCTGCTTCTGCTGCGCAAGCCGGCCGCCGCCGGACCGGCGCCGCGGCACGTCTCCCGCGACGCCTCGCGCGCCGGTTCGTGCTCGCCCTGACCAAAGCTCGGCATAGTGTTCGCAAGGCTTGCTGCCCGCCGTGGCGAACGGTGTTAGAAATGAGGCATGGCCGGTTTCCTCGGCCGCCTGCGCTCGCTGAGTGCGCGCACCGTGGCCCGGCAGGTGTTCGTGCTGCAGGCGGCGATCGTGGTGCTCCTCGTCGCCGCCGCGGTGGTCGCCCTGGTGCTCCAGGTGCGCACCGACACCAATCGGGAGGCGGGTGACCGGTCCCTCGCGGTCGCCGAGTCCTTCGCCAACTCGCCCGGCATCGTCGGGGCCCTGGCCCGTCCCGATCCGAGCGCGGCGCTCCAGCCCCGCGCGGAGGCCGCGCGCAAGGCCACCGGGGTGGACTTCCTCGTCGTGATGACACCCGACGGCATCCGCTACACCCACCCCAACCCCCGGCAGATCGGCAGGCCCTTCGTGGGCACGATCGCCCCGGCCGCGGCGGGCGGGATCGTCCGGGAGACGTACACCGGGACGCTGGGCCCCTCGGTGCGGGCCGTGGTGCCGGTGAGGGACGCGGGCGGCAAGGTCGTGGGGCTGGTGGCCGCGGGCGTGACGCTGTCGAGCGTCGGCGGGATCGTCGCCGGCCAGCTGCCGATGCTGCTCGGCGCGGCGGCGGGGGCGCTGGCGCTGGCCACGGCCGGGACCGCCCTGGTCAGCCGGCGGCTGCTGCGCCAGACGCACGGGCTGGGTCCCGAGGAGATGACCCGGATGTACGAGCATCACGACGCCGTCCTGCACTCGGTGCGGGAGGGTGTGCTGATCCTCGACGGCCGGCGGCGGCTCGCGCTGGCGAACGACGAGGCGCGGCGGCTGCTCGGGCTGGCGTCGGACGCCGAGGGGCGGCCCTGTCTGTCGCTGGACATCGGCAGCGACCTGGCGGGTCTGTTCGCCTCGGGGCGGGACGCCACCGACGAGGTGCATCTGACCCAGGGCAGGCTGCTGGCGGTCAGCCAGCGCGCCACCGACCGCGACGGCGGGCCGCCCGGCAGTGTGGCGACGCTGCGGGACACCACCGAGCTGCGCGCCATGACCGGCCGGGCGGACGTGGCGCAGGAGCGGCTGAAGCTGCTGTACGACGCGGGCCTGGAGATCGGTACGACGCTGGACGTGCGGCGCACCTCGCAGGAGCTGACGGACTTCGCGGTGCCGCGTTTCGCCGACTTCGCCTCCGTCGACCTGGTGGATCCGGTGCTGCGGGGCGAGGAGCCGAAGGACGGCCGGACCGACATGCGCCGGGTCGCGGTCCGGGGGGTGCGGGAGGGCGGCCCGCTGTATCCGGTCGGCGAGCTGATCCGCTTCGCCCCGGCCAGCCCGCAGGCGTTCGGCTTCGGTTCGGGCGAGCCGGTGCTGGAGGCGGACCTGCCCGCGTTCACCGGCTGGCAGGCGCAGGATCCCGCGATCGCCGAGCGGATCGTGGCGTTCGGGATGCACTCGATGCTCACGGTTCCGCTGCGGGCCCGCGGGGTCATCATGGGCATGGCCACGTTCTGGCGGGCCGAGCGGCCGGAGGCGTTCGAGCCGGACGACGTGTCCCTCGCCGAGGAGCTGGTGGCGCGCGCGGCCGTCAGCATCGACAACGCCCGCCGGTTCACCCGCGAGCACACCCTGTCGGACACTCTCCAGCGCAGTCTGCTCCCGCGGGCCCTGCCCGCGCAGAGCGGCCTCGACGTCGCGTACCGCTATCTGCCGGCGCAGGCCGCGCAGGGCGGGGTCGGCGGGGACTGGTTCGACGTCATCCCGCTGCCGGGCGCGCGGGTGGCGCTGGTGGTGGGTGACGTGGTGGGGCACGGGCTGCACGCGGCGGCCACGATGGGGCGGCTGCGCACGGCGGTGCACAACTTCTCCACGCTGGATCTCCCGCCCGACGAACTCCTCGGTCACCTGGACGAGTTGGTGGCCCGCATCGACCAGGACGAGGACGACGGCGAGGCGGCGCCGGTGACCGGGGCGACCTGCCTGTACGCGGTGTACGACCCCTCGACCGGGCTGTGCACGTTCGCCCGCGCCGGGCACCTCGAACCGGCCGTCGTCGATCCGGACGGCGGGGTGGAGTTCCCCTCGATCACCGGCGGGCCGCCGCTGGGGCTGGGCGGCGGTCTGCCCTTCGAGTCGACGCGGCTGCGGCTGGCCGAGGGCAGCGGGCTGGTGCTGTACACGGACGGGCTGGTGGAGGTGCGGGGGCAGGACATCGACGACGGGCTGGAGCGGCTGCGGGCGGCGCTGGCCGAGACGCCGCCGATCCACGGCCGTACGCCGGAGGAGACCTGCAAGGCGGTCCTGGAGGCCATGCTGCCCGAGCGGCCGCGGGACGACGTGGCCCTGGTGGTCGCCCGGACCCGGCTGCTGCCCGCCCCGTGCACGGCGGGCTGGGACGTGCCGGACGACCCCTCGGCGGTGGCCCGGGTGCGGGCGGCGGCGGCGCGGACGCTGGCCGACTGGGGGCTGGCGGACGAGGCGTTCACGACCGAGCTGATCCTGAGCGAACTGGTCACCAACGCCATCCGGTACGCCACCGGTCCGCTGCATGTCCGGCTGATCCGCGACCGGACGCTGATCTGCGAGGTCTCCGACGGCAGCAGTACGGCTCCGCACCTGCGCAGCGCGGCCGCCACCGACGAGGGCGGCCGGGGCCTCTTCCTGGTCTCGCAGTTCGCGGACCGCTGGGGCACGCGGTACACGGCGCAGGGCAAGGTGATCTGGACCGAGCAGCCGCTCCCGGGCGCCGCGGAGCCGCCCGACGCGGGACCCGGCGGGGCGGCCTGAGCCGTCGCCCGCGCGGGGGCGCGGCCGGTCCCGCGCGGTGCACGGCTGCCGCCGGGGGCGGTTTCGTAGGATCTGCGCGTGGCGAACTTCCTGCTCGAACGCACGGTCGCGCTCCCCCTCGACGAGGCGTGGCGGCGCCTGACGCGGTGGCCGCGCCATGCCGAGGCCGTCCCCCTGACCCGGATCCGGGTCACCACCGCCGAACCGACCCACCAGGGCACGCGCTTCGTCGCCCGCTCCGGCATCGGCCCGCTCTCCTTCGACGACCCGATGGAGGTCACCGAGTGGCACCCGCCGCGCGACGGCGCCCCGGGACGGTGCCGCCTGGAGAAGCGGGGCCGGGTGATGACGGGCTGGGCCGAACTGGAGGTCCACCCCGCCCCGGAGGACCGCACCCGGGTCCTGTGGCGTGAGGAGATCCACGTACGCTCCGTTCCGGCGGGCCTGGACGGCCTGGTCCGGCGCACGTCGTACGTCGTGTTCGGACGAGCGGTGGACCGACTGCTGCGCACGGCGTGAGAAGAGTGCCGGCCCGATCAGCCCGTCGTGCGGGGTCAGGCCGGCGAGTCGACGCGGGGCTTCGGGGGCGGGGCGGGGTCGTGATGGATCGGGGTGCGGGCGCCCGTCAGGGGGGCGCCGGTGCCGCCGCGGCGGTTCGCCACGATCTCCGACGCGATCGACAGGGCCGTCTCTTCGGGGGTGCGGGCGCCGAGGTCCAGGCCGATCGGGGAGCGCAGCCGGGCCAGTTCGCGTGCGGTGACGCCGACCTCGCGGAGCCGTTCGTCGCGGTCGAGGTGGGTGCGGCGTGAGCCCATGGCGCCCACGTAGGCGACGGGCAGCCGCAGGGCGAGGCGCAGCAGCGGGATGTCGAACTTGGCGTCGTGGGTGAGCACGCACAGCACCGTGCGGCCGTCGACCTCGGTGCGCTCCAGGTACCGGTGGGGCCAGTCGACGACGATCTCGTCGGCCTGCGGGAAGCGGGCCTTCGTCGCGAAGACGGGGCGCGCGTCGCACACCGTCACGCGGTAGCCGAGGAACGTGCCGATCCGCACCAGCGCCGACGCGAAGTCGATCGCGCCGAAGACGATCATCCGGGGCGGCGGCACGGCGGACTCCACCAGGACGGTGAGCGGGCTGCCGCAGCGTGAGCCGCGCGCGCCGATCTCCAGGGTGCCGGTGCGGCCCGCGTCGAGGAAGGCGGCGGCCTCGGCGGCGACGGTGCGGTCGAGTTCGGGGTGGGCGCCGAAGCCGCCCTCGGGGGCGGTGGCGTCCGGGTGGACCAGCAGGGCCCGGCCCGTCAGTTCGCGCGGCCCGGACACGATCCTGGCCAGCGCCGCCGCCCTGCCGTTCGCGGCGGCCCGCAGCGCGGCGGCGAGCACCGGGCGGGCCGGGTCGGCGGCCCGGACCGGGGTGACCAGGATGTCGATGACGCCGCCGCAGGTCAGGCCGACGGCGAAGGCGTCCTCGTCGCTGTAGCCGAAGCGCTGGAGGACCGTCTCGCCGTCCTCCAGCGCCTGCCGGCACAGGTCGTACACCGCGCCCTCCACGCAGCCGCCGGAGACCGAGCCGATCGCCGTGCCGTCGGCGTCCACCGCGAGCGCGGCGCCCGGCCCGTGCGGCGCGCTGCCGCCGACGGCCACCACGGTGGCCACGGCGACGTCACGGCCCTGCTCGACCCACCGGTACAGCTCCTCGGCGATGTCCAGCATTGTCGGTCTCCTTAAGGACGGTCGTGCGGAGGGAGACGCGCGGGGCGTCCGGGGTGCGCTCAGCGCACGCCCATCCAGCTCTCGATGGGGGCGAGGGCGAAGAACACGAGGAAGATCACCGTGAGTGCCCACATGAACACCCCGATCTCGCGCGCCTTGCCCTGTGCGGTCCTGATGGCGACGTAGGAGATCACGCCGGCCGCGACACCGGCGGTGATGGAGTACGTGAAGGGCATGATCACGACGGTGAGGAACACCGGGATCGCGGTGGCCCGGTCGGCCCAGTCCACGTGCCGCGCGTTCATCATCATCATGGCGCCGATGACCACCAGGGCCGCCGCCGCCACCTCGCCCGGCACGATCGCCGTCAGCGGGGTGAAGAACAGGCAGGCCGCGAAGAACAGGCCGGTGACGACCGAGGACAGACCCGTGCGGGCCCCCTCGCCGACGCCGGTGGCGGACTCGACGAACACCGTCTGCCCGGAGGCGCCGGACACCCCGCCGATGGCCCCGCCCGCGCCGTCGATGAACAGCGCCTTGGACAGTCCGGGCATCCGGCCCTTGTCGTCGGCCAGCTTGGCCTCGGTGCCCACGCCGATGATCGTCGCCATCGCGTCGAAGAACCCGGCGAGCACCAGGGTGAACACGATCATGCCGACCGTCATCGCGCCGACCTCGCCCCAGCCGCCGAACTCGACGTTGCCGAAGATCGAGAAGTCGGGCATCGACACCGCGCTGCCGTCGAGTTCGGGAGCGCCGCCGGCCCACTGCTTGGGGTCGATCGCGCCGAGCCCGTTGAGGACGACGGCCAGGACGGTGCCGCCCACGATGCCGATGAGGATCGCGCCGGGGACGCCGCGCGCCTGGAGCATGAAGATCGCGAGGAGGGTGACCGCGAAGAGCAGGACGGGCCAGCCGGTCAGGGTGCCGGCCGGGCCGAGGGTGACGGGGGTCGCCTCGCCCTGCTGCACGAAGCCGGCCTTGTAGAAGCCGATCAGCGCGATGAACAGGCCGATGCCCATGGTGATCGCGTGCTTGAGCGCGAGCGGGATCGCGTTCATGATCATCTCGCGGAGGCCGGTGACGACCAGCAGCATGATGACCACGCCGTACATCACGCACATGCCCATGGCCTGCGGCCAGGTCATCTGCGGGGCGACCTGCGAGGCGAGGACGCCGGAGACGGAGAGGCCGGCGGCGAGGGCGAGCGGCACCTTGCCGAAGAAGCCCATCAGCAGCGTGGTGAGGGCCGCCGCGAACGCGGTCGCGGTGATCAGCGCCTTCTGGGCGAGGGTGTCACCGGCCGCGTCCTTGCCGGACAGGATCAGCGGGTTGAGCAGGAGGATGTACGCCATCGCCATGAAGGTCGTGACGCCGCCGCGCACCTCACGCGCGACCGTGGATTCTCTCTTGGATATGTGGAAGTACCGGTCGAGCCAGGACCTGCCGGCCGGGACGCGGGTGCCTTCTCCCGCGTCCGGTGCGGAGGTCGTGGGCTGGAGTGACTGCTGGGTCATGTGGGCCTGCTCCCAAGGTTCAAAGGGGCACCCGCCGAGCCGCCCTGCGACTGCGGGATTTGGGAAGGTGCTTCGGCCGCACGACCCGGGGGACGGCCCGAGACGAACGAACTGGGTGGTGGGCACCGGGAGTTGGCTCCCGGTGGTTTCCCGGCGCCGCGAGCGGTGCGGTGCGCGGGGCACTCCGGGCGGCGCGGCGAAGTGTGACGTTCCCGGTGCCGCCCGGAGGGTTCGTGCCGGTCCGCTACGCCGTGCCGGTGAGGTGTTCCGGCCTGACCGGTGTGCGGTCGAGCGCCAGCCCGGTCGCGTTCCGGATCGCCGCGAGGACGGCCGGGGTCGACGACAGGGTGGGTGCCTCGCCGATGCCGCGCAGCCCGTACGGGGCGTGGTCGTCGGCGAGTTCGAGCACGTCGACGGGGATGGTCGGCGTGTCGAGGATCGTGGGGATGAGGTAGTCCGTGAAGGAGGGGTTCCTGACCTTCGCGGTCTTGGGGTCGACGACGATCTCCTCCATGACCGCCACGCCCAGGCCCTGGGTGGTGCCGCCCTGGATCTGGCCGATGACGGACAGCGGGTTGAGCGCCTTGCCGACGTCCTGGGCGCAGGCCAGCTCGATCACCTTCACCAGGCCGAGTTCGGTGTCGACCTCGACGACGGCCCGGTGCGCGGCGAAGGAGTACTGGACATGGCCGTTGCCCTGGCCGGTGCGCAGGTCGAAGGGCTCGGTCGGGCGGTGCCGCCACTCGGCCTCCACCTCGACGCTCTCGCCCTCCAGCAGGTCCGCCAGGTCGGTGAGGACCTCGCCGCCGTCGGTGACGACCTTGCCGCCCTCCAGGAGGAGTTCGGCGGTGGCCCACGCCGGGTGGTAGGAGCCGTACTTGCGGCGGCCGATCTCCAGGACCTTCTCGCGGACGAGTTCGCAGGAGTTCTTGACGGCGCCGCCGGTGACGTAGGTCTGGCGGGAGGCGGACGTCGAGCCGGCGCTGCCCACCTGGGTGTCCGCCGGGTGGATCGTCACCTGGGTGACGCCGAGTTCGGAGCGGGCGATCTGGGCGTGGACGGTGACGCCGCCCTGGCCGACCTCCGCCATCGCGGTGTGGACGGTGGCCACGGGCTCGCCGCCGACGACCTCCATGCGCACCTTGGCGGTGGAGTAGTCGTCGAACCCCTCGGAGAAACCGACGTTCTTGATGCCGACCGCGTAGCCGATGCCGCGGACGACGCCCTCGCCGTGGGTGGTGTTGGACAGGCCGCCGGGCAGCTGCCGTACGTCGGCGCCCTCGCTGGACTCCCACTGGCGCTCCGGCGGCAGGGCCATGGCCTTGACGCGGCGCAGGAGTTCGGCGACCGGGGCGGGCGAGTCGACGGGCTGGCCCGTCGGCATGATCGTGCCCTGCTCCATGGCGTTGAGCTGGCGCAGCGCCACCGGGTCCATGTCCAACTCCGCCGCAAGCTTGTCCATCTGCGCCTCGTAGGCGAAGCACGCCTGGACCGCGCCGAAGCCGCGCATGGCGCCGCAGGGCGGGTTGTTGGTGTAGAGCGCGACGGCCTCGATGTCGACGTCCTCGACGACGTAGGGGCCGATCGACAGCGAGGAGGCGTTGCCGACGACGGCCGGGGAGGCCGAGGCGTACGCCCCGCCGTCCAGCACGATGCGGCACCTGACGTGGGTGAGCCTGCCGTCCCGGGTGGCGCCGTGCTCGTAGTACAGCTTGGCGGGGTGGCGGTGGACGTGTCCGAAGAAGGACTCGAACCGGTTGTAGACGATCTTGACGGGCTTGCCGGTGCGCAGCGCCAGCAGACAGGCGTGGATCTGCATCGACAGGTCCTCGCGTCCGCCGAAGGCGCCGCCGACGCCGGAGAGCGTCATCCGGACCTTGCTCTCGGGCAGGCCGAGGACCGGCGCGATCTGGCGCAGGTCGGAGTGCAGCCACTGGGTGGCGACGTAGAGGTGGACGCCGCCGTCCTCGTCGGGCACGGCGAGGCCGGACTCCGGGCCGAGGAACGCCTGGTCCTGCATGCCGAAGGTGTACTCGCCCCTGACGATCACGTCGGCCCGGCCGGCGGCCCGGCTCGCGTCGCCGCGCACGATCGGCTGGCGGTGGACGATGTTGGGGTGCGGGACATGGCCGCTGTGGTGGTCGTCGCGGCCCTCGTGGACGAGGATCGCGTCCGGGGCGGTCGCGGACGCCTCGTCGGTGATGACGGGCAGTTCGCGGTAGTCGACCTTGATCTTGGCGGCCGCGCGGCGCGCGGTCTCCGGGTGGTCGGCGGCGACGATGGCGACCGGCTCGCCGTGGTGGCGCACCTTGCCGTGCGCGAGGACCGGGGTGTCCTGGATCTCCAGGCCGTAGTTCTTCACCTCGGTCGGCAGGTCGTCGTACGTCATGACGGCGTACACGCCCGCCGTCGCCAGCGCCTCGCTCGTGTCGATGGACACGATCTCGGCGTGCGCGACGGTGGAGCGCAGGATCTGGCCCCAGAGCATGTCCTCGTGCCACATGTCGGAGGAGTACGCGAACTCGCCGGTCACCTTGAGGGTGCCGTCCGGGCGGAGCGTGGACTCGCCGATGCCGCCCTTGGTCCGGGAGCCCTGGGTGATCTTCGTGGGAGCGCCGTTCGTGGGCATCTGCTCAGACCGCCTCTCCCTGCCGGGCGGCCGCGAGGCGGACCGCGTCCATGATCTTCTCGTAGCCCGTGCAGCGGCACAGGTTGCCCGAGAGCGCCTCGCGGATGTCCGCGTCGGTCGGGTTCGGGTTGTGCTCCAGCATCTCGTCGGCGGCGACCAGCAGTCCGGGGGTGCAGAAGCCGCACTGGACGGCGCCGGCGTCGATGAACGCCTGCTGGATCGGGGCGAGTTCGGTGCCCTCGCCGGTCTGCGAGTCCTGTCCCTGGGCCGCCCGGCCCCGGGTGTCCTGGAGGAAGGTGCCGCAGGAGCCGGTGGCGCAGCCGCCGTGCTCGGCGCGCTGCCTGGCGTAGTCCGCGAGCCCTTCGACGGTGACGACCTCGCGGCCCTCGGCCTGGCCGGCGGCCACCAGGCACGCGCACACGGGCACGCCGTCCAGGCGGACCGTGCAGGACCCGCACTCGCCCTGCTCGCAGGCGTTCTTGGAGCCGGGCAGACCCAGGCGCTCCCTCAGCACGTACAGCAGGGACTCGCCCTCCCACACGTCGTCGGCTTCCTGCCGGCGTCCGTTGACGGTGAAGTTGACGCGCATCACGCAGCTCCCTCGGTGAGGCGGCGGGCGCCGCGGTAGGACTCCCAGGTCCAGGTCAGCGTGCGGCGGGCCATGACGCCGACGGCGTGCCGGCGGTAGCTCGCGGTGCCCCGGACGTCGTCGATCGGGTTGCAGGCGCCGGAGCACAGCTGGGCGAACCGCTGGGCGACGGAGGGGGTGATGATCTTGCCGTTGTCCCAGAAGCCGCCCTCCTCCAGGGCGGCGTTCAGGAACTCCTCGGCGGCCTTGGCGCGGATCGGGGTCGGGGCGGCGGAGCCGATGCCGGTGCGCACGGTGCGCGTCCGCGGGTGCAGCGCGAGCCCGAAGGCGCACACCGCGATCACCATGGCGTTGCGGGTGCCCACCTTGGAGTACTGCTGGGGGCCGTCGGCCTTCTTCACGTGGACGGCGCGGATCAGCTCGTCGGGGGCGAGCGCGTTGCGCTTGACGCCGGTGTAGAACTCGTCGATCGGGATGCGCCGCGAGCCGCGTACGGACTCGGCCTCCACCTCGGCGCCCGCCGCGAGGAGGGCGGGGTGGGCGTCACCGGCCGGGGAGGCGGTGCCGAGGTTGCCGCCGACGCCGCCGCGGTTGCGGATCTGCGGGGAGGCGACCGTGTGGGAGGCGAGGGCCAGGCCCGGCAGCTCGGCGCGCAGGTTCTCCATGATCCGGGTGTACGGGACGGAGGCGCCGACCCGCACGCTGTCCTCGGCGGCCTCCCACTCGTAGAGGTCGCCGACGCGGGTGAGGTCGAGGAGGTGGCCGGGCCGGCGGTGGTCGAAGTTGATCTCGACCATCACATCGGTGCCACCCGCAATCGGCACAGCGGTGGGGTGCTCGGCCTTCGCGGCGAGCGCCTCCTCCCAGCTGGCGGGGCGAAGGAAGTCCATGACCGGCTCTCTTCTTCGTCTCGTGGGTCGTACGGTTTGAGCCAGATCAGGTGCGGCGGGCCCGGCTCGTTCATGTGCTGTTGACGCGCATCGCCGTCAGTACACAGCGCGGTACTCCACCGGGGTCAGTCACGGAAACCATGAAGGAGTTGGCTGGCCAGCGCGGGCATCTTGTAGATTCGTATGAACGGAGGTCCCCTGCAACCTCCACGGTTTCCTCCGGAAACATCCGGCACACCCCTGTGACCTGGGCCACCGTCCGAAAGGCGACGAGCACCGCCCACGGCGCCGCTCACCGGCCCGCCGACCGGGCCTGGCCCGCACACCCCCACGATCATCGTAAGTTTCGAGACAAAAGAACGGCGGCGACGAGAATGCGGCTGCGCGCACTGCTGGACACCGACGCGCTGGGCCTCAGGCTGCTCGGCGGCGAGGACGAGCTGGACCGCACCGTACGCGGCGTGATGACCACGGACCTGCGCGACCCGAGCCGCTATCTCGCGGGCGGCGAGCTGGTGCTCACGGGCCTCGCCTGGCGGCGCGACGCCGCGGACTCCGACCCCTTCGTCCGTCTGCTGGTGCAGTCCGGTGTCGCCGCCCTCGCGGCCGGCGAGGCCGAGCTGGGCGACGTGCCCGACGACCTGGTGCTGGCCTGCGCCCGGCACCGGCTGCCGCTGTTCGCGGTGCACGAGTCGGTGGCGTTCGCCACGGTCACCGAGCACGTCGTGCGCCAGGTGAGCGGCGAGCGGGCCGGGGACCTGGCGGCCGTGGTCGACCGGCACCGCCGGATGATGACCTCGGGCCCGGCGGGCGGCGGCCCGGACGTGGTCCTCGACCTGCTCGGCTCCGACCTGGACCTGCGCGCCTGGGTGCTGTCCCCGGCGGGGCGCCTGATAGCCGGCCCGAAGGCGGCGGGCCCCGCGCTGCCGGCCGGCGTGTGCGCCCGCCTGGCCGCCGAGCACCTGAGGGCCGCGCGCTCCGGCCGGCGCGGACCGCACCGCGTGGCCGTCGAGGGCACCTCCTACTCGCTGTTCCCGATCCGCGGCGGCCGTCCGGCGCGCGACGTGCGCGAGAGCGTGCTGTCGGACTGGCTGCTGGCGGTGGACGCCGACGCGGGCGACTGGCCCGAGGAGCGGCTCGACCTGCTCCAGGGCGTCACCCAGCTGATCGCGGTCGAACGCGACCGCAGGGACGCGGCCCGCACGGTCCGCCGCCGCCTCGCCCAGGAGGTCCTGGAACTGGTCCAGACGGGCGCGGCGCCCGCCGAGATCGCCGCGCGCCTGCGGGTGGCGGCCCCGGTCCTGCTGCCCGGCCTCGGGGCCGCGCCGCACTGGCAGGTGGTGGTCGCCAGGGTCGACTGGGAGGGAGGCGACATCGAGGCGGGCCCCGCCTCCCAGGCGCTGCTGGAAGAGGTCCTGGTGGACCCGCGCGCCACCGGCACCGAGCCCTCCGACCGCATCGCCGTGGCCCACACCGGGGACGAGGCCATCGCCCTGGTACCGCTTCCGGCCGTCTCCGCCGAGCACGACGGCTCGGAGAGCGGCATCCTCGCCGACACGCTCCTGGGCTCCGTCCGCGAACCGCTCTCGGCCGGCCTGGACGACGACGGCCGGGTCACCTTCGGCGTGAGCGCCGCCGTGCACTCCGCGGAGGGGCTGCGCGGCGCCCTGGAGGAGGCGCGGCACGCCCGCCGGGTGGCCGCGGCCCGCGCCGGCCGGGTGTGCGCGGCCGGCCACCAGGAGCTGGCGTCGCACGTGCTGCTGCTGCCGTTCGTGCCGGACGACGTCCGCCGGGCGTTCACCGCGCGCCTGCTCGACCCGCTGCGCGACTACGACCGCCGCCACCGCGCCGAGCTGATCCCGACCCTGGAGGCGTTCCTCGACTGCGACGGCTCCTGGACACGCTGCGCGACCCGCCTCCACCTGCACGTCAACACACTGCGCTACCGGGTCGGCAGGATCGAGCAGTTGACGGGCCGGGACCTGTCCCGGCTGGAGGACAAGCTGGATTTCTTCCTGGCATTGCGGATGAGTTGACCCCTCCCACCGGGCCGCGCCGATGACACCAAGTGCCGCCGGTGTCCCACGACTTTGTGAAATCCTTCACCCACCCTCTTGGCCGGGCCCGCGGATTCGTGCTGAGATGCCGCCACCACTCAACAGCTCGATGGCGTGCTCGGGGAGGGCGAGGTGGCGTATACCGCCATGTCTGGTCACGGAACGACCGCTGGTGACGATCCACTCCAGACCGCGGTATGGCGGCTGCGCTCACGCGCCTGCTGGACGGACGCCGCGGCCCTGCTACAGCCGGTCACCGCGGCGGCGGCGATCCAGCGCGCGGCACTGCTGGTGGAGCGCTGCCTCTACACCGAGCAGGGCTGGGAGGCCGCCGAGGACGCCCTGCGCACGGCCGAGGCACTCGCGCACGGTGACGACGAACGGGGCGCCGCCGCTTGTGAACGGGGGCAACTTGCCTACGCCTCCACCCTGCACGGAGTGCGCGACCGCGCCGACGAGGCCAGGGCCGCGCTCGGCCGGGCCGCGGCCCTGATCACCCCCGGCGCCCCCGGCAGGGCGCTCCTGGACTTCCGGCGGGGCCTGCTGGCGGAGAACCTGACGCACTCACCCCAGGCGGCGCGCGCGGCGTACCGCAGGGCCCACGCCGCCGCGACGGCGCACGCCGACCCGATCCTGCTCTCCTCCACCTGGCGCCACCTGGCCGGACTGGCCCTGCGGGAGGGCGAGTTGGCGGAGGCGCGGCACGGCTTCGCCGAATCACTGAGAATCCGCGAGGAGTTGGGCTACCTGGTGGGCACGGCCCCGGCGCTGGCGTCACTGGCCGACACCGAGACGGAGCCGGAGGCGTCCCGCCTGCGCGAGGAGGCCCGCCGCCTCTTCCGCCTCCTGGGCGGAGTCCCCACCTGGCTGACCCCCCACCTGCACCCCCCGGCCCCGGACGCGGCGACGGCGTAGCAGCGGGCGGGGAAGAACCCGGCACCCGCACACGGCGGGACGGGACGGGACGCAGCGAACAGCCGCACCCGCGAGGCGGCGAGAGGGGAACCACGCGGGAAGGCCGCGTACGGCGGGAGGGGGACGTGCCGGGGGGCCGCTCACCACTCAGGGGTGCCGAGCGGAAGCCGCACCGCGCCCGAGTTCACCGCGCCCCGAGTTCACCGTGCCCCGGCGAAGTGCTCCCCCACGAGGGCCCGCACCCCACCCACGTCCCCCGAGATCAACGCGTCCAGCAGGGCGCCGTGCTCGGCGGCGTCGGCGAGCAGGCCGGCATGCCCGCGCCCGGCCGAGCGCCCCGGGCCGGCCATGGGCCACTGGGCCCGACGGTGCAGGTCGTCGGCGACCTGCACCAACTGCTCGTTGCCGCCGAGCGAGAGCACCGCCCGGTGGAACGCACGGTCCGAGGCGGCGTACGTCGCCCGGCACCCCGTGGCCGCCGCCCGCACCGTGGCCTCCGCCAGCGGCCGCAACTCCGCCCAGCGCTCGGCCGGCACCGACCGCGCGAGCCCCAGCACCACCGGCACCTCGATCAGCGCCCGCACCTCGGCGAGTTCGGCCAGCTCCCGCGCCCCCCGCTCGACGACCCGGAACCCCCGGTTGGGCACCACCTCGACGGCGCCTTCGAGCGCCAGCTGCTGCATCGCCTCGCGCACCGGAGTCGCGGAGACCCCGAACCGCTCGCCCAGCGCGGGCGCCGAGTACACCGCGCCCGGCGCGAGTTCCCCCGTCACCAGCGCGGTACGCAGCGCGTCGAGGATCTGCCCGCGCACCGAGGCCCGCTGCACGACCGCCCGAGGCTGAGGGATCGGCCGCTCGCCGTGGGTG
>NZ_AGBF01000120.1 GCF_000225525.1 Streptomyces zinciresistens K42 | reverse complement strand
CCGGCTCGGCAACCGGCTCGGCGGCCGCGCGGGTGGCCGGGACCCAGCGTGCCGCGACCGGCGCGTAGGCCCCGGCCTCGAAGCGGTCCCGCATCAGGGCCCGGCGCAGCTTGCCGCTCGTGGTCCGGGGGAACGCGCCCGGCGGCAGCGGCAGCACCCGGACGTCGCCGTGGCCCAGCGCCTCGCGGACCCTCGCCGTGACCGCCGCCAGCACCGGGCGGGCCTCGGCCGGGGCGGGCCGGGCCCACTGGACGAACACCGCCACCCGGTCCCGTCCGGTGTCCGGGTCGGCGGACCCGATCACCGCGACCGTGCCGCCGGGCAGTCCGGGCGTCGCCGCGGCGGTCTCCTCCAGGTCGGCGGCGTGGAACGTGCGGCCGTCCACGAAGACGACGTCCTTGTGGCGGCCGGTGACACACAGCCGGCCCTCGCGCAGGAAGCCCAGGTCCCCGGTGCGCAGCCAGCCGTCGGCGAACGCGGCGGCACCGGCCTCGGGTTCGCGGTGGTAGCCGCGCGCCACCTGGGGCCCGCGTACCTCGACGCGGCCGACGCGGCCGTCGCCCACGGACTCGCCCCCGGCGCCGGTGATCCGGACCGCGCAGTCCGGGACGGGCCGGCCCACATCCATGAACTCGACGGTGTCCGGGCCCGGCCGGGCGGGAACGGCCCGGCCGCGGCTGAGCGCCCGCCGGTCCAGCCGCAGGGGCTCCGCCCGCTCGCCGAGCGGCGGCACCGTCACGGCGAGCGTGGCCTCGGCCAGTCCGTACACGGGCAGCATGGCGCGGGGGTCGAGCCCCGAGGGGGCCGCCCTGCGGATGAACTCCCGCCACACGCGCGGCGCGATGGGCTCGGCGCCCACGAGCATCAGCCGTACGGCCCCGAGGTCCAGCCGCGCCCAAGTCTCCTCAGGCACCCGCCGGTTGACCAGGGCGAGCGCGAAGTTGGCCGCCGAGAGCAGGGTCGCGCGGTGCCGGGCCGCGGTCTCCAGCCACAGGGCGGGCCGTCTGGCGAAGGCCGGCGGCTCCAGGCGCACCTGCCGCAGCCCGGCGGCCATGGGGACGAGGTGCGTGCCGATCAGGCCCATGTCGTGGAAGTACGGCATCCAGGTCGCGATGACGTCGTCCGGTGTGATCGCCATGGCGGAGCGGATCTGGCGGAGGTTGGCGAGGACGGCCTCGTGGGTCAGTTCCACGCCCTTGGGCGCACCGGTGCTGCCGGAGGAGAACTGGAGGAACGCGAGGTCGCCCGGGTCGCGGCGGGGCAGGGCGGCGAGAGGGTCGCTCGTTCTCAACTCCCCCAGTTCCAGCGATCGTACGGGTCCCGGCAGGGCGTCGCGCAGGGCGGCGGTGGTCTCGTCCACGAGGAGCGGCGGCCTGCCGAGGAACTCCCACACCGGCCCGGCCCGCCGCGCGTCGGGGGCCAGCGGCACCGGCACCAGTCCGGCGGCGAGCGCGCCCCAGAACAACGGCTGGAAGGCGTCGGCGTGTTCGGCGAGCAGCGGCACGGGCGTGCCCGGCGCGAGTCCCGCCGCGCGCAGTCCGCCCGCCACGCGCAGGGCGTCGTCGCGCAGTCGCGCGAAGGTGACCGTGTGCTCGACGCCGTCGCCGCGGACGTGGACGACGGTCTGTCCGGGCGTCTCCCGCGCGGCGTCCAGCAGGATGTCGAGGAGCGTGGCGGCGGCAGGGCGCCCGGCGGTCGGCATGCGGTTCCTTCCTCGTCCCGCGGTGCGTCCCGCGGGAGTGCCCGGCCGGGTGGTGCCGCCCGGCCGGAGCGTTGTCGATCACTGATCTGTACGACGACGAGTCTCGTCGAACGGTTCACCGACCTGAACGGAAGGGGCCTGCGGGAGGGCCGCGTGCGGCGCGGGCGGTGTGGGCGCCGGGGGCGGGCGGCCCGGTGCGGTACGGCGGCGGTGCCGTGTCGCCGTACCGCGACGGGCCGTCCCGCGGGCTACCAGCGTCCCGCTTCGGTCCCGGTGACCGGCTCCGACGGGGTGCCGTCCACGCCGACCGGTACGTCGCCGGCGAGCATCACGCGGTGCAGGGTGCGCGGGAGGCCGAGGTGGGCGTTGTCGGCGGGGGCGAGATGGATCGTGGCCCG
The DNA here is from genome assembly GCF_000225525.1 of Streptomyces zinciresistens K42. GTDB lineage: Bacteria > Actinomycetota > Actinomycetes > Streptomycetales > Streptomycetaceae > Streptomyces > Streptomyces zinciresistens. The sequence continues at coordinate 19,099 of NZ_AGBF01000120.1, read as the reverse complement.
GTTGTCCCAGAAGGCCACGCTGCCGGGCTCCCAGCGGAAGCGGACCGTGTACTCGGGCCGCACCGCCTGCTCCAGCAGCAGGTCGAGGACGGCGGTGCTCTCGGCGCGCGAGAGGCCGGTGATCTGCTCCACGTAGTAGCCGTTGACCCAGAGCACCCGCTCCCCCGTCTCCGGGTGGACGCGCACCAGGGGGTGCAGCGAGGCGACCTGGTGGTCCAGCAGATGACGGACGTAGGCGTCGTCGCCCGGCCGGGGCTGGTAGCCGACCCCGAGGCGGTGCTCGGCACGCAGTCCGTCCACGAAGGCCCGCACCGGGGCCGAGAGCCCGGCGTACGCCGCCGCCAGGTTGGACCAGGTCGTGTCGCCCCCGTACGGCGGCACGGTCTCGGCCCGCAGGATCGTCGCCGCGGGCGGGTCGACCCGGGCGCCGTGGTCGCAGTGCCAGCCCCGCAGCAGGGTGTGGCGGCGCCGGCGCAGCCACTCCTCGTGCTCCATGCCGAATCTGCCGCCCAGCTCCAGCCGGTCGGCGGTGGTCTCGACCTCGGGGAACCCGGCCGGGGAGGCGCCGCCCCGCCTGGGCAGGACGACCGGTTCGCCGAACCGGCGGGCGAACGCCACGTGTCCCGCGTGGTCCAGCCGCTGGCCGCGGAAGAAGACCACCTTCCAGCGCAGCACGGCCGCGCGGATCGCGGCGACCGCGGTGTCGTCCAGGTCCCCGGCCAGGTCGGCGCCCGTGATCTCGGCGCCGATGTGCCCGGCGACCGGCCTCACCTCGATCCCCGCGGTCCGTTCCCTGCCCTCGGCGGTGGCCCCGTCCCTCGTCATCCGCGCACTCCGTCGGTCGTCGCGCCCGGCCGCGGTCCGGGCCGGTTCTTCGAAGATCGTGACAGCGTTCGCCCGCCGTCGCGACCGTGCCCGCCGTCACACCACCGCACCGCGACGACCCGAGCGCCCCCGTGCCTCCGTGCCCCCGCGCCTCCGGCCGGGCCGACGCTTCGAAAAGTGGTCACGCGGGCGGCAGTTGCTGCTCCGCCCAGATGGTCTTGCCGCCGGCGGTCTGCCGGCTGCCCCAGCGCTGGGTGAGCTGCGCGACGAGGAGCAGTCCGCGCCCGCCCTCGTCGTAGGCGTGGGCCCGGCGCAGGTGGGGGGAGGTCGAACTGCCGTCGGACACCTCGCAGATGAGGGTGCGGTCGCGGATCAGCCGGAGCTGGATGGGCGAACTGCCGTACCGGATGGCGTTGGTGACGAGTTCGCTGACGACGAGTTCGGTGACGAAGGCGGCCTCGTCCAGTCCCCACGCGCGCAGTTGCCCGGTCGCCGCCTGCCGGGTGGCGGCCACCTGCTCGGGGTCGGGCGGCACGTCCCAGGTGGCGATGCGGTCGTCGCCCAGGGCGCGGGTGCGGGCGAGCAGCAGGGCCACGTCGTCGCCGGGGTCCTCGGGCAGCACGGCCCTCAGGACGCTGTCGCACAGCGCGTCGAGGGTCTGCGCGGGCGCGCTCAGGGCATGGCACAGCTCCGCGGTGGAGTGGTCGATGTCGCGGTCGCGGCCGTCGACGAGCCCGTTCGTGTAGAGGGCGACGAGGGAGCCCTCGGGCAGCTTCACCTCCACCGCCTCGAAGGGCAGGCCGCCCACGCCGAGCGGCGGCCCGGCGCTCATCCCGACGAGGCGGGCGGTGCCGTCGGGCAGGACCAGGGCGGGCGGCGGATGGCCCGCGGCGGCCAGCGTGAGGCAGCGCGTGACCGGGTCGTAGACGGAGTAGAGGCAGGTGGCGCCGAGTTCGGCGGCCTCGCCGCTGTCGTCGCCCGCGAGATGGGTGACCAGGTCGTCGAGGTGGGTGAGGAGTTCGTCGGGCGGCAGGTCCACGTCGGCGAGGGTGCGCACGGCGGTGCACAGGCGGCCCATGGTGGCCGACGAGGGGATGCCGTGGCCGACCACGTCCCCGACGACGAGGGCGACCCGCCCGCCGGACAGCGGGATCACGTCGAACCAGTCGCCGCCGATCCCCGCCTGGGAGCCGGAGGGCCGGTAGCGGTGGGCGACCTCGACGGCGGCCTGGCCGGGCAGTTCCCGGGGCAGCAGATTGTGCTGGAGGGCCAGCGCGGTGCTGCGTTCGCGGGCGAAGCGGCGGGCGTTGTCCACGCAGACGGCGGCCCGGCTGGAGAGTTCCTGCGCGAAGACGACGTCGTCCGCGCCGTACTCGTCCGACTGGTGGATGCGGACGGTGACGGCGACACCGAGCGTGGTGCCGCGGGCCCGCAGCGGTACGGCCATCATCGAGTGCGCGCCGACGCGGTGGAGCCGTCCGGCCGGTCCGCGCGCGTTGCGTTCGGCGAGCCAGCGCACGAAGTCCGGCTCGCCGGCCCGGCCGAGGACGACCGTGCCGTCCCGGATGGCCCGCGCGGGCGGGGTGAACGGCGGGTAGGTGTCGGTCCCCCCGAGGTCCACGGCCGCCTCGGGGGTGCCCTCGGCGGCCGAGCCGTGGGCGACCCGGCGCAGGACGATGTCGGCGCCGGACAGCACGGGCGGCTCCTCCGCCCCGAGGACCCAGTCGAACAGGTCCACGCTGGCGAAGTCGGCGAACCGGGGCACGACGACCTCGACCAGTTCCTCCGCGGTGCGCACCAGGTCCAGGGTGGTGCCGATGCCGGCGGCGGCCTCGTTGAGCAGGGCCAGGCGCTGGCGGGCCCAGTACTGCTCGCTGCTGTCGAAGGCGGCGAGGGCGGTGCCGACCAGCCGTCCCGAGGCGTCGCGGACCGGCCACATGTCGGTGGTCAGCGCGTGGTCGCGGTTCAGGGCGGGCGCGGCGGTGTAGCTCTCGTAGCGCAGCGGGCTGCCGGTCTCGCCGACCTGGCGGAGATGCCAGAGCATGCCCTCGGCGTGCTCCTCGTCGCCCGCGGTCTCGGCGTAGGGGCGGCCGATCAGCTCCTCCTCCGGTACGCCCATGGCCTTGCAGGCGGCGTCGTTGAGCCGCAGATAGCGCTGGCCGGTGTCGAGGACGGACATCGGCAGGGACGCCTGCTGGAAGGCACGCCCGGCCAGGGCGGGGTCGGGGCCCGCGGGCGGCACGGCGGTGAGCGCGTAGCCGGCGGTGGTGCCGTCGGCGTCCAGGAGGGGGGTCGCGGTGACCTGGACGGCCAGGGCCGAGCCGTCCCGGTGGCGGAGCACGGCGGTGCCCGCGCGCGCGGCCACGGCCCGGGGCTGCGGCGGCTCGGCGAGGAGGTCCCGGGCCGGGCGGCCCACGGCCTCGTCGGCGGCAAGGCCGGTCAGCCGCCGGGCACCCTCGCTCCACCCGGTGACGACTCCCTGGGCGTCGACGATCGCCGCCGCGCAGACGTGCTCCATGCCGTCCAGGATGAGTCCTCGGCGGCGGCTCATCAACCGCGCGGGGGCGCGGCCCGGTCTCACCCGCGCAGGGCGGCCAGGGCGCGGTCGGCGTGGGCGCTCATCCGCAGTTCGCTGCGGACGACCTCCAGGACCGTGCGGTCCTGCCCGATGACGAAGGTGACGCGCCTGGTGGGGGCGAGCGAGAAGCCGCGGGCCACGCCGAACCGCTCGCGGACCGTGCCGCCGGGGTCGGACAGCAGCGTCATGCCCAGCGTGTGGCGGTCGGCGAACTCCCGCTGGCGTTCCACCGCGTCCCCGCTGACGCCCACCGGGCGGGCTCCGACGGCGGCGAACTCGGCCGCCAGGTCCCGGAAGTGGCAGGCTTCGGCGGTGCAGCCCGCGGTGAGGGCGGCCGGGTAGAAGAAGAGGACCACCGGCCCCTCGGCGAGCAGCTCGCCGAGACTGCGTACGGTGCCGGTCTCGTCCGGGAGCTCGAAGTCCCCGACCCGGTCGCCGATGTCCACCCGCGCGCTCACGGCCGGCCCTGCGCGTTCTTCGCGACGCCGCGGGCCCACAGCACGAGCGGGATCTGCAACGGCAGCCTGCCGAACGCGGCGGCCTTCTGCGGGACGGGGCGGTGCCGCCAGTCGGCGGCCATCTTCACGTTCGCGGGGAAGACACCGACGAAGAGGGCGGCCGCGGCCAGGGCGGCCTTCCTGCGGGGGCGCGGCACCGCCAGTCCGGCGGCCAGCGCGAGTTCGGCGGCGCCGCTGGCGTACGTCCAGGTCCGGGGCGCCCCCGGAAGGGAGCGCGGCACGATCGCGTCGAACGGGCGCGGGACGGCGAAGTGGGCGACGCCCGCTGTGGCCAGCAGGCCGGCGAGCAGCAGGGGTGAGCGTTCGGAGCGGGGCACGTGTCCTCCTTGGATGGCCTGCCGCCGGATGCTACCGGAGAGTAGGCGTCCGGGCGCCACCCGCCCCCGCCGCCCCATCGGGCCTGCCGGGCACGGCGGTTGCGGACGGGGCCCGTGACCCGCCGACCGGCGCGCGCCGCCCGCCGCACACGCCGGAGCCGCCCGCCGCACGCGGCCGGTTCAGCCCCCGGTCCCGGTCGGCTGCGCGGGACCCGGCTCGCCGTCCTCCTCGAAGGAGTGGGCGAGGAAGTCGTCGACCATGCGGTGGAACAGCGACGCCAGGTGTTCCAGTTCCTCGGGCGTCCAGCCGGTCAGCGCGGCCTGCATGCCCCGTACGCCCACGTCGCGGATCCGGGCGACGGCGCTGCGGCCGGCGTGGGTGAGCTCGATGCGCTGGGCGCGGCCGTCCCGTGGGTCGGGGACCCGTCTGACATGGCCGGACCTGTCGAGCTGCTGGACGGTGCGGGTGACGTGGGACGCCTCCACGCCGAGCCGCTGGGCCAGCTCCCCCGGGCGCAGCGGCTCGCATTCGGCGATGTGGCGCAGCAGCGCCACCGCGGCCCGGTCCAGCGGCACCCCGGCCAGGGCCATCAGCCGGTCGTGCTGCCGGGCCCGGGTGCTCAGATAGGTGACGCGGGTGAGCGCGCGCTCGATCTCGATCACTTCCGGGGAGGCCGGGGTGCCCGGACGGCCGGGGAGCGGTGGTGTGGGCATGACCGGCACTTTACCATCTCATTGCGTAAGTCAAGTAAGTTGCGGCGGTCCGGTCCTCCCGGCCCGCCCGCTCCGTCAGGACCCCGGTGTGACGGGCGCGAGCCACATCCCGACGACCGCGTCGGCGAGCCCCGTGGCGGCTTCGTCCCAGGTGGGCCGCGGGGTGGGGGTGTGCTCGGCCAGGGCGCGCTCGCGCTCGGCGGCCACGTGGACGATCAGGTGGCGGACCATCTCGCCGCGTTCGGCCCGCACCTGCGGCGGCAGGTCGGGCAGACAGCGCCGCAGCCCCTCGATGATCCGCTGGAGCGAGGGCGAGGTCAGGGCCTCCTCGACCATGATGAGGTGCAGCGCGGGATCGGCGACGACCTGCGCGCAGAACCGCGCGTACCAGGTGGGCGCGCCCAGCGCGGCGAGGTGCTCCAGCACGGGCCGGACCAGGCAGTCGACCCAGCCGCGCACGTCGCCGGGGTCGGCGAGAGCGGCGACGAGACGGGCGCGGATCTCCTCGATACGGGTGGCGTGCTTGCGGACGATGGCGCGGACCAGGTCGGCCTTGGTGCCGAAGTGATAGCCGACGGCGGTGTTGTTGCCCTGCCCGGCGGCCTCGCTGACCTGCCGGTTGGACACCGCGTACACACCGTGCTCGGCGAACAGCCGCTCGGCGGCCGTCAGCAGGAGTTCCCTCGTCGCGCCGGCCTGTTCCCCGCGCAGCGTCCTGCCTGCCATCTCCACCACCGTGCCGGGACTCGGTACCGCCCGTCGGCGGCCGGTCCCTCGGACCGCCGCGGCTTCGCCTCCCTACAATCTAGGCCACCTGACCGGCGCGGCGGTCCGGGCCGGCGGACCCGGGAGGCGCCCCGGGAGCGTCCGCCCCGGGGATGACCGGCCGCACCCCGCCTACTGCGTCCCGAGTACGGCGGACTGTCGGCGCACGCACGACGACAGCGGCGGCCCGGTCCGCGAGGCTGTCCGGTGCAGGCCCGGCCCGGCGGCACCCTCCCGCCGCGCCCCGCCCCGCACCCCGCGTCCCGCACAGACCGCTCCGCGACCGGAAGACCCTCATGACCATCCGTGTCCTGCTCGCCGACGACCAGGCCCTGCTGCGGGCCACCTTCCGGATACTGATCGACTCCTGTGCCGACATGGAGGTGGTCGCCGAGGCCGCCGACGGCGCCGAGGCGCTCCTCCTGACCCGGGAGCACCGGCCCGACCTGGTGCTGATGGACATCCGCATGCCCGGCACCGACGGGCTGGCCGCCACCTCCGCGATCTGCGCCGACCCCGCCCTGACCGCCGTACGGGTGCTGATCCTCACCACCTTCGAGATCGACGAGTACGTCGCGCGGGCGCTGCGGTCCGGCGCGAGCGGCTTCCTCGGCAAGGACGTCACCGCCGACGTGCTGCTCGCGGGCATCCGGACCGTGGCCGCGGGCGAGTCCCTGCTCTCGCCGACCGCGACCCGCACCCTGATCACCCGTTTCCTCGCCTCGCCCGCCGAGAACGAGCGCTCGCCCGCGGCGGAGCGCCTCCTCGTCCTCACCGCCCGCGAGCGCGAGGTCATGGCCTGGGTGGCCGAGGGCCACGCCAACGAGGAGATCGCCGACAAGCTGTTCCTCAGCCCGCTGACCGTGCGCACCCATGTGCATCGCGCCATGACCAAGCTGGGCGCCCGCGACCGCGCCCAACTCGTCGTGATGGCCTACCAGTCCGGGCTGGTGCGGGCCGTACCGCCGAACGGGGCGCGCTGAGGGCCCGGCCGCCGATCAGGCGAAATCGGCGGCGGGCGCGCGTGGCGGGGGCCGGGGCCGTCGAGAACTGACCCGTGAGCCTGCCCCTGATCGCGCCCATGCTCGCCACGCCCGGCACCCTGCCGCCCCCCGCGCAGGACGCGCGCTGGGCGTACGAGACCAAGCAGGACGGCCAGCGCGCGGTGGTCTACGCCGAAGGCGACGGCACTGTGCTGCTCCGGGCCCGGTCCGGCGAGGACATCACGGCCGCCTATCCCGAACTGCGCCCGCTGGGCGGCGCGCTGGGCGGCACGCCCGCCGTGCTGGACGGCGAGATCATGGCGCTGGACGCCGAGGGCCGCGCCGACTTCCAGCTGCTCCAGTCGCGCATGGGCCTCGCGCACGCGCCCGCGCGCGCCGCCAGGACGGCCGCGCGCACCCCCGTCCATCTGGTGCTGTTCGACGTGCTGCACCTGGACGGGCGGCCGCTGCTGAGGCTCCCCTACTCCCGGCGGCGCGGCCGGCTGGAGGAGCTGGGGCTGGCCGGCCCGTACTGGTCGACGCCCGCCGCGCTGGTCGGCCACGGCGCCGCGGCGCTGGCGGCCACCCGCGAGCACGGTCTTGAGGGGCTGGTGTGCAAGCGGCTGGACTCCCCGTACGAGCCGGGGGTGCGCTCCCGCGCATGGATCAAGATCCGCAACATGCGGACCGAGGACGTGGTCGTCGGCGGCTGGCTGCCCGGCCGGGGACGGCTCACCGGGCTGCCGGGCGCGCTGCTGGTCGGGCAGTACACGGCCGGCGGGCGGCTGCGCCACGTCGGCGGCGTCGGCACCGGCTGGAGCGAGGCCGAACGGTCCCGGCTGGCCGAACTGCTGAGCGCGGCGGCGACGGACGACTGCCCGTTCGAGCCGGCGCCCCGGGTGGCGGGGGCGCGCTGGGTGCTGCCCCGGCTGGTCGGCGAGGTGCGCTACAGCGTGCGCACCCGGTCCGGGATGCTGCGCCAGCCGTCCTGGCTGCGCCTGCGGCCCGACCTGACACCGGCGGACTCGGCGGCCCGGCTCCCCGACACCACCTGAACGCACCGGCGGCGCGCGGAGTTGCGCCACGCTTCATCCCCGGTACGTCCGGGGCTCTTGGCGCGTCGGTGAAAACCCGGGATCCTGAACTGCCTTTCCCCCCACAGCCGTTGGGCTGCGCCCGGACCCCGAGGAGACGCAGTGTCGTCACAGAAGTCCCGCACGCGCCGCAGGAGATGCCTCACCGGCCTGGCCGGTGCCGCCGTGTTCGTCCTCGCCTTCCCCGGCGTGGCGTTCGCCGCCCCGCCGCCCGCGCTGCCCGGCAACGCCGACGCCGCCGAGCGGATGTACCAGCCCGCCTACGACTACGACACCGACGGCTGCTACCCCACCCCGGCGATCTCCGCGGACGGCACCGTCAACCCCGGCCTGAACCCGACCGGGGCGCTGAACGGCAACTGCCGGGACGCCTCCGACCTCGACAACACCAACGGCTACTCGCGCTACAAGTGCAACAACGGCTGGTGCGCCTACATGTACGACCTGTACTTCGAGAAGGACCAGGCGCTCCCGGGCATCAGTCTCGGCGGCCACCGCAACGACTGGGAGCACGTCGTGGTGTGGGTGCAGAACGAGACGGTGCAGTACGTCTCGACGTCCAACCACGGCTCGTACACCGTGCATCCCGCGTCCACGGTGCGCTTCGAGGGGACCCACCCGAAGATCGTCTACCACAAGGACGGCATCAGGACGCACACCTTCCGCCTCGCCAACTCCAACGACGAACCGCCGGAGAACCACAAGGGCACCTGGCAGTACCCGCCGCTGGTCGGCTGGAACGGCTACCCGGCGGGCGTACGCGACAAGCTCGTCTCCTACGACTTCGGCAGCGCCACCTTCGGTCTGAAGGACTCCACCTTCGCAGGCAACCTGACCGCGGCGAAGCCCCCGGGCATCGCGTTCGACCCGAGCGCCTGACGAGGACGCGGGACGCCTGATCAGCGCGCGGCAGGTCCGGCGTCTCCCGCGGCCAGGTCATCCCCCAGGGCCGTCCGCCGATACAGCACGCGGTGGCCGTGCCGCCGGGACTCCAGCAGTCCGGCGTCCCGCAGGACGGCCAGGTGGGCGGAGACCGTCGACGCGGCCAGGGCGTGAGCGCGCGCCAGGTCCGTCGTCGAGGAAGGGTCCGTGAGGCCGACGAGCAGGGCCGCGCGCCGCCGGCCCAGCAGCCGGGCGAGCGCCCGCGGCGGACGCGCGGGCGCGGCGGTGTGCAGAAGACCCATGCCCAGGGCCGGGTAGATGACCGCCGGTTGCCAGGGCCGGGCGAACCCGCTCACCACGTCCGGCCACACGAAGACGCTCGGCATCAGCAGCACACCCCTGCCGTCGGGGCGCTGGATGTCCGGGACGTCGGTGTACCGGCGGAGGGTGAGGGTGTGTCCGGCCCAGTCGACAGCGGGATGCAGACCGGTGAGCAGTGCGTCGAGACCGCCGTCGGCGGCTCGGCGGGAGCGGTGCGCGATGTCCTCCTCCAGAACGGCGCGATGACGCGGCCAGTCCGCGGCGAGCAGGGCGTACCAGGCCCGTTCGGTGAGGTCCGCCATGCGCCGGACCGTCGCCGCGGGGTCGTCGAGCGCTGCGCGTCCCAGGGGCGACTCGGCGAGGCCGGGGGTTCGGGCCAGCGAACGGGACATCTCCGCGTGGGCGAGGGCGGGGTCGGTCGCGCGCATCCGCGCCAGTTCGGCGGCGAAGGACGGGGACGGCTCCTGCGGGGGCGGGCCGAGGAAGTCCGGGGTGTAGCAGCCCGCGGGGGGCACGAACAGCCACAGGGGGGCCAGGTCCAGACCCCTGACGGTAGGGCGCACCCGGCGCAACCAGTCGCGGTGGTAGCCGTGCCGGGTGGGCCGGCGCAGCATCCGCAGGGCCTCGTGGATCTGGCACAACGGTGAGATCGCGAACCGGCAGCGCGTGAGGTCGTCGGTACCGAGGTGCAGCGCGAGCGGCACGGCGCCCCCGTCCTGTGCGGCCGCGTTGGATTCGTCCTGGTCCGAAAGAGTAGAGGTGTCCCGCCGCGGATGCGCATGCTGGCCCGAAATCCCCTGGCAGGAAGGGCAGTTGGATGGGTGGCGGAGATCTCGGGCCGCGGCGGCGTGCCACCGTGGTCGCGGCGCTGATGCTGGCGGCGTTCACCTTCAACAGCACCGAGAACCTGCCCGTGGGGCTGCTCGCGCTGATGGCGGACGATCTGCAGGTCTCCCTGACCGCGGTCGGCGCGCTGGTCAGCGGCTACGGAGTGACGGTGGCCGTGGTGTCGCTGCCGCTGGCCCGGCTCACCCGTTCGGTGCCCCGCCGCCATCTGCTCGCGGGACTCCTCGGGCTGTTGGCGGCGGCGAGCTGGGTGTCGGCTCTGGGCGGGGTCTCCTACGGGATGCTGCTGGCTGCGCGGACGGCGACGGCTCTGGCGCAGGCGTCGTTCTGGACGGTGATGGGGCCGGTGGCGGTCGGGATGTTCCCGCCCGAGCACCGGGGGCGGGTCATCGGCCTGCTGTCGGTGGGGGGTTCCCTGGCGACGGTGGCCGGGGTCCCGGCCGGGACGTGGCTGGGTGCGCAGTGCGGCTGGCGGACGCCGTTCGCTCTGCTCGGCCTGCTGGCGCTCGTCTCGCTCGTCTCCATCGGTGCCCTGCTGCCGCCGACGCGCCCGCAGGACGGCCACTCGGCGTTCGGGTCCGCACCCGACCGGTACCGGTTCGGCGTGGTCCTCACCGTCTCGGGCCTGTCGGTGACGGCCGCCTTCACCGGGTTCACGTACGTGGTGGCGTTCCTCGACGAGGTCAGCGGACTGGGCCAGGACGCGGTGAGTGCCGTGCTGTTCACGTTCGGCGGGGCGGCGCTGGCCGGGGTGGGGGTGGTGGGTCCACTGCTCGACCGCTTCCCGCGGGGCACGCTGGCGGTGCCGGTCGCTGCCCAGGCGGCGGCCCTGCTGGGCCTGTGGGCGGCGGGCCGGCTGCCCGTGGCGGCCCTCGCGCTGATCGCACTGCTGGGAGCCTCGGTCGCGCCGATCTTCATGGCCTCGCAGAGCCAGGCGCTGCGGCTGGCGCCGGGCCGCACCGAGACCGCTCTGGCGGCCAACTCGGCGGTCCACAACGCCGGTGTCGCGGCCGGTGCCCTGCTCGGGGGCGTACTGCTGCCGATGACGGGTGTGCGGGGACTCTTCCTGGCCGGGGGGCTGGTCACGGCGGGCGCGCTGGCGGTGCTGACCTGCGTGACCCGTACCGCGGACGGGGTACCGGCGTCGCCGAGGACCCCCGCATGACCCGCCCCGGGATGCCGTGCGCGGTCCTGGGGGTGGGGTGCGAGGGGCTATCGTGGCCGTATGCCCGTCCCTGAACTGATCCGGATCGTCTCTCGCGACTCACCGATGGCGCTCGCCCAAGTCGAGCGCGTGCGGGCTGAGTTGGCGGAGCTTCACCCGGGTGCGCGCACCGAGGTCGTGCCGGTGCGCACGACCGGCGACAAGTGGCTGGGCGACCTGTCGCAGGTCGAGGGCAAGGGGGCGTTCACCAAGGAGGTCGACGCGGCCCTGCTGGCGGGCGAGGCCGATCTCGCCGTGCACTGCGTGAAGGACGTCCCGGCCGACCGGCCGCTGCCCGCGGGCACGGTGTTCGCCGCGTTCCTGAAGCGGGACGACATCCGGGACGCCCTGATCCACCCGGGCGGGCTGACGCTGGACGAGCTGCCGCCCGGCACCCGGGTCGGCACCTCCTCGGTGCGCCGGGCGGCCCAGCTGGCGGCCTCGCATCCGCATGTGCGGTGCGTGCCGTTCCGCGGCAACGCCAACCGCCGGCTGGCGAAGCTGGCGGCGGGTGAGGCGGACGCGCTGCTGCTGGCGGTTGCGGGCCTGGAGCGCATCGGGCGCACCGACGTGATCAGCGAGGTCCTCTCCCCCGAGGTGATGATGCCGCCGATCGGAGCCGGGGTCCTCGCGCTGCAGTGCCGGGAGGGCGACAGCGCGCTCATCGACGCCGTCAGCGGCCTGGGCGACCCGGACACCTACCGTGAGGCCACCGCCGAGCGCATGTTCCTGCATGTGCTCCAGGGCCACTGCAACAGCCCCATCGCCGGGTTCGCGCGCGTGGACCGCGGGGGCGAACTGTCGCTGCGGGCCTGCGTGTTCACCCCGGACGGCAAGACGCGCCTGAACGCCCACGAATGGGCCGGCCGGCTGGACCCGGCCACGCTGGGGACCTCGGTCGCGGTGGCCCTGCTGCGGCAGGGCGCGCGCGAGATCATCGACGGCATCGCGCACTGAGGCGTGAGCCGCGGGGGCACCCGCCGCTCAGGCGGTGCCCTCCTCGGCCTGTTCCCGCAGGAAGTCGCTGACCTGGAGCGCGAGGCCGTCGCGCAGGGTGGCGGCGGCCGGCTCCTGGAGGCCGAGGCCGCCGGTCCACAGCCGGCGGCCGGTCCACTCCTCCTCGACCCGCAACTGGACCTGCACATCGACCTGGGCGAGCCCGCTCCCGGGACCGGCCGCGTACAGCACGGCGGTGGCGCGGCGCAGCGGGTAGACGTCGAAGCCCTCGATGAACTGCGAGCTGCGCCAGTCGACGAACGCCGCCTCGCCGTCGCGGCCGACGCGCACGTCGATCTGGCCGTCCTCCAGATGGACGCCGAGGTGGCGCTCACCGCGGTTCTCGACGGTGACCCGGATCCTGAAGTAGTCGAGCCCCTCGGCGGCGTCGTCGCGTCCGCGCGGCGGCTCGGCCGCCTCCAGCCCGTGGACGCGGACACGCAGACCGGCATGCTCGTCGTACTCGTGCCAGTCCCCGACCACGTTCGGCTCGTACACAGTCCACCTCTCCACCCTGGGCCTGCTTCCTATCCGCGTGCTCAGCGCACTGTCAAATGAGCGGAATGCGCGGTGGCCAGCCCATTCGCCCCCTTGATCACCGATCAAGCCGTGGGCAGCGGGAATCGGCTCCCCGGCCGTGCTGCGGCACTCCCGTACGTGCCGTACATCACGTGCCGCACATCCCGTTCCCCCCGTCACGCTCCGCGTCGCGCCACCCGCGTCCCGTGGGCGGGCCGGCCCGGCGGCGCCGAGGGGGCGAGCCGCCGGGCGGCGCGGGACGCACGGTCACGGCATCACCACACGCAGCGCCGTTCACGAAATGCGTTTCCGGTACTCCAGGGCGGGGAACACTTGTGTTTGTGCTTCGGACAGGAGGCACGTCCATGGGAGCCGACAGGCCCCTGGTGTCCTCCTCGTGGTCCGAGCGGCCCTCCCATGGTGTCTGTCCAGCCGGCACCTGCTGAGGGAGGTGCGCTCGGATGAGTGCCACCACCAGGACGAAGCAGCACCCCCACGACGACGCCCCCGACACCGCCGACGCGTTCGCCCGGCTGTCGGGACTGTCCGACGGACCCGAGCGCAGGGCCCTCAAGGACGAGCTGGTCCGGGCCTGGCTGCCGATGGCCGAGCGGATCGCGGTCCGGTTCAAGGGCCGCGGCGAGAACCTGGAGGACCTGTACCAGGTGGCCGCCCTCGGACTGGTCAAGGCCGTCGACCACTACGATCCCGCACGCGGCCACGCCTTCGAGGCGTACGCCGTGCCCACCGTCACGGGCGAGATCAAGCGGCACTTCCGGGACCACATGTGGACCCTGCACGTGCCGCGCCGCGTCCAGGACCTGCGCAACCGGGTCCGCGCCTCCGCCAAGGAGCTGTCGCAGCTCAGCTCCGGGCACGGGCCCACCGTCGCCGAGATCGCCGAGCACGCGCATCTGAGCGAGGACGAGGTCCGCACCGGCATGGAGGCCCTGGAGTGCTTCTCCGCGCTGTCGCTGGACGCGGAGATGCCCGGCACCGACGGCTACGCCCTCGGCGACGCCGTCGGCGGCCCGGACCCGGCGTTCGACGTCGTCGTCGACCGCGTCGCCGTCACCCCGTGCCTGCGGCGGCTGCCCGAGCGCGAGCGGACCATCCTCTATCTGCGCTTCTTCGGCGGGATGACCCAGAGCCGGATAGCGCAGCAGCTCGGCATCTCGCAGATGCACGTCTCCCGGCTGCTGAGCGGCTGCTTCGCCCAGTTGCGCGAGGAGCTGCTGGCCGAGGCCCTCTGACGGCGGCGCACCGGGCCTGCCGGCTCACCCGGCTCACCCGGCTCACTGCGGGGAGGCCCCCGGGATCTGCGTCGGGCCGTGGCGCTCCAGCGCCTCTTCGAGTTCGACGCGGATCTCGGGCGGCATCCTCCCGTCGCGTCCCCACCGCAGGATCAGCTCCGCGACGCTGCGGAGCTTGATGTTGGTGTGCTGGGAGACGTCCTTCAGCACGGCCCACCCCTCGTCGGGGCCGACCCGGCCGAGCGCGACGATCATTCCGATGGCCTGGTCCACCACGGCGTGCGAGACCACCGCCTCCTTGAGCTGGTCGACTTCTTCTTCCAGCTGGAGGATGCGGTCGCTGTCGTCGGAGGGCTCGTGAGATGTCGGTGCCACCCGTCCATCCTCGCCTCGTCCCCCGCCGTGTGCCAGACGGTCGCACGTGCCGGGTCACCGTTTCGGCGTCACGGCGGGGGTACTCGACAGGCCCGGGAGGAGATCCGGCCCGACACTGTGAACAGGCCGGTGGCCGCCGGTGCAGCGAGACCAGGACGCGACTGACATGAACGATGCGAGATCCCCCGGGAGCACGGCCGAGGTCGTGTCCACACACTCCGTGTTCGGCGCGCCCTGCTGGGTGAGCCTGACGAGCCGTGATCTGGAGGCCACCCAGGCGTTCTACTCGGCCGTGCTGGGCTGGCGTTGGCGGCCCGCCCGGCTCGGCGACCGGTTCCGGGTCGCGCTGGCGCAGAACGTACCGGTGGCGGGGATCGCCGCGGTCGCCTCGATGTGGCAGATGGCCGTGGCGTGGACGCCGTACTTCGCCGTGCCGAGCGCCGACGACGCCGTGGCCCGGGTGCAGGAGCGCGGCGGCACCGCGGCCGTGGGACCCCTGTCCCTGCCGCCGGGCCGGGCGGCACTGCTCGCAGACCGCGACGGGGCCACGTTCGGCGTCTGGGAGGGGGAGCTCATCTCCCAGTGGGAGAACTGGCGGCGGGCCGCCCCCACCTTCATCCGGCTGCACACCCGGGACGCGTTCGACGCCGCCATGTTCTACGGGGAGGTGCTGGACTGGGCGACGGAGCGCGCCGGCTGCTGCGAGGTGCGCTACGAGGGCGGTGAGGTCGTGCTGCGCAGCGGCGACGACGTCGTGGCCCGTATCGAGTCGGGCGCGCTGGGGGCGGCGCCCGATCCCACCATCCGGCCGCACTGGCAGGTGCACTTCGCGGTCGCGGACGTGGCGGAGTGCGCGCGCACCGCCGAACTGCACGGCGGGAGCGTGCTGTCGGAGGCCGGCGACGAGGCGGTGCTGCGCGACGCGGACGGCGCGCAGTTCACGGTGACCTCGCGACGGCGGCGCTAGTGCCGTGACCGGTAAGGTTCGCCGGCCGCAGCCCCGGGCCCTGCCGCATCCGGGGGCGGCAGGGCCCGGGGCAGGGTCCGGGTGCTACGGCCGGGAGGGCCGGGAGAGCAGGACGAGGCTGCGGCGCTCCACGAGGAGCACGGTGTCGGCCTTGTGCTCGGACTCGTCGGGCGGGCCCTGGAGTTCGGACGTGTCGATCAGCGTCGTCCAGCGTTCGCCGTACGCGGGCTCGGGGAGCCGGAACTCGACCGGCTCCCAGTAGGCGTTGAACAGCAGCAGGAACGAGTCGTCCACGACGGGCGCCCCGCAGCGGTCGGGTTCGGCGATCGCGTCGCCGTTGAGGAACGCGGCGAGGGAGTGCGCGTCGGGGCGCTGCCAGTCCTGGTCGCTCATCTCGCGCCCGTCCGGCAGCAGCCACACCAGGTCGGGCAGCGGCTGCTCGGGGCGGGTGGCGGTCTCGCCCTGGAAGAAGCGGCGGCGGCGCAGCACGGGGTGAGCGGCGCGCAGCCCGATGAGGCGACGGGTGAAGTCGGCGAGCGCGCGCTGCTCGTCCGTGAGACGCCAGTCGATCCAGGACAGTTCGTTGTCCTGGCAGTAGGCGTTGTTGTTGCCGCGCTGCGTGCGGCCGAGTTCGTCGCCGTGGCAGAGCATGGGGATGCCCTGCGACAGCAGCAGCGTGGCGAGGAGGTTGCGCTGCTGGCGCGCCCGCAGCCGGAGCACGGCCGGGTCCCTGGTCTCGCCCTCGGCGCCGCAGTTCCAGGAGCGGTTGTGGCTCTCGCCGTCGCGGTCGCCCTCGCCGTTGGCCTCGTTGTGCTTGTCGTTGTACGAGACGAGGTCGCGCAGGGTGAACCCGTCGTGCGCGGTGACGAAGTTGACGCTGGCGCGCGGGCGGCGCCGGCTGTGCGCGTACAGGTCGGAGGAGCCGGTGAGCCGGGAGGCGAACTCGCCCAGTGAGCCGGGCTCGCCGCGCCAGAAGTCCCGTACGGCGTCACGGTACTTGCCGTTCCACTCCGACCACAGCTGGGGGAAGTTGCCGACCTGGTAGCCGCCCTCGCCCAGGTCCCAGGGCTCGGCGATCAGCTTGACGCGGCTGATCACCGGGTCCTGCTGGATCAGGTCGAAGAACGCCGAGAGCCGGTCGACCTCGTGGAACTGCCGGGCCAGGGTGGCCGCGAGGTCGAAGCGGAAGCCGTCGACGTGCATCTCGGTGACCCAGTAGCGCAGCGAGTCCATGATGAGCTGGAGCACGTAGGGGTGGCGCATCAGCAGGCTG
Organism: Streptomyces zinciresistens K42; assembly: GCF_000225525.1. GTDB lineage: Bacteria > Actinomycetota > Actinomycetes > Streptomycetales > Streptomycetaceae > Streptomyces > Streptomyces zinciresistens. The sequence goes on along the minus strand of NZ_AGBF01000120.1, from coordinate 2,669 downwards.
TTGCCGGTGCCCGTGGTGTCGTAGTAGTGCCCCCAGTCCCCGTCCACCAGGCGGTAGTAGGAGGCGTTGTCGATGCCGCGGAAGGACAGGGTCGGGCCGCGCTCGTTGCCCTCGGCGGTGTGGTTGTAGACGACGTCGAGGATCACTTCGAGGCCGGCCGCGTGCAGGGCCTTGACCATCGCCTTGAACTCGTCGACCTGTTCGCCGCGGGTGCCGCGGGCGGCGTAGGCGTTGTGGGGCGCGAAGAAGCCGATCGTGTTGTAGCCCCAGTAGTTGGACAGGCCGCGGTCCAGGAGGACGCCGTCCTGGACGTACTGGTGCACCGGCATCAGCTCGACCGCGGTCACGCCCAGCGCCGTCAGGTGCTCGATGACCGCGGGGTGCGCGAGCCCGGCGTAGGTGCCGCGCAGCTCCGGCGGGACGGCGGGGTGGGTGCGGGTGAGCCCCCGCACGTGCGCCTCGTAGACGACCGTGTCGGCGTAGGGCCGCAGCGGCGGGCGGTCGTCGCCCCAGTCGAAGTGCGGGTCGGTGACCACGCCGAGCATGGTGTGCCCGGCGCTGTCCCCGGGAGAGGGGCGGCCGGGCGTGCGCTCGAACAGGGAGGCGTGGTTGTCGACCTGCCCGTCCACCGCCCGGCTGTACGGGTCGAGGAGCAGCTTCGCCGGATTGCACCGCTGGCCCAGGCCCGGGTCCCAGGGCCCGTGCACCCGGTAGCCGTAGCGCTGTCCGGGGCCCACGCCGGGCAGGTAGCCGTGCCACACGAAGCCGTCGACCTCGGTGAGCGCGACGGCGGTGTGCCGGTCCTCGTCGTCGACGAGGACGAGTTCGACGTGTTCGGCGACCTCGCTGAAGACGGCGAAGTTCGTTCCCCGGCCGTCGTGGGCGGCTCCCAGCGGGTAGGGGTGCCCGCTCCAGGCGGACACCCCCTCACTCGTGTCGTCGCGGCGCCGGCGCGCGGTCACCGGGCGCCCTCCAGGACGCCCTCGCGGGCGGGTGCCGTCTCGGCGGGGGCGGTGACGGGCACCGCGCGGGGGACCCGGCGCGCCTCGCGCAGGCTGGGCGCGGGCGCGGCCGGCACGAGCGGGGCCCGTTCGGCGGCCCGAGCACGCTGGGAGAACCAGATGACCTTGCTGCCGTTCCCGGTGGCGCAGCAGCCCCAGCCGTCGCTCATCGCGGCCAGGTGCCGCAGGCAGTCGCGCAGCTCGCGGTCCGGGCGCAGTGCACGGTCGTTGTCACCGACGGCGGTGATCAGGTGCTGACCGTTCCACCACATCTCGATCGAGGTGTTCTTGTCCGTCGCGTGCGTGTCGATGGCCCGCAGCAGCATCTCCGCGCCGCGGCGGACGGGCTCGACGAGCGTCTCCAGGTCCCAGTACCTGAGGTGGGCGGCCAGAATTCGGCTGACCTGAACCACCCGTTCGGGGCTGACTTCCACATCGAGGTGGTAGTAGCAGGGCACTGCGGTCTTCACCGTCGTTACCTCCTCACCGCGAAGGCTCCCGCTCTCCTCGTCCCCGCGGGACGGGCCCCGAACGCGGAGCGTGAGCACTGATCGCCTCTGAGTCACTTCAGGGTGAGGTGTGTACGCCATTCGTGCAACACGAGGGCGCGCCCCGAGTGGTTGAAGATCCAACAGGACGCTGCGTCATCGACCATGCACCATGTGTGAAGACCTCGATGCCCGTAACGGAACCCGTGTGTGCGCGCACGGAGCCGCCCGACGGTCGGGAAACGCCCATCGAGCCCGGAAGGGGAATCGGGGCCATGCTGCTACCGGCCAAAGCCGAAGTCGCCCGGCTGCTGCGGCGCTACCGGGCCTGGGAGCGCGCCATGCTGGCGGCTCCGGCCGACCTGACGGTGCGTGCCGGGTTCGAGGACACCGGCTACACCCTGTGCGTCCTGATGGGCAGGCGCTGCGCCCGGGAGGCCGCCGACGCGGCCGAGCGGTATCTGCGCAGCACCGCGGCGGCCTATCTCGGTGACCAGGACGAACGCCCGCGTACTCCGGGTGTCTCCGCCAGGCGGAGCCCATCGCGAGCACGGCGGCGTTTCCCCGCGGGAAGGTAGCCGCCTTCCGGCACAGTACGGATTCCCCGGCCGGGCCGCGTGCCCGGCCTCAAGCACGGTGGAGGTGAACCATGGGCAGGACCAGGAGCAGGACCGGTGCCGGCACCGGGGCCGTAGGCCGTATCCCGGTGCGGGACGTACGGCCGGCCGTGGAGGGCGGCAGGCATCCGGCGAAGGCGGTCGTCGGGGAGACCTTCGAGGTCACCGCGACCGTCTTCCGCGAGGGCCATGACGCCGTGGCCGCCAATGTCGTGCTGACCGGCCCCGACGGCCGTCCGGGGCCGTGGACCCCGATGCACGAGCTCGCCCCCGGCACCGACCGCTGGGGCGCCAAGGTCTCGCCCGGCGCGATGGGCCGGTGGACCTTCCATGTGGAGGCGTGGAGCGACCCGGTGGCCACGTGGCGGCGCACGGCCCGGATCAAGGTCCCGGCCGGGATCGACGTGGGGCTCGTGCTGGAGGAGGGCGGCGATCTGTACGAGCGGGCCGCCGCGGGGGTGCCGGACAAGTCGGAGCGGGCGACCGTGCTGGCCGCCGCGCAGGCGCTGCGGGACGACTCGCTGCCGCCCGTGTCACGGCTGGCGGCGGCGTTCGCGGCCAAT
>NZ_AGBF01000121.1 GCF_000225525.1 Streptomyces zinciresistens K42 | reverse complement strand
GCGCGCTGCGCGGTCCGGCGCGGGCGGTGCCGCGGGCGCGGCGGGCCGGACCCGGTCACGCCGCGGCACCCGCGTCCGGCGTCCCGCGGCGGCGCGGCTCCCGCACGGGGCACGGTGACGAAAACGAGCCGTATGGAGCAAGCGTCCGGCGGGGGGCGGCGAAACGCCGCCGTGGTCCTTCGCGCATTCACATAAAGCGACGAACATGCCCGGTCATGGAGATCTTGCTCGTCGCCAGCGCGTTCAACAGCCTCTCGCAGCGCGTGTACGCGGACCTGTCGGACCAGGGGCACCGGGTGGGCGTCGTGCTCGCCGACCGGGGCGCCGACGCGGTCCGGGACGCGGTACGCGCGGCCCGCCCGGAGCTGATCGTGGCTCCCCTGCTGCGGACGGCACTGCCGGAGGAGGTGTGGCGTGAGCACACGTGTCTGGTGGTGCATCCGGGGCCGCCGGGCGACCGCGGGCCGTCGTCCCTGGACTGGGCGATCACCGACGAGGTGTCCCACTGGGGGGTGAGCGTGCTCCAGGCCGAAGCCTCCATGGGCTGTGGCGCTGTGTGGGCCGCCCATACCTTCCCGGTGCCGGCGGTGGGCAAGAGCGATCTGTACCGGGGCGAGGTCTGTGACGCCGCAGCGGCCGCCGTGCAGGAGGCGGTGCGGCGGTTCGCCGAAGGAACGTTCAAGCCGCAGGCCCAGACCGACGCCACCGCCCGCGTGGTGTGGCGGGACGCCTTCCGCCAGGAGCAGCGGCGGATCGACTGGGAGAAGGACACGACACGTACGGTGCTGCGCAAGCTGCGCGCCGCCGACTCCCAGCCGGGCGTGCTCGACGAACTCCTCGGGCGGGAGCTGTTCCTGCACGGCGGGCACCCCGAGGACCGGCTGCGCGGCTACCCCGGCGAGCTGATCGCGACACGCGCCGGCGCCGTCTGCCGGGCGACCGTGGACGGCGCCGTGTGGATCCCCGAGCTGCGGCCCCGCGTCGGCTCGGGCGACCCGGCGCCGTTCCGCCGCCCGGCGGCCTCGGTGCTGGACTCCTTCCAGCGGCCGGCCGAGCCGCGGCTCCCGGAGATCGCCGCCCCCCTCGAACTGCCCGCCGACCGCAGCACCTGGACCGACATCCGCTACCGCCAGGAGGGCGGCATCGGGTTCCTGCGGTTCTCGTTCCCCGGCGGGGCGATGAGCACCGAGCACTGCCGCCGGCTGCTGGCCGCCTACCGGTACGCGCTGACCCGGCCCACCCGGGTGCTGGTGCTGGGCGGCGCGCGGGACTTCTTCTCCAACGGGATGCATCTGAACGTCATCGAGGCGGCCGCCGACCGCGCGGGCGAGTCCTGGGCCAACGTCAACGCCCTGGACGACCTGGTCGAGGCGGTGCTGCGGACCACCGACCGCCTGGTGGTGGCGGCGCTCGGCGGCAACGCGTCGGCGGGCGGCGCGATGCTCGCCCTGGCCGCCGACGAGGTGTGGTGCCGGGCGGGCGCCGTCCTCAACCCGCACCACCGCCGGATGGGCCTGTACGGGTCGGAGTTCTGGACGTACACGCTGCCGCGCCGGGTGGGCACGGAGACCGCGCACCGGCTGACCACCGAGGCGGTGCCGGTGAGCGCGGCGACCGCGGCGCGGATCGGGCTGGTGGACCGCGTGGTGACGGTGCCGCCGCACGAGTTCACGGCCGAGGTCGGGCATCTGGCCGCCGCGCTGGCCGCCGACCCCGACCTCGGGCGGCGCATCGACGCGAAGCCGGCGGCGCGCCACACGGACGAGAAGCGGCGGCCGCTGGCGGAGTACCGGCGGGACGAACTCGCCCGGATGCGGGCGATCTTCTTCGATCCGCGGGCCCCGTACCACGCGCTGCGCTCGGCCTTCGTCCGCAAGCAGCCGGTCTGACCCGGGGCGGGGGGCCGCCGGTCGCGGGAGGCAACCGGAGCGGCGCGCGGGGCGTCTTCCTGCGGGGGCGGAGGGATCGGACGGCCCGCCGCGCGAGGAGCGAGGACGACACGATGAGCGACAAGGCGCGCAGACTCTTCGAGGCGCTGGACCTCGACTCCGACGGGACCCTGACCCGTACCGAGGTCATCGTCGCGCTGCGCACGAAGGGGCCCTCGCTGGTCGCCGCGGGAGACCTCCCGCTGTGGGGCCTGGGTGACGACGACGCCTCCTCGGCGCTGTTCGACGCCGCCGACCAGAACGGCGACGACGTGCTCACCCCGGAGGAGTTCGAGGCGGTCGTGGACCGCCGGTTCGGCTGGCGGGACCGCTGAGCGCCGTCCGGCTCCCGCGAGGGGACCGGACGGCGCCCGGGGTCCGGGGGGTCAGGCGAGTTCCACCAGGAGGTCGCCCCCCTCGACCTGCTGGACGCGGTTGATGGCCAGCCGGGTCACCGTGCCGGACTTCGCGGCGGTGATCGACGCCTCCATCTTCATCGCCTCGATGGTGGCCACCGTGGCCCCGGCCTCCACCGTGTCGCCCTCGGCCACCGTGAGGGTCACCACGCCGGCGAACGGCGCCGCGACATGGCCGGGGTGGGACCGGTCGGCCTTCTCGGTGACGGGCGCGTCGGTGGCCGCGCCGCGGTCGCGCACCTGGATCGGCCGCAGCTGGCCGTTCAGGGTCGACATCACGGTCCGCAGGCCGCGCTCGTCCGCGTCGCCGACCGCCTGCAGCTCGATCAGCAGCCGCACCCCGCGTTCCAGGTCGACGGCGTACTCCTTGCCCGGACGCAGCCCGTAGAAGAAGTCCTTGCTGTCCAGCACGCTGGTGTCGCCGAAGGTGTCGCGGTGCGTGTCGAACGCGCGGGTGGGCCCGGGGAAGAGCAGCCGGTTGAGCGTGGCCCGCCGGTCCTTCGCCAGTCCCTCGCGGTCGTCCGCGCCGAGTCCGGGCACGGGCTTGGCGCCGGCGCGGCCGGTCAGGGCCTTGCTGCGGAACGGCTCGGGCCAGCCGCCGGGCGGGGTGCCCAGCTCACCGCGGAGGAAGCCGACGACGGAGTCGGGGATGTCGAAGCGGTCCGGCGCCGCCTCGAAGTCGGCCGGGGACACTCCGGCTCCCACCAGGTGCAGGGCGAGGTCGCCGACGACCTTGGAGGAGGGCGTGACCTTCACCAGGCGGCCCAGCATCCGGTCGGCGGCGCCGTACATGGCCTCGATCTCCTCGAAGCGGTCGCCCAGCCCCAGCGCGACGGCCTGGGTGCGCAGGTTGGAGAGCTGGCCGCCGGGGATCTCGTGGTGGTAGACGCGGCCGGTCGGCGCGGCGAGCCCGGCCTCGAAGGGGGCGTAGACCTTGCGGACGCCCTCCCAGTACGGCTCCAGGTCGCCGACGGCCTGGAGGTCGAGGCCGGTGGGCCGCTCGGAGTGGTCCGTGGCGGCGACGATCGCCGACAGCGACGGCTGCGAGGTCGTGCCCGCCATGGACGCCACGGCCCCGTCGACCGCGTCGGCGCCGGCCTGGATCGCGGCGAGGTAGGTGGCGAGCTGGCCGCCCGCGGTGTCGTGGGTGTGGATGTGCACGGGCAGGTCGAACTCCCGGCGCAGCGCGGCCACCAGGGTGGCCGCGGCCGGTGCGCGCAGCAGGCCCGCCATGTCCTTGACGGCCAGCACATGGGCGCCCGCGGCCACGATCTGCTCCGCGAGGCGCAGGTAGTAGTCCAGCGTGTAGAGCTTCTCGGCCGGGTCGGACAGGTCGGAGGTGTAGCACAGGGCCACCTCGGCGACGGCGGTACCGGTCTCCCGTACGGCCTCGATGGCGGGGCGCATCTGGCCGACGTCGTTGAGGGCGTCGAAGATGCGGAAGATGTCGATGCCGGTGGCGGCGGCCTCCTGCACGAAGGCGTCGGTGACCTCGGTGGGATACGGGGTGTAGCCCACGGTGTTGCGGCCGCGCAGCAGCATCTGCAGGCAGATGTTGGGGACGGCCTCGCGCAGGGCCGCCAGCCGCTCCCAGGGGTCCTCGGCGAGGAAGCGCAGGGCGACGTCGTACGTCGCTCCGCCCCAGCACTCCAGGGACAGCAGCTGCGGCAGGGTGCGCGCCACCAGGGGGGCGACGGCGAGCATGTCCTTGGTGCGCACCCGGGTGGCGAGGAGCGACTGGTGGGCGTCGCGGAAGGTGGTGTCGGTGACGCCGATGGTGGGTGAGGCGCGCAGCCAGGACGCGAAGCCCTGCGGGCCGAGTTCGGCGAGCCGCCGGCGGGAACCGGCGGGCGGCTCCCCGGCCGGGAGCAGGGGAAGTTTCGTCAACGGGTCGAGCAGTTCGGGCCGTTCGCCGTGCGGCTTGTTCACGGTGACGTCGGCGAGGTAGGTCAGCAGCTTGGTGCCGCGGTCGGCGGAGTGCCGGGCGGTGAGCAGGTGCGGGCGCTGCTCGATGAACGACGTGGTGACGCGGCCGGCCCGGAAGTCGGGGTCGTCCAGGACCGCTTGGAGGAAGGGGATGTTGGTGGCCACGCCGCGGATGCGGAACTCGGCGACGGCGCGCCGGGCCCGGCCCACGGCGGTGCTGAAGTCGCGGCCCCGGCAGGTGAGTTTGACCAGCATGGAGTCGAAGTGCGCGCTGATCTCCGTACCGGCGTGGGTGGTTCCGCCGTCGAGGCGGATGCCCGAGCCGCCCGGTGAGCGGTAGGCGCTGATGCGGCCGGTGTCCGGGCGGAAGCCGTTGGCGGGGTCCTCGGTGGTGATGCGGCACTGGAGCGCGGCGCCGCGCAGGGTGACGGTGTCCTGGGCGAGGCCGAGGTCGGCCAGGGTCTCACCGGCCGCGATCCGCAGCTGCGACTGGACGAGGTCGACGTCGGTGACCTCCTCGGTCACCGTGTGCTCGACCTGGATGCGGGGGTTCATCTCGATGAAGACGTGGTGGCCTTCGCGGTCGAGCAGGAACTCCACGGTGCCCGCGTTGCGGTAGCCGATCCGGCGGGCGAAGCGGACGGCGTCGGCGCAGATCCGGTCGCGCAGCTGCGGGTCGAGGTTCGGGGCGGGGGCGAGTTCGACGACCTTCTGGTGGCGGCGCTGCAGCGAGCAGTCCCGCTCGTAGAGGTGGATGACGTCGCCCTGTCCGTCGGCGAGGATCTGCACCTCGATGTGGCGGGGCTCCACGACGGCCTTCTCCAGGAAGACGGTCGGGTCGCCGAAGGCGGAGGCGGCCTCCCGGGACGCCGCCTCGATGGCCTCGCGCAGCCGGGCGGGGTCCTCGACGCGGCGCATGCCCCGGCCGCCGCCGCCCGCGACGGCCTTGACGAACACGGGGAAGCCGATGTCCGCGGCGGCCCCGACCAGCTCGTCCGCGTCGGTGGAGGGCGCCGAGGAGCCCAGCACCGGCACGCCGGCCTCGCGGGCGGCGGCGACCGCGCGGGCCTTGTTCCCGGTGAGCTCCAGGATGTCCGCGCTCGGCCCGACGAACGTGATGCCCGCTTCCTCGCAGGCCCGCGCGAGGTCGGGGTTCTCGGACAGGAAGCCGTATCCGGGGTACACGGCGTCCGCTCCGGCGCGGCGCGCGGCGCGGACGATCTCCTCCACGGAGAGGTAGGCGCGCACCGGATGTCCGGGCTGTCCTATCTCGTAGGCCTCGTCGGCCTTCAGCCGGTGCAGGGAGTTGCGGTCCTCGTGCGGGAAGACGGCGACCGTGCGCGCGCCCAGCTCGTAGCCGGCGCGGAACGCGCGAATCGCGATCTCTCCGCGGTTGGCGACCAGCACCTTGCGGAACATTCTTGATCCCTTCAGCCGGTGACTGAGCACCCATGGTGTCGGCGCGCCGGTCCGCACGCCATGTGAGCCGGGCCACTGAGGGCCGGTTCCGGGAGCGGCCGGAGTACCCCCGCGCGCCCCGGGCCCACGGGGCCGCGTCACCCGACCGACCGACCCGGGCGGGCGGCGGCGACGCACTCGGGGACCGCACACCCGATACTGGGAGGGAACGCTGCACAACAAGGCAAAAGGAACGGCAGCGGCGCCCGGGGCGCGCACCGCGGGCGCGGCGAACGGCGCGAGAGGGCGAGAGGGGAGGACGATGCACGACACATCCCCGATGTCGCTCAGCGAGAGCCCGGACGATCCGTTCTCGGTCCGCCGGTCCGCCGCGGCGGTGCTGGACGGTCGCGGACGGATCGTCGGGTGGAGCGAGCAGGCCGCCATGCTCCTCGGGCACCGGCCCGAGGAGGTGCTGGGCCGGCCGGCCGGCGAGGTGCTGATCGACCCCGGCGACCTCGCCGTCGTCGCCGAGGCGACCGCCGCCTGTCTCGCCGAGCAGGGGTGGTTCGGTCTGCTGCCGGTGCTGCACCGCTGCGGACGCCGCGTCTTCGTGGGCTTCCGGGCCCGCCGGGTGCGGCGGCTGGACTCCACGTACGAGTGGCTGCTGGTCGGTTCGCTCGCCGAGGACATCACGCAGTGGGAGGTCGACCGGGCGGTGCTGGACGGCTTCTTCCTGCGCTCCCCGATCGGTGTCGCCGTGCTCGGCCCCGACCTTCGCGTCCTGCGGGTGAACCGGGCGATCGCGCGGTTCGGGCAGCTGCCGGCCGAGGCGTACCGGGGGCGGCGGGTCGCGGAGTACCTGCTCGGCCCGGACGCGGACTGGGTGGAGGACAAGCTCCGGTCGGTGCTGGAGACGGGACGGCCCGTGATCTTCGCCGAGCAGCGCTGCCGGCTGCTGCACGACCCGCTCAGGGAGCTGGTCATCTCCATCTCGGCGTTCCGGATGCAGGACCCGTCGGGGAGGGTGCTGGGGGTCACCGAGATCGTCGAGGACGTCACCGACCGCCATCACGCGCGCCGTCGCCTGGCGCTGCTCAACGAGGCGGGGGCGAGGATCGGCAGCACCCTGGACGTCGCGCGGACCACGCGGGAGCTGGCGGACGCGGCGGTGCCCGCCATCGCCGACGCCGTGTCGGTGGATCTGCTGGAGCCGGTGACGCGCGGGGAGGAGCCCGAGCCCCGCTCGATGGGGCCGCTGCGCCGGACGGCCGTGCGCGCCTCCCGGCCCGAGGGGCTGAAGGTGATGTACCCCGAGGGCCATCTGTTCTTCTTCCCCGACGACACGGCCCCGGCCCGCTGTCTCGCGGAGCGGCGTCCGGTGCTGCTGCCCGCGCTGGAGGCGGGCTCCGGCTGGTTCGCCAGCGAGCCGGAACGGGCGGAGCGGGCGCTCGCGCTGGGGGTGCACTCGCTGATCGCGGTGCCGCTGGCCGCGCGCGGCGTCGTCCTCGGGCTGGTGTGCCTGTGGCGCTCGCAGCGGCCCGAGCCGTTCGAGGCGGACGATCTGCGGCTGGCGGAGGAGTTCGCGGGGCGGGCCGCGGTCTGCATCGACAACGCCCGCCGCTACACCCAGCAGCACAACGCCGCCGAGGCGCTGCAGCGCAGCCTGCTGCCCGGCGAGGTGCCCGAGCACCCGGCGGTCGGGACGGCGTACCGCTATCTGCCCGCGCGGGCGTCCACCGGGGTCGGCGGCGACTGGTTCGACGTGATCCCGCTGTCGGGGCTGCGGGTGGCGCTGGTCGTCGGCGACGTGGTGGGGCACGGCATGCACGCCTCGGCCACGATGGGCCGCCTGCGCGCCGCGGTGCGCACCCTCGCGCATCTCGACCTCGCGCCGGACGAGGTCCTCGCGCGGCTCGACGACCTGGTGGACCAGCTGGCCACCGAGCAGCAGCAGAGCGAGAACATGCCGCAGATCGTGGGCGCGACCTGTCTGTACGCGATCTACGACCCGGTGTCGGGGATCTGCGCCATGGCCCGCGCGGGTCACCCGCCGCCGACCGTGCTGGGGCCGGACGGCCGGGTGCGCCCGCTCGACGTGCCCGCGGGGCCGCCGCTGGGCGTGGGCGGGCTGCCGTTCGAGACGGCCGGCGCGGAGCTGGCCGAGGGGAGCCTGATCGCGCTGTACAGCGACGGTCTGCTGCTGGCCGGGGGCCGCGACGTCGACCAGGGTCTGGCTCTGCTGCGCGCCACGCTCGCGGGGCCGGGCCCGTCGCTGGAGCACGTCTGCAAGGCGGTGGAGGACGCGATGCTGCCGGGGCGGCCCGCGGACGACATCACGCTGCTGCTGGGCCGCACCCGGGTGCTGGGGCCGGGGAGCGTGGCCTCCTGGGACCTGTCGGCCGAGCCGACCGCCGCCGGTCTCGCCCGGTCGCTGGTGCGGGAGCGGCTGGCGCGGTGGGGGCTGGAGGAGCTGGCGTTCACCACCGAGCTGATCGTCAGTGAGCTGGTCACCAACGCCTACCGGTACGCGGGCGGTCCGGTCCTGCTGCGGCTCATCCGCGACGGCCATCTGATCTGCGAGGTCTCCGACACCAGCAGCACCTCGCCCCATCTGCGCCAGGCCGGCAGCACCGACGAGGGCGGGCGGGGCCTGTTCCTGGTGGCCCAGCTGTCGGAGCGGTGGGGCACCCGCTACGGCTCCAACAGCAAGACGATCTGGTCCGAGCAGCCGCTGACGGCGGCTCAGGAGGGCGTGGCCCCCTGACGGCCGGCCCGCCCCGCCTCACAGGGCGGTGCCGAAGTTCTGCGTCCAGTAGGGGCCGCCGGGGCCGTCGTTGAAGCCGATCCCGATGTCCTTGAACGAGCAGTTGAGGATGTTGGCCCGGTGGCCGGGGCTGTTCATCCAGGAGTCCATGACGGCCTGCGGGGTCGGCTGGCCCTTGGCGATGTTCTCCGCGTAGGAGGACCAGCGGTAGCCGGCGGCGGTGATGCGCCGGCCGGGGTCGGCGCCGTCGGGGTTGGTGTGCTCGAAGAAGTTGCGGGCGGCCATGTCGTCGGAGTGGCCCTGGGCGGCCTTGTTCAGCTGCGGGTTCTCGTCCAGCGCCCCGCAGCCGGCGGCGGCCCGCTCCTTGTTCATCAGCGCGACGACCTGCCCCGCGGTGCCGGAGGGGACCGGCTGCGCCGGGGGAGGGGCGGTCGCGGTCCGGGTGGGGCGGGGTGTGGGCCGCTTGGTCGGGGCAGCCTTCTTCGTCGCCTTCGGACTCGTCGAGGGGGTCGGCTTCCTGGACGGCGAGGCGGACGGCGACGCCGGGGCGGAGGACGCGGGGGAGGCTTCGGGCGTCCGGGACTCAGCGAGGTCGGCGACGGGCGCGTTCGCGGACCGCGCGGCGGCCGGCTCCTCGTCGCCGGTGCCGGGTCCCGCGCCGAAGTACCACACGCCGCCGCCCGCGACGACGGCCGCGGCGACGGCGCCCGCCACGGCGCGCCGTCTGACGCGCCGTCGGCGCCGGGCCTCGCCGCGGGAGAGGGTCCGGCCCCGTGCGACGCCCGCGCCGTGGGCGGAGACGGCGGTGGCCGATCCGGCGGGGGCCGTTCCGCCGGCGGACAGCACCCGGTCCAGCAGCGCGGGCGTCGCCGCGACCAGCGCGAGTCCGGCCAGCAGTCCCTCGGCGGGCATCAGCCCGCTCCACAGGCCGGAACACCGCGCGCATCCACGGGCGTGCCGGGCTATTCGCTTGCGCCACAGCGCGGAGGGGCGGTGGTCCCAGGAGGCGAGGAGCCCCTGCAACTCCTCGCAGCGGGGCCGTGCGTCGAGCGCGCGCACCACCACCCGGGCCGCTTCCAGCTGCGCCTTCATCCGCTGCACCCGTACGGCCGTGTGCTGCGGGGAGAGTTCGAGGGCCACGGCGACCTCGGCGCGGGTCAGTTCACCGGCGCACTCCAGCCACCACAGCGACAGCAGCGCCCGGTCGTCGGGTTCCAGCCAGCGTGTGCCCCGCGCGGTCTCCTGGCGCTGCCCCGACAACTGCAGCCGCACCATGGTCAGGTCCACGAAGTCGGCGCCCGGGTCGGCGAGTTCCCCGGCCTCCTCGACGCCGCCCGGGGCGGACCGCCGGGCGTGCCAGTGCGCCCGGACCTGGTTCATGGCGATCGCCACGAGCCAGGAGCGGAAGTTCCCCGGATCGCGCAGTCCGCCGAGGGCGTCGAGGGCGCGGAGCATGGTCTCCTGCACCACGTCGTCGACGTCGACGGAACCGTTCAGCGCCCGCCCCACGACGTTGTACACCAGCGGGAGGTAGGCGCCGACCAGGGCTTCCCGGGCCTGCGGGTCGCCGCCGCGAGCGGCGGCGACCAGGTCCGCCGGTTCCCTCGTGCGCTCTGTACTCATCACAAACTTCCCTGTCCTCGACGCCGAACGCTGCTGTCCGATACCTGGGAGATCGCCCGGCGGGCCGTGGATAACGGTTCTCCGGAGCGTTCTCGGGAGCTTTCTTCGGACGCGTGTTCCCCGAGAGACTCACGACCCGGGGGCGGGCGCGCAATGGGGGACGTCACATCGGGTGCCGAGTACGGGGGAACGTCGTGGAATGCCGTGAATGGACCGCTCGGCCCGGTACCTCCGCGGGGACGGGCGGCCTCCTCGGGCCGGCCCGGGTCCCCGGCGGCCGCCGCGAAGTCCCCGTGCAGGCGGCCGGGTTCGGAGGGGGCGAGGACGTCCGCCTGCACGGCTACGTCGACCGACCGGCCGGTCGGGTGTTATTTTCGACCATGGGAAAGCGATCCCGGCGCCCGCCCCGTCGGCGGTGCGGGCGCGGTGGATCAGGGAGAACAGGACGCTCATGGCAGTCGAGGCGGACCGCGCCACAGCCCGCAGGGCCCAGATCTTCGAGGCCGCGGCCGGGGTCTTCGCGCGCCAGGGGTACCACAACGCGCGCATGGACGACATCGTGAGGGCCTCGGGCCTGAGCAAGGGCGCGCTGTACTGGTACTTCAAGAGCAAGGAGGAACTGGCCACCGGCCTGGTCCACCAGATGCTCAGCCACGAGGCCGAGGCGATGCGGGCGGTCATGGCGAGCGGGGCTCCGGCGGCGGACCGGCTCCAGGTGCTCGTGCGGGCCTTCAGCGGTGATCTCACCAAGAACCCCGAACGGGCCTCGCTGGCCCTGGAACTGCTCGCGCTGGCCCGGACGATCCCCGACATCCGCGGCTGCTTCGACTCCCACCACGAGTACTTCGTGGAGCAGATCGCGGCCCTGCTCGGCGAGATCACCGGCACGGGCGGGGACTCGTCCGCCGCCCGCGCCGCCGCGCTCGCGTTCGCCTCGCTGATCGACGGCCTGATGCTGCGCTGGACGCTGTCGGTGGACCCGTTCGACCTGGAGAGCGCCCTGCGGGAGTCCGCGGAGATCCTGATCCGGGGGACACGGGCGGGCGAGCGGGACTGACGGGGCCGCGCCGGGGAGGGTGCCGCCCCGATGCCGGCACCCTTCCCCGGCGCGGCCGGTTCGCGCGGGACGCGGTCGCGTCCCCTACACCGCGACGGGCCGGGACGGCGCGGGCTGCGCCGCCAGCCGTCCGCTGCGCGCGAGGGCCGCGACCGAGGCCGCGCAGGCCAGCCCGGTGACGGTGAGGGCGGCCCAGGTCAGCCAGAGCGCGTCGCGGCGCTGCGCGAAGTCCCACAGGGCGCCCGTGCCGAGGTTGCCCAGCGTGATGCCCATGCCGGAGACGGTGTTGTAGAGGCCGTAGTGGGTCGCGACCAGGCGGTTGCCGGACAGGGCCACCACGGTGTCCATCTCGAACGGGTAGACCACCGCGGAGCCCGCCGCGAGCAGCACCACGGCGGCGACCAGTGAGGCGAGCACCGCCACCGGTGAGCCGGCGGGGGCGAGCGCCAGCGGCAGGAACGCCAGCCCCATCGCCGCGAGCCCCCACACCAGTGCCTCACTGGGCTGCCAGTGCTTCTTCGCCCAGCCCGTCAGGCGCAGTTGGCCGACGACGGCGACCGCGGCGGAGACGACGAACAGGCCGCTGGTGACCTTCGTGCCGTTCTCCCCGAGGGCGTCCGCGGCGGCCAGCGGCAGCGCGAGATAGACCTGGAAGGTGAGGACGTAGGAGCCGATCATCGCGCCCGAGAAGAGCAGGAACGGCCGGTTGGCGACGACGGACCGCCACTGCTCCAGCACGCCCTGGGCCCGGCCGCCGTCCGCCGTGTCGCCGTGGCGGGCGGGCAGCGCGCGCCACTGCAGCAGGGTCAGCACGGCGAAGACGGCGGCCGCCACCGTGCACACGAGCCGGAAGTCGGCGGCCAGCAGGGCGAGTCCGACGAGCGGGCCGAGCAGCATGCCCGCCTGGTAGTAGACGTTGAAGGCGGCGAAGGCGTCCACCCTGCGCTCCCCCGCCTCGGCCGCCAGGTAGGCCCGCACGGCCGGGTTGAACAGGGCTCCCGCGAAGCCCGTCGCGGCGGAGGCGGCGACGAGCGCGGGCAGGCTGTCGACCCAGCCCAGCAGACCGAAGCCGAGCGTGCGCAGCAGGCACCCGGCCATGATGGGCGCCTTGTAGCCGAAGCGGTCGGCGAGGGTGCCGCCGATGAGGAACATGCCCTGCTGGGAGAAGTTCCGTACGCCGAGGACGAGTCCGACGGCCCAGGCGGCGAGGCCGAGCCCGCCCGCCAGATGGGCGGCCAGGTAGGGCATCAGCATGTAGAAGGCGAGGTTGATGGCGAACTGGTTGGCCATCAGCAGCCGTACGGCGGGCGGGAAGGAGCGGGTCTGCCGCCACAGCGACGTCATCGGGCGGCTCCGGTGAGGACCGGCTCCTGTACGGCGGCGGCCGAGAGCGGGTCGCGCACGTCGGTGCAGCGGGTCCAGCGGGTGACGGTCCGCTGGCCCGGGTGGGCGATCTCGTCCGGGTCGTCGGCGGGCAGATGGCCGAGGAGCCCGTTCTCCCGGCAGTAGGAGTCGTCGAAGACGGTGCCGACGTAGCGCTGCGGTCCGTCGGGGAAGACGGCGACGATCCGCTCCTCCGACGGCAGGGTGCGGGCCAGCCAGCGGGCGACCAGGGCGACCGCGCCGACGCTCCATCCGCCGGTGGCGTAGTGGTTGCGGGCCAGTCGGCGGGCGGCCCACACCGATTCGGGAGCGGCCACCCAGTGGACCTCGTCGAAGAGGTCGTAGGCGACGTTGCGGGGGTAGATGCTGCTGCCGAGGCCGCGCATCAGACGGGGTCCGGCGGGCTGGCCGAAGATCGTGGAACCGGTGGTGTCCACGCCGACGACGCGCAGGCGGGGGAAGAAGCCGCGCAGGACGGACGCGATGCCGGCCGAGTGCCCGCCCGTGCCGACCGAGACGACGAGGGTGTCGATCCGGCCGAGCTGGGCGACGAGTTCGTGCGCGAGCGGGGCGTAGGCGGCGACGTTGTCGGGGTTGTTGTACTGGTCGGGGCACCAGGCGTCGGGGTGGACGGAGAGGAGTTCCTCCACGCGCCGGCGGCGCGCCTGCTGCCAGCCGCCGGTGGGGTGGGGCGTGTCGACCATGTCGACCTCGGCGCCGTACGCCGTGAGCAGCCCGACCATGAGGGGTTCCATGCCGGGGTCGGTGACGACGGTGACGGGGTGCCCGTAGGTGGCGCCGGCCAGGGCGAGCCCGAGGCCGAGCGTGCCCGAGGTCGACTCGACGATGCGCGCGCCGGGCAGGAGCCGGCCGCGGTCGCGGGCCGCGCGCACCATGTACAGCGCGGTGCGGTCCTTGATGCCGCCGGGGTTGTGGCCTTCGAGCTTGACCCAGAAGCCGCTCCCGGCGGCGGTGAAGGGCTCGCCGATCCACAGCACGGGGGTGTCGCCCACCAGTCCGGCGGGGGTGTGCATCGGGCGTTTGGCGTCGGCCAGGAGCTGGGCCGGGCAGGCGGGGGCGGCGGTACGGGTGGACAGGTTCATGGCGTGCGTCTCCTGCGGCCGGCGCCGTCGGGGGCGGCCGGGCCGTACGTAGGGGGAAGGTGTGCGGAGCCGGTCGGGCGTCGCCGTGCCCGCCGCGGTGGCGGAGCGGCGGCGCGGGAGCGGTCAGGTCCGCCACACGCCGATGAGCGCGCGCGCGTTCCCGTGGGAGGAACGGCCCGGGAGGGGGGTGGAGTCGGGGGGTCTCGCGGACAGCCACCGGATGGGGGTGCGGTCGGCGGGCAGGACGTCGTGGACCACCGGCAGCGTCGGCGCCACGTCGCGCGAGGGCTGCATCGTCGACTGGTCCACGCCCTGGCAGTGCATGTCGCTGTCGTCCGACGGGGCGGGCCGGTCGACGCCCGGTCCGGGCCGTTCGGACGGCGACCCGCAGGCGGCGGTCACGGAGAGTGGGGTGTCGGCGCCCATCGCGGCGGCGGACGCCGGCCCGTGGGAGCAGGCAAGGACATGCATCAGGGCCGCCAGCAGCATCACGAGCACCGCTCCGGTCCAGGACGCGGAGCGGTGGTCACGTGTCACCGACCAGGCCCTCATGAACACAAACAGTAATGGGGTGACTACATAAAGTTCTCGTCAGGGCGGGTCGGCGCACCGGGACCCCACCCGCTCCGCCGAGGCCGGATTCACGGCCGCCCGGCGGGCACCCGCGCTCCTGCGGCGGGTGACACGCGGGCACCCCCGGGGTCGGGCGATCACCTTTTCGGGTGAATCCTCGCCCCGTTCGGCCGCACCGCGTCCCCCCTCGTCGGCACCCCCGACCGACTGGCTCCCTCCCTCCGGCAGGGGGCATAGAACCTGGTCAACGCTCATACGATGAGCAGTCCGGTGTTGTTCACGTCACCCTCTGGCGCCCGCGGTGCGGCGCGTCGCCGCCGCGCGGGCCGCTACCGTTTCGACAACGGCCCGGAGTCGGCTCGGGAGGACGGACGGGGGTGCGACGGTGACGGTGATGCGACGCTTCTCGGCGGTGGTCGTCCTGCTCGTCACGTCCGTGCTGCTGCACTTCGCGACCCCGCATCAGCCCTCGGCCCCGCCGCGGCCGGTGACCGCCCAGGCGTCCGTCGCCGCGGTCGAGACGCGCAAGACGCACACCCCGCCGCCCGCGGTGGTGCGCGGCGGCAGTGCCCCGCAGCACCACGAGGCCCCGGCGGACACCGTCGCCCTGGTGCCGCGCACGGACAGCCCCGTGCCGCCGCCCGCCGTCGCCGACGACACCCTCGCCGTGGGCACGGTCGCGGCCCTGCCCGGCGTCTCCGGCGCCCCGCACGCCCGCACGGCGAGAGACGCCTGGAACCCCGGCGCCGCACCGGCGCCCACACCCTGCTCGCTGCAGACGTTCCGCTGCTGACAGGCCGCGTGCCGACGCGCCCTCCGCGACACCTCCAGGCATCCGCCCCCGGCCGGCGTCCCCGTGCGGACACGGCCCGGCGAGCCGTGCCCGCGAGCGCCCGGCACGCACTCTTCGCGCCCTTTCCGACCAGAGCCCGACGAAGAGTCATCGAGGCCACCTCATGCAGACACTCATCGAGCACGCCCGTGCTTTCCCCACCCGCGTCACCGGCCGGCAGGAGGAGTTCACGCGGCCGGCAGGCGGCCGGCCGCCGCAGGCCCTGTTCGTCTCCTGCTCCGACGCCCGGGTGATCCCGTCGCTGTTCACGGGAGCCCTCCCGGGCGACCTGTTCGAGATCCGCACGGCCGGCAACATCGTTCCCCCCTATCGCGCCCAGGCCGCGTGCGCGGTCGCCGGGTCCCTGGAGTTCGCCGTCCGGGCCCTCCAGGTGGGCGACATCGTGGTGTGCGGCCACTCGGACTGCGGCCCCGTGGAGGGGCTGCTGCGCGAACGCACCGTCCAGACGATGCCGTTGGTGCGCCGCTGGCTGACCGGGGCCGGCTACCGGCCCGACGCCGAGGAGCCCTGGCAGGCCCAGGGGCTCGGCGCGGACGCCGTCGCCGCGACCCAGCAGCATGTGCTGACCCAGCTCGGCCATCTGCGCAGCTACCCCTTCGTCGCCCGGCGCGTCGCGTCGGGCCGACTGCGGCTGCACGCCTGGTACTACACCGTCGAGACCGGTGAGGTGCTGGCCACCGCACCCGGCGGCACCGCCTTCACACCCCTGTGAACCTGCCGCGGCACACTCCGCCACCCGGCCCCCGGCCGCGCTGACCCGACGTTCCTTTCCCCCACAGAGAGAACGCCATGACCTCACCCCTCACCTCCCTCCGGCGCGCTCTGCGCACGGACTTCACCTCCTCCCTCGTCGTCTTCCTGGTGGCCCTGCCGCTGTGCGTGGGCGTCGCCATCGCCTCCGGTGTGCCGGCCGAACTCGGCCTGATCACCGGCATCGTGGGCGGTCTCGTCACCGGACTGCTGCCCGGCAGCAGCCTTCAGGTCAGCGGCCCGGCCGCCGGTCTGACGGTGCTGGTGCTGACCGCCGTGACCGAGTACGGGCTGCCCGCTCTCGGCGTGATCGTCCTGGCCACCGGAGTGCTCCAACTCGCCCTGGGCGCGCTGGGACTGGGACGCCTGTTCCGGGCGATCTCCCTGTCGGTGGTGCACGGGATGCTGGCCGGCATCGGACTCGTCCTGATCGCGGGCCAGTTGTACGCCCTCGCCGACCGCAAGGCGCCCGGCAGCGGACCGGCCAAGGTGACCGGTCTGCCCCGGCTGACCGTGGACGTCCTCACGTCGGGCCCCTCCCTGACCGCGGTCGGGGTCGGCACCGGCACCGTCGTGGTGATGGCGCTGTGGAAGCGGCTGCCCGGCAGGGCGCAGCTGCTTCCCGGCCCGCTCGTCGCGGTCGGCCTGGCGATCCTCGCCACGGCCGCCTTCGACCTGCCGGTCGCCCGCGTCCGGGTCAGCGGTCTGCTCAACGCCGTACGGCTGCCCGCGCCGGGCGACTTCGCGGCGCTGGCCGACATCGGTCTGCTGACCACCGTCGTCGCCTTCACCCTGATCGCCTCGGCGGAGTCGCTGTTCAGCGCGGCGGCGGTGGACCGGCTCCACCGGGGGCCGAAGACCCATTACGACAAGGAGCTGATGGCGCAGGGCGCGGGCAACACGGTGTGCGGGCTGCTCGGCGCGCTGCCGATGACCGCGGTGATCGTGCGCAGTTCGGCCAACGTGCGGGCCGGGGCCCGCACCAAGCTCTCCCGGGTCCTGCACGGGGTGTGGCTGCTGCTGTTCGCCGCGCTGCTGCCGCAGGCCCTCGGTGTGATCCCCACCGCGGCGCTCGCGGGCGTCCTGCTGCACGCCGGCTTCAAGCTGCTGCCGCTGAAGGAGCTGCGGCCGCTGTGGCGCGAACACCGCGGCGAGGCCGTGGTCCTGCTGGTCACGGCGGGGGCGATCCTGGTCACCAACATGTTCGAGGGGGTCCTGATCGGCCTGGTCATGTCCGTGATGAAGACGGCCTGGGACACCTCGCACGTGCACATCCAGGTGGACGACCCGGGCTCCGGCCCGGTGACGGTCCGGATAATCGGTCACGCGACCTTCCTGCGCCTGCCGCGCATCCTGGACGCCCTGGAACGGCTGCCCCAGGACCGGCCCGTGGCCCTCAACCTGGCGGGGCTGCGCCATCTCGACCACGCCTGCATGAGCGCCCTGCAGAGCTGGGCCGACCAGCACAACGCCCATACGGTCGAGCCCGACTCCACCGCCCCGGCGGCCTGAACCCCGACGGCCCGCGGGGCGGCGTTCCGGCCGCCCCGCGGGCCGTCCGGCTCCGCGGTGAACGACGAGCGGGTTTCGCCCGTACTCCCTGTCGTCCCCCTGTCTGCCGCAGCGCAGGATCACCCGGATACGAAGAGGCCCCGTGCAGAACCCACCGCGACGCCGCACCCGCAACGCCCGGTCCGCCAGCCGCCCGGTACGCGGTGCCGTCGCAGCAGCCGCCGGTCTGGCCCTCCTCCCCCTGCTCGCCGGGTGCGGCGGCGGGAAGGACGACGAGGCGGCGACCCGGCCGTCGCTCTCGTCCGCCCCGGTCGCCCAGCTCGTGGCACCGGCCAAGGTCGAGGTGATCGCCCAGCTCACCGGGTGCAAGGCCAGGATCCGGGTCGACGCGGAGGAACTGCGCCAGGGCCTGTGCCACACGAAGGCGGCCGACTTCGTCATCACCACCTTCCCCGAGGAGAAGTTCAAGGACTCGTGGCTGGAGGCCGCGACCCCCTACGGCGGCAGGTATCTGGTGGGCTCGCGCTGGGTCGTGGCGGCCAAGCCCAAGCTGCTGGAGCCGCTGCGGGCCAAGCTCGGCGGTACGGTCCGGGAACTGCGCGGCTTCGGCCCCGCCCCGAGCGCGTCGTAGCGGCCGAGTGCTTCCCCCGCACACCCCCGACGCGCCGCGCACCGGGTCCTCGCCGCGCCCCGGGCGAGCGTCCCGTACGACCCACCGCTCCGGAGGCCGCCTCATGCACTCGGCAGCGCGCCGGGCAAGGAAACCGCTCACCCTCCTGGCGCTGCTCGGCGCCGTGGCGGCCCTCGTCCTGGGCGGAGCCGGGCCCGCCTCCGCCCATGCCGTGCTGACGCGCAGCGCGCCGTCCGACACCTCCGTGGTGAAGAAGGCGCCGCGGGAGGTCAGCATCTCCTTCACCCAGCCGGTCGGCCTCCCCGAGAGTTCCCTGCGCGTGCTGTCCCCGAGGAACGTCCGGGTCAGCGAGGGCCGGGCCGAGCACAGCGACGGCTCGAAGCGCACCGCGCGGATCGCGTTGACGGACAAGCTGATGAAGGGCACGTACACGGTGTCCTGGCGGGTCATCTCCGACGACGGCCACCCCATCTCCGGGGCGTTCACCTTCTCCGTCGGCAAGCCCTCCGCGACCTCCGCGGCGCTGTCGTCCGTCCCCTCGGCCGACCCGGTCGTCTCCCTGCTCAACCAGGTGTCCCGCTACGCCGCCTACGGGGGCCTCACCCTGCTCGTGGGCGTCGCCGGCTTCGTCCTGCTGTGCTGGCCGGCGGCCCTCGCCCTGCGGCTGGTGCGCAGGCTGCTGCTGGCCGGATGGCTCACGCTGGCGGGCTCCGCGCTCCTGCTGCTGCTCCTGCGCGGTCCGTACGAGACCGGGCGGGGTGTCCTCGGCGCGTTCGACCCGTCCCTGCTGGCGTCCACGCTGGGCGCCAAGGCAGGCACCCTGCTGCTGATCCGGATGCTGCTGGTCATCGCCGCGGGGCTCGTGGTGGCGCGCTGGGCGGGACGTCCGGCGGACCGGGCGGGCTCCGACGCGGAGCCCGCCCCGCCGGGCACGGGCGTGCGGATCGCGGGGGTGCTGCTGTCCGTCGCCCTGGCGGTCACCTGGGCGGCGGCCGAACACGCCTCCGTGGGACCCCAGGTCGCCGTGGCGATCCCGGCCGCGGTCCTGCACATCCTCGCCATGACCGTATGGCTGGGCGGACTGCTCACCCTGGTGCTGATGCTGCGCCGGACGGGGACGGGCCCCGAGGTCCCCGCGTCCGCCGTCGCCCGCTTCTCCCGGCTGGCGTTCGGCGCGGTCGCCGTGCTGACGGTGACCGGCGTGTACCAGTCCTGGCGGCAGGTCGGCTCGCTCGGCGCGCTCGCCTCCACCGAGTACGGCAGGCTCCTCAGCGCGAAGGTGGTCCTGGTGGTGCTCGTCCTGGCCGCCGCGGCCTTCTCCCGGCGCTGGACCGCGCGCCTGGTCCGCGCGGCGCCGGCCGCCCCGCGTCGGACGGCGGCGGAGTCACCGCGGCGGGTTCCGGTGACCCAGACCGTGGGCGGCGGTTCCGCCGCCGCCCACGACGGGAGCGCGCCGCTGCCGCCGCCCTCCCCCGCCGGCGTGGGCGGCCCCGATGTGCCGGACGAGCCGTCGCGGCCCGTTCCGTCCGGGCCGCCGCGTGAGGAGCACCGGCGCGGGCTGCGGCGCTCGGTGGCGGTCGAGGCCGTACTGAGCCTGATCGTGCTGGCGATCACCACCGTGCTCACGGGGACCCAGTCCAGCCGGGCGGTCGCCCAGTCCGCGGCCTTCGCGGCGGTCCCCCGGCAGCCCCCGACCACCCTGGCGGTGATCCCGTTCGACACCGGGGCCCCGGGCGGCAGCGGCCGGGTCCAGGTCACCCTGTCCCCCGGGCAGGTCGGCGAGAACGTGGTGCAGGCCGTGGTCTACGGACCCACCGGTCTGATCAGCGCCGTGCCGGAGATGCGGATCACCCTCACCCAGCGCGCCAGGGGGATCGGCCCGCTGGACGCGAAGCTCACCGATCTCCAGGGCTGGTGGTCGGGTGACACGCTGCGGCTGCCGGTGCCCGGCACCTGGCTGATGCGGGTGACGGTCCGCGTCAGCGACGTCGACCAGACGACGGTGTCGCAGAACGTGACCATCAAGGCGCTTCCCTGACGGTGCGGCGGCCGGACGGCGCGTCCCCGTCCGGCCGCCGCACTCCTGCGCGGTCCCGGGCGGCGGGACGCGGTCGCGCGTGCGGACGGTCGCCGCCCGCGCGATCAGCTGCCGGCCGCGCCCGTACGGCGCCCGGCCAGCCACCAGGCGCCGCCGCCCAGGACGATCAACGCCACGACCACACCGCCGACGACCAGGCCGGCCGAGCCGCCGTCGTCGTTCTTCCGGTCGGCGGCCGCCGAGGCCGCGTCGCCGGAGGAGCCGGCGCCCGGTGCCGAGGCGGATGCGGACGCGGGGGGACTGGCCGGCTCGGAGGCCGCCTGGTTCGGGGTCAGGGGCTTGGCGCCGGGCGCCGCGGCCTTCAACTTCAGGATCGGCGCGGGCTGTTCGGGTTGTTCGCCGCCGGTGGGGAGTTCGATCCAGCGGGAGATCTTGCCGTCGCTGTAGGTCTCGATCGTCTTGAACGCGAGTTCCTTGGCGTCCGGCAGCTGGCGGACCCTGACCTTGTACTCCGCGTCCTTGCCGGTGGGGAGTTCGGGGCCGGCCACCGTGAAGCCGTCCGCCCCGGCCTTGAGCTTCCAGCCCTTGGGCGCCTGCTCCAGCGTGACGTCGGCCGGCGCGATGCCCCGGGGCAGCACGACGCGCATCTGGACGAAGCCCGCCTTGTCGGACTCGGCCTCGGAGGCGAAGTCGAGGGTGACGTTCTCCGCGAGCGCCTGCGCGGTGTCGGACTCGACCTCCACATGGGCGGAGGCCGGACCGGCCAGGGCCAGGGCTGCGGGCAGGGCGAGTACGCCGGCGACACCGAGCCGCAGCGCGGCGCGGCCGGGAACGCGGGGGGACGTGGCCACAGGAGGACTCCTTGCTGAAGCGGTGACCGGGCGGCCCGGAGCGGGACCCGGGTGAGGGGAGGGGCCGGAACGTGCCCGTGTCCGGGCGGCCCCCTGCGCGTCAGCGCGCGTTCGAGT
>NZ_AGBF01000122.1 GCF_000225525.1 Streptomyces zinciresistens K42 | reverse complement strand
GAGGGCGCGCAGCCGCCGGTGCCGCCGGAGGTGTACGCCGAGGCCCTGCGGCGCGGTGGCCGGGTGCTGCGGCGCCGCCGGGCCGCCGTGCGGCTGCTGTGGCTGCTGCTGTGCGCGGCGGCGGCGGCGTTCACGGTGTGGTCGCTGGCGGTGCGGCCGTGGGCGGAGCCGCCCTCCGAGACGACTCCACCGCTGACGGGCTGGTGAGACCCGCCGCGCGGCCCGCTGGTGCCGTGACCGGAAGGGTTCGCTGGTGCCGTGACCGGTGAGGTGCACCGGCTCGTGGCGCCCGGCACGGCACCTCCGCCCTGAGGCACCGCACCGGACGCCGCGAGCGGCCGGCAGGCCGTCCCGGCCCACGAGCCGGACAGCCCCTCACCAAGATCTTCTTGAGCCTTCTAGCCGAGGGCCTGCTTGAGGTCCTCCAGGAGGTCGTCGACGTTCTCGATGCCGACGGACAGCCGGACGAGGTCGGCGGGCACCTCCAGGGCGGAGCCGGCCACGGACGCGTGGGTCATCCGGCCGGGGTGCTCGATGAGGGACTCGACCCCGCCGAGGGACTCGCCGAGCGTGAACACCTTGGCGCGGTCGCAGACCCGGACGGCCGCCTCCTCGCCGCCCTCGACCCGGAAGGAGACCATGCCGCCGAACGCCTTCATCTGCTTGGCGGCGACCTCGTGACCGGGGTGGTCGGGCAGCCCCGGGTACAGGACGCGCGTCACGCGCGCGTGCCGGGAGAGCATGTCGGCGACCTTGGTGGCGTTCTCGCTGTGCCGGTCCATGCGCACCGGGAGCGTCTTGGCGCCGCGCAGCACCAGCCAGGAGTCGAAGGGCCCGGCGACCGCGCCCATCGCGTTCTGGTGGAAGGCCAGTTCCTCGCCCAGCGCCGGGTCGGCGGCCACCAGGGCGCCGCCGACGACGTCGGAGTGGCCGCCCATGTACTTGGTCAGGGAGTGCACCACCACGTCCGCGCCGAGG
Organism: Streptomyces zinciresistens K42; assembly: GCF_000225525.1. GTDB lineage: Bacteria > Actinomycetota > Actinomycetes > Streptomycetales > Streptomycetaceae > Streptomyces > Streptomyces zinciresistens. The sequence continues at coordinate 19,776 of NZ_AGBF01000122.1, read as the reverse complement.
GAGAGCGGCTGCTGGAGGTAGGGGGTGGCGAAGGTGTTGTCGACGACGAGCCGTGCTCCGGCGTCGCGCGCGATCTGGGCGACGGCTGCGATGTCGGTGATGCCGAGCAGCGGGTTGGAGGGGGTCTCCACCCACACGGCCTTGGTCTTGGGGGTGAGGGCGGCGCGGACCGCGGCCGGGTCGGAGGTGTCGGCGACCGACCACTCCACGCCCCAGCGCGCGACGACCTTGGCGAACAGCCGGAAGGTGCCGCCGTAGGCGTCGTTGGGGATCACCACGTGGTCGCCGGGGCTGAGCAGCGTACGCAACAGGCAGTCCTCGGCCGCCAGTCCGGACGCGAACGCGAGGCCGCGGCGGCCGCCCTCAAGGGCGGCGAGGTTCTCCTCCAGGGCGGTCCTGGTCGGGTTGGCGCTGCGGCTGTACTCGTAGCCGCCGCGCAGTCCGCCGACGCCGTCCTGCTTGTAGGTCGAGACCTGGTAGATCGGCGGGACGACCGCGCCGGTGAGGGGATCGGCGGTGTTGCCCGCGTGGATCGCGAGGGTCTCGAAGTGCTGACTGATGTGCCTGTCGCTCATGGGCACCGAGGGTAGTGCGCGAACGCGCCGGACGGCGGACGGCGGCGGGGCGGCGCGGAACCCGGGCGCGGACCCGCGGTCCGGGCGGGGGTGCCGCGGGGTGCGCGGGGCGGGGTTGTCCACAGGCAGCCGACCTCGTTGGCCAATTGTCGGCGGCGTCTGGAACGCTGGGGGCATGGAGATTCTCTGGGTCCTGATCGCGATCGTCATGATCGGCTTCGTCGCGCTGCCGTTGATGCGCCGCAGGAGGGGTCTGGTCGAGCAGGTCCCGCCGGGCCACCCGGACGCCGCGGACCCCGCGGACTACGGCTTCGTGCGGCAGGAGGAGCTGGACGTCCGCATGCCCGGCGACGACCAGGACCTGCTGGACGTGCTGGACGTGGTGCAGCGCACCCAGGACTACCGCGCCGCCGCGCAGCTGCTGGCGGGCACGGCCCCCGAGGGCGAGCTGCGCTGGCAGCGGGTGCAGGCGTTCGCCGGTGCCGCCGCGCTGGAGCTCCAGCAGCGGCCGGGCGGGGTCGGCGAGTCCCCCGGCGGTCAGTGGCTGCGGGTGTGGCGCACCGAGCAGCCCAAGGACGCGGGCGGCGCGGCCGTGCACGCGGAGTTCCTGGTGCAGCAGGCGTGGCGCACCGCGTCGCCGGGCACGGACGAGTTCCGGATCATCATGGAGGAGGCGAGGTCGGCCCTCGGTACGGCCGCCCTGCTCGCCCCCGGTGACCCGGTCCCGTACGTCGTCGAGCTGTCGGTGGCGCGCGGACTCGGGTACTCCCGGCCGGAGTTCGAGCAGGTCTGGCTGAAGATCCTGGACCGCGCCCCGGCCCACATGGGCGCCCATCTCGCGGCCCTCAACTACTGGTGCGAGAAGTGGCACGGCTCGCGCACGCAGGCGTACGAGTTCGCCGAGGCGGCCGCGGCGCGCGCGCCGCGGGGCTCCCTGCTGGCCGCCATGCCCCTCTTCGCGGTCTTCGAGCACATGCCCGAGGTCAACCTGGTGAGCGGCTTCTACCAGAGCGAGGTCGTCACGAAGGCGGTCCACGGCGCGCTGTACGCGGTGCACTCGGCGCGGGCGGACGACCCGATGCTGGCGCACGTGCGCCATCTGCTGGTGTTCTTCCTGGTGCGCGCCGAGCGCTGGGCGGAGGCCATGGACCAGCTGGTCCATGTCGACGGCCATGTGGGCGCGCTGCCCTGGACGCTGTCCGCGGACCCGGCCGCGGAGTTCGCGGTCTACCGGGCGCTCGCGGTCGCCGGGTACGAGGCCAACGGCGGCAGCCCGGCGACGCTCCCGCACTGAGGCGGGCGGGGCGCGCTCGGGCCCCGCACCCCCGTACGGCCCGGCCGGGTGCCGGGCCGTCGCGCGGTCAGCCCTGTGTGCGGGCGGGCAGCCGCCAGCCCGGACGCGGGAAGTGGCAGGTGTAGCCGTCGGGGTAGCGCTCCAGGTAGTCCTGGTGCTCGGGCTCGGCCTCCCAGAAGGGGCCGGCCGGCTCCACCTCGGTGACCACCTTGCCGGGCCACAGCCCCGAGGCGTCCACGTCCGCGATGGTGTCCTCGGCGATCCGCTTCTGCTCGTCGTCCACGTAGTAGACCGCCGAGCGGTAGCTCAGGCCGATGTCGTTGCCCTGGCGGTTCCTGGTGCTCGGGTCGTGGATCTGGAAGAAGAGCTCCAGGATCGCGCGGTAGTCGGTCTGCTCGGGGTCGAAGAGGATCTCGATGGCCTCGGCGTGCGTCCCGTGGTTGCGGTACGTCGCGTTCGCCACGTCTCCGCCGGTGTATCCGACCCGGGTCGCCGTGACGCCCGGGTGCCGGCGGATCAGGTCCTGCATGCCCCAGAAACATCCGCCCGCCAGCACGGCCCTCTGCGTCTGCGCGGCCATCGCGGCCCTCCCATGCTCGTCTGTTCGTCGGTGCGGTCACGCGCGCGCCCGCCTCGTGCGGCACGGGCGCTCCGTGCCCACCCGGGTCAACGCGCGAGGGGGCCGGGCGATTCCGCCGCCGCTCAGCCGCTCCAGCGGTCGGGCCCGGCGCCGCGCCAGTCGATCCAGGGGGCCCGCGCGACCTCGGCGGAGTCGATCTCCAGACCGGCGCGGCGCAGGAACTCCGCGACGTCGGCCGTGTTGTGCGCCAGGCCGAGGATCTCGCCGTCCGCGCGCACGCGGCGGCCCCCGGTGGGCAGCGGCGGCTGCACGACCACGCGGACCGCGCGGTACGCCGCGTCGGTGTCGTCCGCGCTCATGGGCGGTTCGCCTCCCGTCCGTCCCCGTCCGCGCGCCCCAGCTCGCGCAGGTCCCGCCACGCGGCGGGACTGGGGCGCCGGTCCCGCCAGCAGGGGTGGAACCAGGCGCGGGCCGACAGCCGGTGCAGCCGCCCGCGCAGTGCGGTACGGCCGGGCTGCTCGGCGAGCAGTCGGTAGGTGGCGCTCCAGTCGCGCTGTGCCTGGGCGAGGTCGTCGGGAAACGTCCGCATGACTGAATTCAATCACGTGTTCGATTTTCTAGGCCATCACGGCGTCCGCCGGACGGTCGCCGGTCCCCGCGCCCCGGCGCCGCGGCCGACCACGCGCCCGCGCCGAGGTTCACCGCGCCGGCCTGCTGGTCCTGCCTGTCGGTGGCGGGGCGGCATCCGCGGGCTGTGGAGGGGATCGATACGCCGGCGCGACGGCGCCCGCCCGAAGCGGAACCCGCTCTGCCGCCAGGACCGCTTGCCGGCTGCCACGAGGTCAGGGCCTACGCGTCCGCGGTGGCCCGGCCCGTGCGCGCCTCCGCCACCCGATCCGGCACCGGCGCCCGGCCGCACGACCTCGGCCATCCGCCGGGCGGCGCCTCCCGGGTGCACGCCGCCGGGGTCGGCCCGACTCGGGCCCGGTGCCGTGAGACGGCCCTGGGCGCGGGCGCTGACGCGGTCCCGCCGGGACCGCCGCCGCGCCTCCGCCGGCCCTCACTGGCCCATCCCGGTGAAGGGCGCGGGCATCCCGGCAGACGTGCGCCGAGGGATCCCCGAAATGTGGAAGGTATGCGTCCATCGGCCCGTCGGACGTCGGGCCCCTACCTGGTGGAGTTTGGGATGGCGCGTATCCGACTGGCGGTCGTGGGAACGGCGGCTCTCGTGACGATCGCAACCTTGAGCGGATGTTCCAGCGGCAGCGGCGGCTCCTCGTCGTCGGCGACGCCGTCGAGCACGGCCACGAGCAGTGCGTCGGGCCAGAGCGCGAACGCGTCGTCGAGCAGCACGCCCGCCGGCGGGCAGGCCATGGTGAAGACCGCCTCGGCCGGCAAGCTGGGCACGATCCTGGTCGATGAGAAGGGGCGCACCCTGTATCTGTTCGAGGCGGACAAGTCGACGACCTCGACGTGCGACGGGTCGTGCGCCGCGGCCTGGCCGCCGCTCGTGACGTCAGGGTCGCCCTCGACCGGCGGTTCGGCGAAGTCCAGCCTGCTGGGCACGTCGAAACGGTCCGACGGCACGACACAGGTCACCTACAACGGCCACCCGGTGTACAGGTACGCGGGGGACTCCAAGCCGGGCGACACGAACGGCCAGGCCCTCAACCAGTTCGGTGCCGAGTGGTACGTACTGGACGCCGCCGGCAACAAGGTCGACATGAGCTGACCAGCGACAACAGTAGGAGGAGTCAGCCGACGTGACGTCCAAGTCCCCTCACCGGGCCCGTGGGCACCGCTCTCCGGCACGGGTCGCCGTCATCGGACTGGTCGTCGCGGTGCCGGTGGCCGTCGCGGCGGCCATCTGGCTGACCGGCCGGCACCAGAGCCCGCAGTACGGGACCGGCCTGTTCGGCGCACAGGGCGCGGCGGCGGTCACCCTCAAGGCCCGCCTGGGCACCGCCCTGTTCGCTCTCGCGCTCGTTCAGCTCCTGCTGGGCGTGTGGATGTACGGACGGCTGCCTGGTCTCACGCCGGGGCGCCGCCGGGTGCGCGCCTCGCACCGTGCGGTGGGCTGGCTCGCCTTCCTGCTGTCGGTGCCCATCGCCTACCACTGCGTCCGCACCTACGGCGTGGAGACGGCGAGCACCCGGGTCCTCCTGCACTCGGCCGCCGGCTGCGTGCTGTACGGGGCCTTCGTCGCCAAGGTCCTGGTGGTGCGCAGCCGCCGCCTGCCCGGCTGGATGCTCCCGGCCACCGGGAGCGTCCTGTTCGGCGCCATCGGCGTGCTGTGGTACTCGGCCGCGCTGTGGGCTCTCAACGGATTCACCGTTCCCGGTCTGTAGCCACCGCCCGGACGGCGCCGGGAGGACACGGGCCGCGGACGCGTTCGCCGACGCGTGGCGTCTTCAGGTGGGCGGTGCCTCCCGCACCGCGTGACTTCGCTTGAAGGAGTGCCGGTCACCCGGGACCCGGTCGCCCAGGACCCGGTCGCGCAGGACCGGGAGGTCCGTGCGGATGCGGGCGACCTCGTCCGGGTCGAGGTCCGCCGTCACGGTCTCCTCGGCTCGCCCGGCCTCCGCCAGGACCGTCCCCCAGGGGTCGATCGCCGCGCTGTGTCCGCCCTGGTCCATGCCGCCGTGGGAGCCGGTCGCGCAGCAGGCCAGCAGGTGGACCTGCTCCTCCAGGGCCCGGGTGCGGGTCAGCAGCCGCCAGTGGGTGAGCCGGGCCGCCGGCCAGGCAGCGGGCACCACGACCAGCTCCGCGCCCGCGTCGAGCAGGGCCCGGAAGAGTTCGGGGAAGCGCAGGTCGTAGCAGATGGCGAGGCCGATCACGCCGAGTTCGGTGGGCACGGTCACGATGTCCCCGCCCCCGCCCATCAGGGTCGCCTCGCCGGTGTCGAAGCCGTAGCGGTGGATCTTGCGGTAGTGGCCCGCGAGGTGTCCGGTCCGGTCGAAGAGCAGGGCGGTGTTGTAGAGGGTGCCGTCCGCGTCCCGCTCGACGATCGAACCGGCGTGCAGCCACACCCCTGCGTCCCGCGCCGCGGCGGACATCGCCTCGGCCGTGGGGCCGTCGAGCCGCTCGGCGTCGCGGTCCCAGCCGTCGTACGCCCACGCCCCGGCCGCCCACAGCTCGGGCAGGACCACCAGGTCGTCGCCCGCGCGGTCCCGGACCAGCCCGGCCGCCCTGCGGCGGCGCTCCCCCGCGGACTCGCCGGCGTCCACGGACAGCTGGATCAGCGAGGCTCTCATGGCCGTCACCTCCGACGCCGTGCGGCGGGCACGGCTCAGGGAACTCCCCCTCCTTCGAGACTACGGAGTCGGGCCCGCCTCGCACGCTCCGCCGCGGGACGCGGGACGCGCGGGACGGCGCCCCCTCACACGGAGGGTGCCGGCCGTCCCGCCCTGGTGGCGTCCGCGCCCCAGCTCGCCAGCAGCCGCAGCCCCTGCGCGGCCTCGGAACCGGGTTCCGCGTGATAGGTGACCAGGCTCTGCTCCGTGCCGTCGGACAGCCGGAACGACTCGAAGTTCAAGGTCAGCTCGCCCACCAGCGGATGCCGGATGCGTTTGACGCCGAAGCTCTTCTCCTTGACGTCATGGGTGGCCCACAGCCGCCGGAACTCCTCGCTCTTGACGGAGAGTTCACCGACCAGCGCGGACAGCCGGGGGTCGTCCGGGTGGCAGCCCGCGTCCATGCGCAGATAGCTGACCATGTCGGACGCCTTCTGCTCCCACTCCACGAACAGCTCGCGGTAGTCGGGCCGCAGGAACACCAGCCGCGCCCAGTTGCGCTCCTGCGCCGGCAGCTCCGACCAGTCGCCGAAGACGGCCGCGGCCATCGCGTTCCAGGCGAGGATGTCGGAGCGCCGCCCGGTGACGTAGGCGGGGACGCCGTCGATCGACTCCAGCAGATGCCGCAGCGCGGGCCGGACGTGCTCGGTCCGCGCGGTGGGCTTCTTCTTGTGCTGCTTGGGCTTGGCGAGGTGCGTCAGGTGCGCGTGCTCGGCGTCGCTGAGCCGCAGCGCCCGCGCGATCGAGTCCAGGACCTCGGCCGACACGTTGCGTCCGTTGCCCTGTTCCAGGCGGGTGTAGTACGCCACCGAGACCCCGGCGAGCTGCGCCAGCTCCTCGCGCCGCAGGCCCGGGACCCGGCGGTGCCGCCCGAAGTCCGGCAGCCCGACGTCCTCGGGCTTCAGCCGGGCGCGCCGGGTGCGCAGGAACTCGCTGAGTTCGGCGCGCCGGTCCAGGCCGCCCCCGGTGTCGCCGGCGGGGCCGGTCGCGGATACGGGCTTGTCGTCCATGCTTCGAGTATTCCCGGTCGTACGCCCACGAGCCTGACCCCGTCGGTGGTAGGACCGGCGGACGTACGAACGACCGGGGGCTGGGTGCCGCCCGCGTGCTCCGGCAGGCTGGGTGACGTGCCCGGACGTACCAAGCACGGACCCTGTAGGCAGCCGGGCACGCGAACCGAGGAGATCCCCGGCATGACCACCGTCGCCGCATACGCAGCACCCGCCGCCAAGGCTCCGCTGGAGCGCACCACGATCGAGCGCCGCGAAGTCGGTGAGTTCGACATCCTGATCGACATCAAGTTCGCCGGCATCTGCCACTCCGACATCCACCAGGCCCGGGAGGGCTGGGGCGAGGCGATCTTCCCCATGGTCCCCGGTCACGAGATCGCGGGCGTGGTGTCCGAGGTCGGGTCCGGCGTCACGAAGCACAAGGTCGGCGACCGCGTGGGCGTCGGCTGCATGGTCGACTCCTGCCGCGAGTGCGAGAACTGCGCGGCCGGTCTGGAGCAGTACTGCCTCCAGGGCAACGTGGGCACCTACAACGCCCTCGACAGGAACGGCGAGCCGACCTACGGCGGCTACGCGCAGAAGGTCGTCGTCGACGAGAACTTCGTCCTGCGCGTCCCGGACGGCCTCTCCCTCGACGAGGCCGCCCCGCTCCTGTGCGCGGGCATCACCACGTACTCCCCGCTCAAGCACTGGAACGCCGGCCCCGGCAAGAAGGTCGCGATCCTCGGCATGGGCGGCCTCGGCCACATGGGCGTGAAGATCGCGCACCACCTCGGCGCCGAGGTGACCGTCCTCTCGCAGTCCCTGCGCAAGAAGGACGACGGCCTGAAGCTGGGCGCGGACCACTACTACGCGACCAGCGACCCGCAGACCTTCAAGGACCTGCGCGGCTCCTTCGACCTGATCCTCTCCACGGTCTCGGCGCCGCTGAACCTGGACCAGTTCCTGTCGCTGCTGAAGACGGACGGCGCGTTCGTGAACGTCGGTGCGCCGGAGGAGCCCGTCTCGCTGAACCTGTTCTCGGTGATAGGCGGCCGCAAGACGCTCGCCGGCTCCGGGATCGGCGGCATCCGCGAGACGCAGGAGATGCTGGACTTCTGCGCCGAGCACGGCTTCGGCGCCGAGATCGAGCTGATCCGCGCGGACCAGATCAACGAGGCGTACGAGCGGGTGCTGAACAGCGACGTGCGCTACCGCTTCGTCATCGACACCGCGACCATCTGAGACCGGCTGAGACCGGCTGAGACCGCGCGTCCGCCGGGTGCCCCGGAGCGCCCCCGCTCCGGGGCACCCGGCGTCGCGGTGGGCCGCGCGGTCCCGGCAGTACGGCCGTCCGCTCCCCGCGGCCTGCGGGCGCCGCCGCCCAGCCCCGGCAAGGCGGTGGCGCTGCGGCCCGGTGATCGCGCCCCCAGGTGCCGGGCGCACAGGTGCCCGTGGCCGCCCCGGGTTCCGGAGCAGGCCGCCGCACGCGGCGGGGAACTCCGCGGACTGTCCTCGGGGACGCGGTACCGGACGTGTTCCGCCGTGTGAGCCTCCGCCGTGTGAGCCGTCATGGGCCCACGGACACGCACCGCCCGCCGGAAGCAGTGCTTCCGGCGGGCGGTCCGCTCTCGGCTCGGCGGCGGGCGCCTACTTCGCGTAGTACGCGTTGTAGACGGAGACTGTCGCCTTGTTGCCCTTCTTGTCGGTGACCTTGGCGTGGAAGGAGATCGCCTTGCCCTTGGCCGGGTTCTTCACGGTGATCTTGCCGTTCCTGACGTCGAGCTTCTTCCAGGTCTGCCCGTAGTCGTACGACGCGTACACGTACAGCGACTTCAGGTTGCGGCCCGCGGCGGCGCCGACGACGGTGACCGGGAAGGTCGCCGTCTTGCCGGCCGCGACCCGGCTGTCCAGGCCGGTGCTCGCGCCGAAGCGGACGGTGGACGCGGGCAGCGCGACCACGCCGGAGGTCGTCTTCGAGCGGAACGTCCAGCTCGCGTCGATCCGCGTGGAGGCGGCCGCGACCTTGACGCTGCGCTTGACCGACGTCGTCAGCCTGTACTCGGCGTCACCGGCCGGGACCGTGAACGGCTCGCCGGCCAGCGGGTCCTGGTTGCTGGCGATCTTCCTGCCGTTGCGGTACAGGTTCGTGGCGACCGAGGTGAAGTCGGACGAGCCCTCGTGCTTGCTGCCGTCGGCGAACAGCGGCAGCGAGCCGTACAGCGTGGCGCCGTCGCGGAAGAGGCCGTACTCCTTGTTGATGTCGGGGCCGAAGACGGCGGTGTTGAACCTCTTGGTGTAGCTGCGGCCCGCCGTGAAGGTCTGCGGCGCGCCCAGCGAGTAGGTGGCGTCGGCGACCGGCAGGCCGTCCGCGTACTTGCCGGAGTACTGCTCGAAGTCCCAGGTCCAGCGGATCTTGTCGGCGGTCGACAGGTACAGCGTCCGCGAGCCGGGCAGCTTCTGCTCGCTCGGCGTGCCGACCACGGCGTTGTCGGGGAAGACGCCCGTCGGCACCAGGGCGCCGGTCTTGCCGGGCGCCGCCGCGCCGAGGTCGTTGCGCACCGTGGCGAGTTCACGCGCGGTGAAGCGGCGGACCTTCTTGCCCTGGATCTTCTTGACCTTGGCCGTGGTGGCGACGGCGTACTCGGCGGTGGTGCCCTTGACCCACTGGCCGTTCCAGGTCTGGGTCAGCCCGCTCGGGACCTCCGGGCCCAGGTTCGCCATGCGCAGGTCGGCGAAGGAGTCGACGCCGGCGCCGATGCCGATGCCCGCCGCGCCGTAGAAGTAGTCGGCGCCGGCGTAGCGCTGCTCGGCCCGCGGGTCGGGGACGGTGATGTCGGCGGACGCGGTCGTGCGGGCGTCGATCGTCACCGTGGTGTCGCGGGTGACGTTCAGCTTGGGCTGGACCACCCAGTCGAGGCCGCCCTTCAAGGTCGCCATGTCCTTCGCGATCCAGGCGTCCATCAGGTACGTGCCCTTGGGCAGCCGCATCTTGGTGACACCGGAGTCCGCGGTCGGCATCTCGTAGGCGCGGTCGGTGGCCGCCCCGGTGTAGCCGAACAGGGTCGTGCTGTAGTCGGAGGTCGGCTTGCCGTCCCTGCCGATGTGCTTGACGGTGACGTCGTACGACTCCCCCTCGCGCTGCACGGCCGCGGCCGTGCGGACGCTCTGGCCGCCGCCCGTCGCCGTGACGTAGGCGGAGTAGGCGCCGTCGAGGGTGCCGCCGAGGCGGGTGTCGGCGGTCAGGTCGACGGAGGCGGTGCCGCGCGCGGGGACCGTGACCGTCGCCGCCCCGAGGGTGAAGAAGCCCGCGGGGGCCGGCTTGCCCTTGGGGCCGGTGGCGGCGACGGACAGCGCGAGCGTGACGTCCTGGGTGCCGAGGTTGCGGTAGGTGAGCTTCCTGGCCTCGGGCTTGTCGTCGTTGTGCGGCCACTGCTGGGTGCCGAAGTTCAGCGACACCGGTTCGGAGATCACGGTCTGCTTGATGGCCCGGTCGACCTGGATGCGGCCCGCGCCCTGCTCGAACGCCGAGTACGGGCCGCCCTTGGCGGAGCCGGTGAGCGCGGCCTTCAGCTCGGTGTACGTCCAGTCGGGGTGCTGCTGCTTGAGGAGGGCGGCCGCGCCCGCGACATGCGGGGTCGCCATGGAGGTGCCCTCGATCGTCACATAGCCGGGCGGGTTCTCGCCGACCTCCTGCGCGATGACGCTGCCCTTGGCGGACGCGGCGGTGATGGCCACGCCCGGCGCGGTCACGTCCGGCTTGATCCCGCCGTCGCCGACCCGGGGTCCGGTGCTGGACCAGGAGGCGAGGACGTCCTTGCCGTCGACGGCGCCGACGGTGAGCGCGGCCTCCGCGGTGCCGGGCGAACCGACCGTCTCGGGGCCGGAGTTGCCGGACGCGATGGTGAACAGGATGCCCTTGTCGGCGGACAGCTTGTTGACCGCCGCCTCCAGCGGGTCGATGCCCGGGGCGTCTCCGCCGCCTAGGCTCATGTTGACGATCTGGGCGCCCTGCGCGGCGGCCCACTCCATGCCCGCGAGAATCCCGGAGTCGTCGCCGTAGCCCTGGTCGTCGAGGACCTTGCCGTTGAGGATGTCGGCGCCGGGCGCGACGCCCTTGTACTTGCCGCCCGACTTGGCGCCGGTGCCCGCGGCGATGGACGCGACGTGCGTGCCGTGGCCGTACTTGTCGTCGGCGGTGGCGGAGGAGGTGAAGTTCCTGGCCGCGACCACCTGGCCCTTGAGGTCGGGGTGGGTGGCGTCGACGCCGGTGTCCAGGACGGCGATCTTGACGCCCTTGCCGTCGTACCCGGCCGCCCATGCCTTGGGCGCGCCGATCTGGGCCACGGAGGTGTCGAGGCTGGCCTTGCGGACGCCGTCGAGCCAGATCCGGGCGATGCCGGACGCCGCCCGGTCGCCGTCGGTGAGCGCGTTCCACAGCTCCGGGGTCCGGCGCTGCGACGTCTGCACGGCGTCGGCGTTCAGGGACTTCAGGGTGCGGCGCAGCGTGCCCGCGTCGCGGACGTCGGCCTTGGCACCGGTGGCGGCGCCCTGGTAGCCGACGATGACCTTCAGGCCCTTGGCCTGGGACCTGCGGGTCGCCGCCTTGGACAGCTCGGTGACGTCGAACAGCCGCTGGTCGAGCTTGCCCGACGCGACCAGCCGGGCCGCGTCGGCCGGCACGACGAGGGTGCGGCCCTGCGCCCTGCGGATCTTGACGGGTATGTGCTCGCGCCCCTTGGGCCGCTCCAGGCCGGTCACCCGGCCCTTGGCGTCGACGGACACGCGGTCCCCCGTGATCAGGGTGACGCGCTGGGAGGCGGTGAACGAGGCCGCGGCGCCGGAGGGGCGCTGTTCCGGTTCGGCCGACGCCGGGGCGGTCATCCCCGCGGCGAGGGCGAGGGCGGCCGCCGTGGCGACGGAGGCCGCTCCTGCTCGGTGGACGTGTCTGCGCACGTTTTTCCCCTTGCTGATGGTCCGGGTGGGTTCCCCGTCACCCGGCCGGGGGTGGTCTCGAACGCGTCCGCGTCGCCCCCCGGATGACGCAGTATGCCGAGGGATGATCGGACGCCTCAAGGCAGCGGGGGGAGTTGGCGGGCTCGCCCGCCAACTGTTACGCCATGGCGCCAACTCCGTTACGCAGTCGCCGGGTTAGGCCCTTCGCGTTGTCCTTGACAGTGATCCTTCCCGTGCGGATCGTCGCCCCCCGCGGCGCCTTCTTCGCGGGGGCCGGGCCATGGGTGACCGTGATGACGGTCAACCCCGTTTCCTCCCAGAGGTGTTCGAGTACGTCCATGATCTCGTCGCGCGTCGACTCGTCGAGGTTGCCGGTGGGTTCGCCGGCGGGCGGCGCCTCGGGCCGCTCGCCGGGTGCGCGGGCGAGGGCGACGCGCTGCCGCCGGCCGCCGGCCGCCGGACCGCTCGGACGGCCGATGCCCGAGCAGTTCCCCGAGGCCGACGCCGTCGAGGGCGGCGATGGTCTCCGCCGGCACGGGAGCGGGACGAGGAGGCGGGCGCGGAAACGCCGATGCCGCCCCCCGGGGGGGGCGGCATCGGTCGGCTGTGCGGGAGCTGTCGGGTGGCCGGGGGTGGGGTCAGACGGCCGAACCGGCCTTCCACTTGGCCCAGTCCATGTTCCAGCCGTTGAGGCCGTTGTCCGGCGCGACGGTCTTGTCGCCGGTGTTCTGCATCACGACGACGTCGCCCACGATGGAGTTCTGGTAGTACCAGTAGCCCGGCGTGCCCTTGTCCTTGCCGCCCTTGGTGTCCGACATGCCCACGCAGCCGTGGCTGGTGTTGACGCTGCCGAAGATGGACTTGGCGCCCCAGTAGTTGCCGTGGATGAAGGTGCCGGAGGTGGTGAGCCGGATGGCGTGCGGCACGTCCTTGATGTCGTACGAGCTCTTGCCGTTGGCGTCGGTGAAGCCGACGGTGGCGCCGTTCATGCGCGTCTTCTCGTACTTCTCGGACATCACCATGATGCCGCCGTACGTCGGGTTCTCCGGGGCGCCCGCGGAGACCGGCACCGTCTTGACGGTCTTGCCGTCCCGCGTCACCTTCATCTGCTTCGCCTTGGCGTCGACGTAGGTGATCTGGTTGCGGCCGATCTTGAAGCTGACCGTCTTCTGCTGGACGCCGTAGACGCCCTTGGCGCCCTCGACCCCGTCCAGGGCCATCTTCATGGTGACGGTGGCGCCCGACTGCCAGTACTTGTCGGGGCGGCAGTCCATGCGCTTGTCGTTGAACCAGTGGCAGGCGACTTCCTGGCCGCTGGTGGTGGAGACGGTGATGCCCTTCTGGACCGCCGCCTTGTTCGCGATCGCCTTGTCGAAGTTGATCGAGACCGGCATGCCGACGCCGACCGTGGAGCCGTTCTCCGGCGTGAAGTAGCCGAGGAAGCTGTTGGCCGGGGAGACGGTGGTGAAGGAGGCGTTCTCGTAGGCGTCGCGGCCCGCGGAGTCCTTCGCGACGGCCTTGAGCTTGTACTTGGTGGAGCGCTCCAGCTGGTTGTTCGGCTTCCAGCTGGTCTTGTCGGCGGATATCGCGCCGTCGACGGGGGCGCCCGCGGCCGTCGTCATGGTCACCTGTGTGAGCGTGCCCTTGCTGACGGTGACGGCGGCGCCGTTGTTGATGGAGACGTTGTCGGAGCCGTCCTTGGGCGAGATCCTGATCGTCGCGTCGGACGCCTTCTTGGCGGCCGCCTCGTCGACCTTGGCCTCGGTGGAGGAACCACTGCCGCTGTCGGCGGAGGCGTCAGAGCCGCCGGAGCAGGCCGAGAGCACCAGGACACCACCGAGCAGTGCGGACGCGACCGTCAGGCCCTTGCGCCGCTTCCTGTTCGTCATCACACGCTTCTCCATCGTTCCCGAATCGCCAACACCCGACAGCCCCCCGTCAAGAACCTTCAACGCTACGACCGGTTCGACCCGTTCCACATGGCCGCCATGTGTGGGGCACACCACGTCTGCGCGACAGGTGGTGCGGATCTCGGTCCGTGCGCGTCCTGAGACGCGAAACCCCCGGGCGGCGGTTGCATCCGGGGGCGCGATGCCCCGGGTCGCGTCAGCCGGCCCGCGTCGCCTCGACGTCGCCGTAGTCCTTGTGCCCATCTTCGCGGGCCTCGTCACGGTCCGGCGAGTCCGGATCGGGGCGGATGTGCCCACCGGGCCGGGAAGTCCGCGCCGGCCCGCTCCCGGCACCGCGCTGACCAGGCCGGACGAAGCCCCGGGCCGGACCGGCGGGACGGCCGTGTCTTCCGTCACAGCACCCCATCACAGCACCCCGGCGCGGGCCCCGCGGCGCCGGCCGCTCCGGCCCGATTCCGGCCCGATTCCGGTCCGGGCCGGCCCGGGTCGCGGCGTCCCGGCCGTCCGGGTCGGGAGCGCGCCCCCGTCGAAGGCGTACAAAGCATGAGGTTTACGGAGCACTCACCCCCGGGAGCGAACGGCCCGTCCCTCCCGTGACTTTCCCGTTACCCACGACGTTCACTACCATCGCCCCACACGGCCAATTCGCCAGCGCCACAAGGGGATCGATATTCCGTGTCCGCCGCCCACCGATCGTCGTCCACCGCACGCCGATCCCTGCTGACCGCCACCGCCGCGGGGGCCCTGCTGGGCGCCCTGTGGTTCGTGCCCTCCGCCAACGCGACGGACGGCCGACCGACCGGGGCGGAGCCCTCGACGGTCCCGTCGCCGCAGGTCACACAGCAGGCGAGAGCCGTGTCGGACAGCGCGGACGGCGCCGGCGAGGACGTCCGGCTCGCCGAGACCGGAGCGTTCGACACCACGCCGTACGTCGTCAGCGGGACCGCGTTCCTCACGCTGGGCGCGGGCTTCGTGGTCTACTCCGTGCGCCGGGAACGCCTCGGTCTTTAATCCGGCTTGACGCCGCTTTGACCTGGGCTTCATAGTCCGGCCATGAAGAGATCATCGGGCGTGCGCGGAGCCGCCACGGTCACCGTGGGCGTGCTGTCGTTCGCCCTTGTCACGGGGTGCGGCGGGGGATCCGGCGACGCGAAGGGCTCGAAGGAGCCGAGCGCGTCGGGCACTTCGGGCGGCCAGGCCGCGAAGGCGCTCAGCGCCGCGGAGTTGAAGAAGGCGATCATCGCCCAGGGCGATGTCGACGGCTACAAGGTGGACGCGTCCGGCAAGCAACTGCCGAAGTCCAAGGACCAGATCAAGAGCAGCGACACCAAGTGCCTGCCGCTCGCCTACGCCATGGGGGGCCTGGCGCCGGGCGACGCGACCGCCGCGACCGCGGTCATGGCCACGCAGGAGAAGAAGCCCTCCGCGGACGCCTCCAAGTCCCTGGAGGACCTGAGCGAGGGCGAGGTCGCGGACTCGCTCACCGCCGCGATGAGCCTGAACATGACCGTCGTGGGCCTGTCCTCGTACGACGGTGAGGGGGCCGCGCGGACCTTCAAGTCCGTGTCGGACGGGGTCAGGAACTGCTCGGGCGGCTTCCCGCTCGCCATGCAGGGCACGGACCAGAAGCTGACCGGCATCACCGAGGAGAAGTCGTCCGGGACCGGCGACGAGTCGGTGGCGTTCACCGCGGTGAGCAAGCAGGGCGGCGACGTGGCGACCACGCACGTCGAGGTGGTGCGGCAGGGCGGCACCATCGCCACGTACTACACGATCGACATCGGTCTGATGATGACGGACAAGCCGTACGCCGTCCCGGCCGATCTCGTCAAGGCGCAGGCCGCGAAGCTGAAGTAGCGGGCGGACACGGGGAAGGGGCCCTGCCGTACGGCAGGGCCCCTTCCCCGTCGGCGTCGGCGCGGCGGTTCCGGGTCAGCGCAGCGGGCCGGTGATCTGCTCGGTGGCGGCGAGGAGGTCGCCGGAGCGCACGAAGGCGTCGGCGGCCGCGAGGTCGGGCGCCAGGAACCGGTCGGGCCCGGCGCCCTGGACGCCCGCTGCCCGCGCGGCGTCGATGACGGCCCGTGAGGCGGGCGCCGAGGTGAGCCCGTCGCGCAGTTCTATGGCGCGCGTCGCGGCGTACAGCTCGACGGCGAGGACCCGGGTGAGGTTGTCGACGGCGGTGCGCAGCTTGCGGGCGGCGGACCAGCCCATCGAGACGTGGTCCTCCTGCATGGCGGAGGACGGGATGGAGTCCGCCGAGGCGGGTACGGCCAGCCTCTTCAGCTCGCTCACCAGGGCGGCCTGCGTGTACTGGGCGATCATCAGCCCGGAGTCGACGCCCGCGTCGTCGGCGAGGAAGGGCGGCAGGCCGTGGCTGCGGTTCTTGTCCAGCAGCCGGTCGGTGCGGCGCTCGGCGATGGAGGCCAGGTCGGCGACGGCGATGGCGAGGAAGTCGAGCACGTAGGCCACGGGCGCGCCGTGGAAGTTGCCGTTGGACTCCACCCGGCCGTCGGGCAGCACGACGGGGTTGTCGACGGCGGCGGCCAGTTCCCGCTCGGCCACCAGGCGCGCGTGCGCCATGGTGTCCCGGCCGGCTCCGGCGACCTGCGGGGCGCAGCGCACCGAGTAGGCGTCCTGGACGCGGGGCGCGTCGTCCTGGTGGTGCCCGGTCAGGCCCGAGTCCCGCAGTACGGCCAGCATGTTGGCGGCGGAGTCGCCCTGGCCCGGGTGGGGGCGGATGGCGTGCAGTTCGGGGGCGAGGACCCTGTCGGTGCCGAGCAGCGCTTCGAGGCTGAGGGCGGCGGTGACGTCGGCGGACTTGTAGAGGGTGTCGAGGTCGGCGAGGGCCATGATCAGCATGCCGAGCATGCCGTCGGTGCCGTTGAGGAGGGCGAGGCCCTCCTTCTCGCGCAGTGCGACGGGGGCGATGCCGTGCGCGGCGAGCAGTTCGCCGGCCGGGCGGACGGTGCCGTCGGGTCCCTCGGCGTCGCCCTCGCCCATCAGGGTCAGGGCGCAGTGCGACAGGGGCGCGAGGTCGCCGGAGCAGCCCAGGGAGCCGTACTCGTGGACGACGGGCGTGATGCCCGCGTTGAGCACGTCGGCCATCGTCCGCGCGACCTCGGGGCGCACGCCCGTGCGTCCCGAGCAGACGGTCTTGAGGCGCAGGAGCATCAGCGCCCGTACGACCTCCCGCTCCACGCGCGGCCCCATGCCGGCGGCGTGCGAGCGGACGATGTTGCGCTGGAGCCGGGCACGCAGCTCGGGGCTGATGTGCCGGGTCGCCAGGGCACCGAAGCCGGTGGAGACGCCGTAGACGGGTTCGGGCTTGGCCGCGAGCGCGTCCACGATCTCGCGGGCGGCGGCGAGGGCCGTGAGCGCCTCGGGCGACAGCTCGACGCGGGCGCCGCCGCGCGCCACGGCGAGAACGTCGGACGCGGTGAGTCCGGACGTCCCCACCACCACAGTGTGCATATCCATATTCAGGAGCGTACGCAGTGAAGATGAAGATGTCACTAGTGGGTGGGCGCCCCACCCCTTACACCCCGGCCCACCCCCGGGCCCCGCGCCGGACCCCGGGCCCCGGGCCCCGCGCCCTTCACGCCAGGCGCGGCCCGCCGCCTCACGGGCGGCGGCCCCGGAACCGGCGCCGCTCCACCGCGTCCTGGCCCGCGGGCGCCGCGTCGGCGAGGCGCACCACGGGATCGTCCGGCCCGTCGCGGCCCGCCACCACCGGGCGGCCCGCCCGCAGCGCCTTGGCCCGGTACTGGGCCGCGTCCGCGAGCCGGAACAGCCGCCGGGCCGAGCGCACGGCCCCGATCGGGTCCTCGGTGGAGGCAACCCCGCAGGCCACCCCCTCCCCGAGTTCCAGCTCGGCGGCGCGCCGGCACAGCTCCTCGGCGGCCCCGACCACCTCGTCGGCCGCCGGGCCGACGGCGAGCAGACAGAACTCGTCGCCGCCGAGCCGGGCGGCGAGCGCCCCGGGCAGCATCGCGCCGCACAGCGACAGCACCGAGCCGAAGCGCTCCAGCAGCCGGTCGCCTACGGCGTGGCCCTGGGTGTCGTTGACCCGCTTGAGGCCGTTCAGATCGCAGACGACGAGGCTGACGACGGCGCCGTCGGCGCGATGCCGCTCGATGGCCTCCTCCAGCCGTACGTCGACGGCCCGGCGGTTGGCCAGCCCGGTCAGCGCGTCCGTGAACGCCAGCCGCCGGGCCTCCTCCAGCCGCTCGCTCTGCGCGAGTCCGGCGGCCACGACGGAGGCGAGGACGGTGGCGAGGTCGGCGTCCCCCCGGTCGAAGACCGGCACCCCGGCGGAGCGGGCGACGTAGAGCTCGCCCCAGGCGCGTCCGTGCAGCACGATCGGCGCCACGACGCAGCAGCCGCGCCCGCGCCTGCGCAGGGCGGCCACCCGCTGGTGGCAGTACCCGGGGCGGCCGGCGGAGGGGCCGGCCGCCGTCTCCACCCAGGCGTCGGGCTCGCCCCCGGAGGCCCACCGCTCGTGCAGGAACTCGGTGATCTCCGGGAACTGGTGCACGGGATACGCCTCGTCGCCGGGGAACTCCTCCTCGCCCCGGGTGCGGTCCCCCACGTTCACGAGCACGCGCAGCCGGCCGAGCTCCCGCTCCCACACCGACAGCGCGGCGAAGCTCCCGGACAGCGCCCGGCACGCCCCGAGCGCCGCCGCCCGCCAGGACTCGCGCGGGGAGTGCGCCGCCGCCATCCCCTGCGCCAACGCCACCACAGCCGCGAGCCGCCTGTCCTCACCCATCACCCCAGGCTAGGGAGTTTCACCCCGATCTGAGACGTCGGTGTGGCGAACGGGGCGCACCCCCGGACCGGCCGCCGCGCAGGTCAGGGCGGCGCCACCCGGGCCGGGACCGCCGCGCGGTTCACTCGCCCGGCCACCGCGGCTTGCGCTTCTCGTTGAAGGCCGCCACGCCCTCCGCCCGGTCCCCGGAGAAGGCCACCGAGCGCCAGGCCGCGTCCTCGACCTCCAGACCGGCCGGCAGGTCCAGGCCGTACCCCAGGCGCAGGGCCCGCTTGGCGGCCCGCAGGCCGACCGGGGAGTGGGCGGCGATGCGCGCGCCCGTCGCCAGCGCCTCCTCGCGGTCGCGGCCCTCCGCCACGAGGACGTCCACCAGCCCCAGCTCGCGGGCCTCGGCGGCCCCGACGCGGCGCGCGGTGAAGATCAGCTCGGCCGCGCGGGCGGCCCCCACCCGCCGGGGCAGCAGCTGCGTCCCGCCGCCGCCAGGGATCACCCCGACCGACACCTCGGGCAGCCCCACGACGGCCGTGGGGTCGGCCACGATCACGTCGCACGACAGCGCCAGCTCGAAACCGCCCCCGAGGGCGAAGCCGTGCACGGCGGCGACCGTCGGGACCGGCAGTTCCAGCACGCCCGTGTACGCCCCGCGCGCCACCGGCCGCTGCCGCACCAGGTCCGCGTCGCTGAAGGAGTTGCGCTCCTTGAGGTCGGCGCCCACGCAGAAGGCGCGTTCGTGCGTGGAGGTGACCACCACGGCCCGCACGCCGCGGTCGGCGCCCAGCGCCGCGCACGCCGCCGCGATCGAGCGGGCCATCTCCGTCGAGACGGCGTTCATGGCCTCGGGCCGGTCCAGGGCCAGTTCCGCGACATGCCGGGCGCCCTCGTCACCGTGCCGCCGCACCCGCACGAACTCCCCGAACCGCTCCTCGCCCATGACACCCTCCGGTTAACGCGGGTTAACAACACCTGGCCCGATCATCGCAGCCGGACCCCGCCGGGGAAAGGCCCGTCCGACCGGCACGCGGGTCGAGGCCCGACACCCCGTTCGAGTGACATCCCGCCCGACTCCCCTCCCTTCGCCCACACCAGCGCATAACGTGCGCGACGCACGGCACACCGGGGGCGTGAACGTGTCGGGAGGGGTCGGGATGAGCGTGACCACACAGGAGCGGGAGGCGCCGGGGACGGCGCGGGACACCGGGACGGCACAGGCGTACGCCCCCGGCGCGGGCCGTCGCCTCGGCTCGCGGGGCCGTCATCGCAGACCCCGCTCCCGCAAGGCCCTCCTCGCGGCGGGCGGCCTCGCACTGGCGGCCGGCGTCCTGAGCCTGATGCGGCCGGCCCCCGACTCCGCGGCCCCCCGGCTCGGCACGGCGGACCCCGGGCGGCCCGGCGTCGCCGTCGGCACCCGGGG
>NZ_AGBF01000123.1 GCF_000225525.1 Streptomyces zinciresistens K42 | reverse complement strand
CACGAACCCGCGCGCGGCAGCCGAGAATCCCGCTCCAGGTCAACGCCCTCCAGGCGCTGTGCCGCCAGGTCCTCGGCTTCCGGCTCGCCATGATCGCCCTGTCCGCGCCCCCGGCCCTGCTCAACGCCACCCCCGGCCTCGGCACCCGCCTGGTGGGCGCGGCCGTCGTGATCACCTTCATGGGCTCCTACGCCCTCTTCCGCGACTGGGAGCGCTTCGGCCCCCTCCTGCTGCGCCACCCCAGCCTCCTCGCGCTGGACACCCTCCTCACCTCGCTGCTCCTGGTCTCCGCGGGCCCGGACACCACGCTCGCCTACGTCAGCGTGTGCACCCCGCTGCTGGCCGGCATCGTCTACGGCCACCGGGGCGCGGCCGCCTTCGCGAGCGCGCAGTCCCTGATCCTCCTGCTGGCCTACGCGATCGACACCGACGCCCGCTCGGCAGGCGTCGCCGACAAGCTCCTGCTGCCGGGGCTGTGCGTGATCACCGGCGCGTTCGGCTCGTCGCTGCGGGCCCTCATGCTCCGCTTCGGCACGGCGACCGAGGCGCTGACGGCCGTCCGGGCCCGGCTCGCCGTCACCCAGGCCGTCGGCGCCGAACGGGCCCGCCTCGCCCGCGAGATGCACGACTCGGTGGCCAAGACCCTGCACGGGGTGGCGCTGGCCGCCGACGGACTGGCCCGCTCGGCCACCTCCGAGGCCATGGACCCGGCCCGCATCCGGCAGCAGGCGGAACTGGTCGCCCGCTCGGCCCGCCGCGCCGCCGCCGAGTCCCGTGAACTCCTCGCGGACCTGCGCCGCGAGTCCGACCCCGACCGCGCGACGGACGTGGGCCCGCTCCTGGCCTCGCGCGCGGCCGACTTCACCGCCCGCACCGGCCTCGCCACGACCTTCGACCGCACCGGGGACACCCCCGCGCCGCCCGTCCCGCCCGCCGTGGCACGCCAGTTGCTCACCATCGCCGCCGAGGCCATGGACAACGCCCACCGGCACGCCGACGCCGGGCGCGTCGACGTGCGCTGGGGCGTGCGGGACGCGGCGCTGTGCCTGACGGTTTCGGACGACGGGCGCGGTCTGCCGCCCGGCACCACACTGGAACAGCTGCGCCGCACCGGCCACTTCGGCCTCCTCGGCATGGCCGAGCGCGCCGCCTCGACAGGAGCCCGCATCCACTTCGGCACGGGCGAGAACGCCCGCGGCACGGAGGTCCGCCTGGAACTGCCCCTCGCGGCCCTCACGACGACGGAGGCGACCCCATGAACCCCGCGACACCCCCGCCGCCCCTGCGCCTGGTGGTGGCCGACGACAACCCCGTGGTCCGCGCCGGGCTGACGGCCCTGCTGTCCGCCCACGCGGACCTGACGGTGGTGGCCGAGGCGGCCGACGGCCGGGAGGCCCACGAGGCGGCCCGCCGCCACCGCCCCGACGTCATCCTCCTGGACGTCCGGATGCCCGGCACGGACGGCCTCACGGCCCTGCCGCACCTGGCGCGCATCGCGCCGGTGGTGATGCTGACGTACAGCGGGGAGTCGGAGACGGTCCGCGAGGCGCTGCGCCTGGGCGCCTCGGGCTATCTGGTGCACGGCGAGTTCACCCCGGGCGAACTGGTGGCGGCGGTCAGGGAGATCGAACGGGGAGGGTCCCCGCTCACCGCCGCGGCGGCACTGGCCCTCACCGATTCGCTCGCGCAAGCAAACGGCCAACTCGCAACTGTTACAGGGAATTCAACCGAATCGCTTTCGCAAGTGCAACCGCTTGTGGGAGAGTCTGCGTCATACAGGTCACGGTTCCGGCTGAGCAGGAGGGAGGCGGAGATCATGGAACTCATCGCGTCCGGCATGAACAACCAGCAGATCGCCGCCGCCTGTTTCATCACCGAGAAGACCGTCAAGAATCACATCAACCGGATCTTCGCCAAACTCCACAGCACCAGCAGGGCCCAGGCCGCGGCCAAGTGGCTTGGTACGGCGCCGGGTTCACAGCCGGAACGGAGCTGAGGGGCGATGACGGGACGACGCTTTTCGGACATAGCCCGGAATTGGGCCCTGGGACCCTCTGGCGTTCCGGGTGTTCACGCTTACGTTTCTCCCGAGAGCGCGCGACGCTCGCCGGACACCGGAGGGGAACACCATGAGCAACTGGATCAACACCACCGTCGCCCACCTGCGTTCCCGCACCCGACGCAGCGACGCGGGCCAGACGGCGGTGGAGTATCTGGGCATCATCGCGGTGGTGGTGGCGATCGTGCTGGCTATTACGGGGACGGACATCGGCAACACGATTTACACGGCGATCACGGACAAGATCGCCGAGGTTACCGGCGGTTGATTCGGCGATCCGTCAGGCGCGGTGACGCAGGGCAGGCCTTCCCCATCTACATCGTGGTGGTGGCGGGCCTGCTCTTTCTCGCGTTCGCCTACCTGGCGGTCGGCCAGGCCGCGGCCAACAGGAACGGAGCTCAGACCGCCGCCGACGCCGCGGCGCTGGCGGCAGCACAGGAGACCCGGGACCGGCTCGCCGGCGACTGGCTCGCGGTCCTGCGCGATCCGGCGAAGTGGGAGGACATCCTCGTCGGGGACACCGCGGTCTTCGACGGGTGCCCGCGGGCCGGCGATCTGGCGGCCCGGAACGACGCCACGGTGCTCAGCTGCGGCCCGGCGGGACTGCTGGGCTACAAGGTGGACGTCGAGACGAACAAGACCGTGGGTGACTCGGTCGTGCCCGGCACGGAGAGCATCAGGTCGTCGGCCTCCGCCACGGCTGTGATCGACGCCCTCTGCACGTTCGACCCGCCCCGTGAGGACGCCGGTGCCGGGGAGGAACCACTGCCACTCCCGCAGCTCACCTGCGACGACGTCACGTGGAACCCTGATCCGGGTGACCCGACCACGCTTCCCGAAGCCAAGGATCTCTTCGACGTCCACCTCTCCGACTGACAAGCGAGTGACGAATGACGAAGGAAGCAGGGGCATGAGCGTTCGGTTCACCACGAAGGCCCGCAGGGTGATGGTCGGGACGACCGTTGCGGCCGCACTGGCCCTCGGCGTGGCCGGCTGCGGCAGCGGAGGTGGGGGTGCAGACGACACCAAACCGCCGAAATCCAACTCGACCTCCAAGGACGGTGGCTCCCAGCCGAGTGCTCAGGAAGGACAGTCCGAGACTCCCATGGCGGAGATGAAGGGGTCGGCCGGACTGCTGCTGCAGATCACCTCGGCGGCAAGGGACTCAGGGGGCTTTCTCACCGTCAGCGGGACGCTGAAGAACGACGGCGCCGAAAGGATCACCGTGCCGCCGGCCGTGCGCGGGGACGAGACCGAGATCCTGCGACACGGTATGTCCTTCGGCGGTGCCACCCTGGTGGACGGCAAGAACAAGAAGCGGTACTACGTGCTGCGCGACACCGAGGGACGGCCGCTGACCACGACGGGGTTCAGTTCGCTCAAGGCCGGTGAGGCGCTCGCCGTCTTCATCCAGTTCCCATCACCTCCCACGAAGGCCGCCGAACTGACCCTGCAAGTACCCACATTCGCCTCCGCCACCATCCAGATCTCCGGATGAGGCGCCCCATGACCCGCCTCTCCTTCTCCCTCGGCTCCCTCGGCGTCGCCACGGTCATGGTCGCCACGAACCTCCTCGGCGTCACCTCGGCGCAGGCCGACGACGACCCCAGCGTCCCCCCCGGCACCGAGGCATCCGCCGCCGCGCCCGTCGAGGTGGACGCCAACGATCCCGATCTGAAGCTGCCCGAGGGCGCCACCCTCGCCTCCGCCAAGGTGCTGGACATCAAGCAGGTCGTGGAGGACCAGGCAGGCGAGGAGCGCCGGGAGGACACCAACGCGGACGTGAAGTTCGCCCTCCAGGCGGAGGTGCTGTTCCCCAAGAACAGCGCCCGGCTCACCGGTGAGGCCAAGGCCCGGATCACCTCGATCGCGCAGGAGATCGGGAAGCAGAACGCCACCCGCATCCGCGTCTTCGGCTTCACCGACAACCTGGGTTCCGCGGTCTCCGGCGACATCCTGTCCCGCAAGCGCGCGAACGCCGTGCAGGGCGTCCTGGACGCGGAGCTGAAGGACTCCTCCGTCACCTACGAGGTCCGCGGGTACGGCGAGCAGTACCCGATCTCCTCCAACGCCACCGAGGCCGGCCGCAAGAAGAACCGCAGGGTGGAGGTGTCGTTCCCGCGCACCGGCGGCTGACCCCCAAGGGGGACGCTGCCGCCCGGGTCGCCCGCGGCCGTTCCGCGCACCGACCGCCGACCCCGTGGCGCGCGGCGGCTCAGGGCGCCTCGGGCTCGACGGTCACCCGCGCCCCCGCCCGCAGCCCCCACTCCGCCATGACCCCGGCCCCCGCCTCCAGCACATGGCGCGAGCGCGGCCGGGGCAGCCCCAGCCGTCCCGGGCGCATCGTGCGTACGGCGACGACCCGCAGGGAGCGGTCGAGGTAGGCGACGTCGATCGGGACGCGCATGCCGAAGGTGTGGACGCTGCCCGCCGGGGTGAGGAGGATCGCCCCGTCCACGCCGTCCCTGCCGAGCAGACCGCGGGTGCGGGCACGGTAGGACGCCGCGATCTCCAGCGGCACCCGCACGCCCGCACCGGCCCCCGGCTCCCCGTACACCGTCAGGGTTCCCCGCCCGTCCCGCCACCGCCGTCCCACAGCCGGTTCCTCCCCGCCTCACCCGGCCCACGCGCCACCGGTGTCCGATCGCCGCACATGCGGGTAGGAAGACTCCCATGACCGGACTCGGCGCGGTGTTCCGCCCCCAACTCGCCCCCGAACGACTTCGATCCGTCGCCAGGCTCGCCGACGACACCGGCCTGGAGGAGCTCTGGCTCTGGGAGGACTGCTTCCGCGAGGGAGGCATCTCCGCCGCCGCGGCCGCGCTCGCCTGGACCGAGCGCGTCAAGGTCGGCATCGGGCTGCTGCCGGTGCCCCTGCGGAACGTCGCGCTCACCGCCATGGAGGCCGCCACCCTGCACCGCATGTTCCCCGGGCGGCCCGTGCTCGCCCTCGGCCACGGCGTACAGGACTGGATGGGGCAGGTCGGCGCGCGGGCCGAGTCGCCGATGACCCTGCTGCGGGAGCACCTCGACGCGCTGCGCGCCCTGCTGCGCGGCGAGCGCGTGAGCGTGCGGGGCCGGTATGTCCGGCTCGACGACGTGGCGCTCGACTGGCCGCCCGCCGCTCCGGCGCCCGTGATCGCCGGAGTCACCGGTCCCCGCTCGCTGCGGCTGTCCGGTGAGGCCGCCGACGGCACGCTCCTCACGGCCTCCACCCCGCCGGACGGGGTACGCGCGGCCCGGCGCCTCGTCGACGAGGGACGGGCCGCGGCCGGGCGGACCGACCCGCATCAGGTCGTCGTGTACCTCCTCGCCGCCACCGGCCCCGACGCCGCCTCGCGGCTGCGGGCCGACCTCGCCGCCGAGGGCGACGCCGCCGTGCCGGACCTCGGCGTCGCCGGGGACGCGGGCGCGGTGGCTGAGGCCGTACGGCGGCTCGCCGACGCCGGCGCGGACACCGTGGTCCTCCAGCCCACCGCGGACGAGCCCGACCCGGAGGGCTTCGTACGCTTCGTGGCCGAGGAGGTGCGCCCGCTGGTGCCGTAGCGGCGCGCCAGCGGCGTCGCCGGGGCCGGGGAGGGCTTCGCCGGGAGCCCTCCCCGGCCCTCCCCGGCCCCGACACTCCCCGACCCTCCCCGGTCCTCCTCTCCCCGACCGCCCGCTCAGCCCGGCCGGTGCGTCCCGGCGGCGCCGTCCAGCAGTTCCCGGAGGATGTCCATGTGGCCCGCGTGCCGCGCGGTCTCCTCGACCATGTGGACGAGCACCCACCGCAGCGACACCTCTTCGTCCCGCCACGCCGGCTTCCGCCGGTCGGTCAGGGCCCGCTCGGCGATCACGCGGTCGGACGCCGCCCGCGCCCGCGCGTAGAAGTCGGTGATCTGCCGTGTCGTCTCGCCCTGGTCCGCCCGCATGTCCTCGTCGCTGTAGGGGTCGAACCACAGCGGCTCCACCTCGCCGCCGAACGTCTCGGCGAACCAGCCGTACTCCACCGAGCCGAGGTGTTTGACCAGGCCCAGCAGGGAGGTGCCGGACGGGGTCATCGGCCGGCGCAGCCGCTCGTCGTCCAGCCCCTCCAGCTTCCACAGCACGGCGTCGCGGTGCCGGTCGAGGCTCGCCCGCAGGGTCTCCTTCTCGTCCGCCGTGTACGCCGAGGGCGCCGGGTCCTTCGCATCCTTCGCGTCCGTCATGGCGGAGAAAACTAGCAGCGGCCACTGACAGTGTCCTGCGACCCTGTCCATATGGGACGGGACGGCGGATCGTTCGAGGAACTGGTGGCCGAGGGCGCGGCGGTGCCCACGCGGGGCTGGGACTTCTCGTGGTTCGCGGGCCGGGCCACCGAGGCGCGGCCCAGCTGGGGGTACGCCGTCTCCCTGGCCGGCCGGCTGGCCGGGGCCCGCGCCGCGCTGGACCTCCAGACCGGGGGAGGCGAGGTCCTGGACTTCGCTCTCGGCCGGGCTCCGAAGGCCCCCGTGCTGATGGTGGCGACCGAGGGATGGCCGCCGAACGTCGCCAGGGCCGCCGCGCTGCTCGCGCCGCGCGGCGTCGCCGTGGCCGCCTCGCCCGAGGAGGCCCCGCTGCCCTTCGCCGACGCCTCCTTCGACCTCGTGACGAGCCGTCATCCGGTGCGGGCGCCGTGGGCCGAGATCGTCCGTGTACTGCGCCCCGGCGGCGGCTACTTCGCCCAGCACGTCGGGCCCCGCAGCGCCTTCGAACTCGTCGAGTTCTTCCTCGGGCCGCAGTCCGAGGAGGCCCGCGCGGCCCGCCACCCCGACCGCGAGCGCGCCGAGGCCGAGGCGGCCGGGCTGGAGATCACCGGCCTGCGCGCGGAGGAACTGCGCATGGAGTTCCACGACATCGCGGCCGTGGTGCACTTCCTGCGCAAGGTGATCTGGCTGGTGCCCGGCTTCACCGTCGAGGCGTACCGGCCCCGGCTGCGCGCACTGCACGAACGGCTCTGCACCGACGGTCCCTTCGTCGCCCACAGCACCCGCCACCTCGTCGAGGCCCGCAGGCCCGCGGCCTGAGCCCGGCCGCCGTCCCCCGGCCGGCGTCCCCGGTCGGTCACCGCGGCCACTCCGCACCAGGGTGCAAACCGTGCATTTGCTCCCATGAAGCCCCGCTGCCCCTGCGTAGTCCAGGAATCCCGCGCGTTTTCCACATCGTTATGGCGACCGGGCTCGATTTCCGCACGGGTGTCACGTACGTTCAGACGAGGCAATTCGCGTGCGCAAAGCTGCGCGGTGGTACCGCGCGGTGGAGGGGGCCGCGCGGTGCCGTGCCGCCGGACGGGCCGCCGCCGGACTCACGCGCGATGCGGCGGGTCGCCCGCCCCTCCGAACCGCTTCCCGTCCGAACCGCTACCCGGCCCGTCAAGTCGACGTGCGCGACCGGGTCACCCCTGGGAGGGACGCGCATCCCGGCCGTCCGGGCGGCGCGCCAAATGGCAGAACCTCCTCCGTAACGGTCCGCCTTCCGCCCGTTTTCGCAGGTGGAAGACGTTTGATCGGTCGCGAACAGCTCTCGCGGAGGCGTTTCCGGGGTCGTTTTCCCGTCGCCGGATGACTGCGGAGAGTAGTTGTGTCGCGCCGATGCACGCAGCATCACTCACGAAGGGTTATGGTGGAAACCCCCCCTCGGGCCGGTCCGTATCCCCCCCACGGACCGGCCCGTTTTTTCTTGCCCCGCGCCGCCCGCGCCGCCGACGCCGCCCGTGCACCTCGCCCCACCCTTCCTGCACCTCGCCCCATCATCTCCCGCACCCGCGCGCACCCGCGCACCTCGCCCCACCCCTCCCGCGCCTCTCCCCGCCATCTCCCGCGCCCGCGCGTCAGCGCCGTCCGCGCTGCCCGCCCCCCGGTGCGTGAGGGGCGCGCAGGGCCCCGTGGGACGCCCGGGGGACGGGTGAAGCGTCACGGCCCGCCCCCGTCCCCGCTCCCCACGCCGGTCCGCCTTTCCCGCCTTCCCCCGCGGGGCCGCCCCCGGCGTCCGCGGGGGTAGGCTTCGCCCCCGGGGACCGCCATACGGACAGGGACCGCCCTCGACCGCGCCGCGACCACCGCCGCGCACCACCCTCGCGACCCACCGCGACCACGCCGGTGCCGCGCCTGTCCGATCCGTACGGAGGGGCTGACACACACGTGAACCTGCGCGACAAGCTGCGCGGCCTGCTGGTCAGGCTGTACGCACGCCGGGTCGAGGGCCGTCTGGACCACGCTCAGGTGCCCAAGCACATCGGCGTGATCATGGACGGCAACCGCCGCTGGGCCAGGGCCGCGGGCTCCTCCACCCTGCACGGCCACCGGGCCGGTGCCGAGAAGATCGGGGAGTTCCTCGGCTGGTGCACCGAGACGGACGTCGAGGTCGTCACCCTCTGGCTGCTGTCGACCGACAACTTCGACCGGCCGCAGGAGGAACTCGTCCCGCTGCTCGGGATCATCGAGGACGTCGTCCGCTCCCTCGCCGCCGACGGACGCTGGCGGGTCCACCACGTCGGCACGCCCGACCTGCTGCCCGCCCCGATGCAGACCACGCTGAAGGAGGCCGAGGAGGCCACCACCCACGTCGACGGGATACTGGTCAACGTGGCCATCGGGTACGGCGGCCGCCAGGAGATCGCCGACGCCGTGCGCTCGATGATCGTCGACGCCCACGACAAGGGCACCTCCATGGCGGACCTCGCCGACTCCGTCAGCGTCGACCTGATCGGCCGCCACCTCTACACCGGCGCCCAGCCCGACCCCGACCTCGTCATCCGCACCAGCGGCGAGCAGCGGCTGTCCGGTTTCATGCTGTGGCAGACGGCCCACTCGGAGTACTACTTCTGTGAGGTCTTCTGGCCGGCCTTCCGCAAGGTCGACTTCCTGCGCGCCCTGCGCGACTACGCCGCACGGCACCGCCGCTACGGCGGCTGACCCCGCCACCCGGACGAGGGCTCCGGGACGGACGTCACGAGGAGTTCACCGGCGCGCCGTCCCGTGCGTCGGCATGGCGGCGCGTGTTCGAGGGCATAGACCAAGCAGGTCGACACCCGAACCACGGGTGTCGTATCTCAGCGGACGGCGCCGGAGCCGTCCGCCCGGGAGGCCCTTTTGCACCAGCCCGACCGTGCGGTGACGGCACGGAGGAAGCAGTGGAGGGCCGGTCCCCGGCCCGTGCCGGGCGTGCACCGAGGCCGACGACCGGTCCAGCTCCACTCCGTCGCTCCCCGACCTCATCCGAGGGGGTACGTCCTTCCGTGGTGACCAGCACAAAGCGCCACAAGCCCGACCGGCGCACCTACGTTCTCGACACCAGCGTCCTGCTGGCCGACCCCAACGCCCTGACCCGCTTCGACGAGCACGAGGTCGTGCTCCCCATCGTCGTGGTGACGGAACTGGAGGCCAAGCGGCACCATCCCGAACTCGGCTACTTCGCCCGGCAGGCGCTGCGCCTGCTCGACGACTTCCGGGTGAAGCATGGCCGTCTCGACGCCCCCATCCCGACCGGGGACCTCGGCGGGACCGTCCGTGTCGAGCTCAACCACTCGGACCCCAGCGTGCTGCCCAGCGGCTACCGCCTGGGGGACAACGACTCCCGTATCCTCGCGGTCGCCCGCAACCTGCAGGCCGAGGGGCTCGACGTGACCGTCGTGTCCAAGGACCTGCCGCTCAGGATCAAGGCCTCGTCGGTCGGCCTCCTCGCCGAGGAGTACCGCGCCGAACTGGCCATCACGGACTCCTCCGGCTGGACCGGGATGTCCGAACTGACCCTGCCGGGCGAACAGGTGGACATCCTCTTCGAGGAAGGACGCATCCACGTCCCCGAGGCCGCCGGCCTTCCGGTGCACACCGGACTGACGATCCACTCCGAGCGCGGCAAGGCCCTCGGGCGCATCGCCCCCGACGGCAACGTCCGCCTGGTGCGCGGCGATCGGGAGGCGTTCGGCATCAAGGGCCGCAGCGCCGAGCAGCGGATCGCGCTCGACCTGCTGCTCGACCCGGACGTCGGGATCGTGTCCATGGGCGGCCGGGCCGGCACCGGCAAGTCGGCGCTCGCGCTGTGCGCGGGTCTGGAGGCGGTGCTGGAGCGCCGTCAGCACCAGAAGGTGATGGTCTTCCGGCCGCTGTACGCGGTGGGCGGGCAGGAACTCGGCTATCTGCCGGGCACCGAGGCCGAGAAGATGAGCCCCTGGGCGCAGGCGGTCTTCGACACGCTGTCCGCGGTCACCAGCCGCGACGTCATCGAGGAGGTCACCGCGCGCGGGATGCTGGAGGTCCTGCCCCTCACCCACATCCGCGGACGCTCCCTGCACGACGCGTTCGTCATCGTGGACGAGGCGCAGTCCCTGGAGCGCAACGTCCTGCTGACCGTGCTGTCGCGGATCGGGGCCAACTCTCGGGTGGTCCTCACCCATGACGTGGCGCAGCGGGACAACCTGCGTGTCGGACGCTACGACGGTGTCGTCGCCGTCGTGGAGAAGCTGAAGGGCCACCCCCTCTTCGCCCACGTCACGCTGACGCGGTCCGAGAGGTCCCAGATCGCCGCCCTTGTGACCGAAATGCTGGAGGACGGGCAGATCTGACCCGAGTGCTCAACTTGCGGTAGCTACTCGTTGGTTGGCGCCGTCCGGAAAGGCCAAGAGCCTAGTCGGGCGGCGCCTCGGCGTGTGTGGTTTTACGGAAAACATCTGGAGCGAACGAGGTGTGAGCTTTCACACGCAACACAGAATTGCCTTGCGGCGTCCGGGTGCGGCAGAGTCTCACTCCTGTCAGGCCCCGCATACGACACCTCTGTACCGCCAGCGGTACGGCACCACAGCAGCACCACCAACTGCATAGCGACGTCGTATGCCGCCCGAGTCACCACGCGGCGCTCCCGTGCAGGGAGTTGCCCACCGGGTCCGTGCCTCCCGTGACCGCGCAGTGGGGAGGCCAGCGCCAGGGGCACGATCGCGTCCGCCAGGGTCACCGAAGCGGGCGACGCTGGAAGGAAACCGTGTGAGTCCGATTTCGGTCAGGGGATTCGCAGTGGCCTCGGCCACCGCGGTCACCGCTGTCGGAAGCGTCGTCGGTGTTGCCTCGGGCAGCATCGCACAGACCAACGACGCCGAGACGACGGCAGCCGATTCGACGCTCCTCGCGGACATACCCGCAGGCCAGCAGGCCCAGGTGCAGACCGAGTCGCTGGCCGCGCAGGCGGACGTCCAGGCCATCGCTGCCGACGTGAGCGCGAAGAAGGACGCCGAGGCGTCGGCCCGCAAGGCCGCCGCCGAGAGCGCGATCGCGAAGAAGAAGGCCGCCGACAAGGCGGTCCAGGAGGCCAAGGAGCGCGAGAAGGCCGAGGAGGCCGCCAGCCGCAGCGCCCGGAGCGCCTCCGCACTGGTCGGCAGCTCCTCCACGAACTACTCCACCGCCGCCATCCAGTCGATGGCGCGGCAGGTCGTGGCCGCGGACCAGTGGAGCTGCTTCAGCAACATCGTGACGCGCGAGTCCGGCTGGAACTACAAGGCCGTCAACCCCTCCTCGGGCGCCTACGGTCTCTTCCAGGCGCTGCCCGGCTCCAAGATGTCCTCGGTCGGCGCCGACTGGCAGACCAACCCCGCCACGCAGATCAAGTGGGGCCTGAACTACATGAACGGCCGCTACGGCAGCCCGTGCGAGGCCTGGACCTTCTGGCAGGCCAACAACTGGTACTGAGCCGGCCGCGGCCCCCGCTCGACCTCGCGCAGCCCCTCACCGTCCTTCGGTGAGGGGCTTTCGCGCTTCCGCGCCCGCGGACCTGTACGGTCGGACGCGACCACTCCGGGGGAGTGGTGCGTGAAGACGGGGGAAGAGGACGAACCATGTCGCGAGTGCCAGGATGGCTCGGCCGGGTCGGTGCCGGACTGACCGAGATGAGTGAGCGGTTGAACGAGCGCCGCGCCGAGGTGGAGCGCGGGAGCACCGGCCCGCGGACCGCGCACGGCACGGACGCCGCCGGCACCCCGGCGCCGGACGCCGGCCAGGTGCCCCGGCCCGCCGGCCACCCGCCCGCCCACCCCGTACCGCGCCCCGACCCCACCCAGGCCGTGCCCTGGGGCGTACGGGTCGCGGCCGAGGCGGGCTGGCGGCTGCTGGTGCTCGCCGGCACCGTCTGGGTGCTGATGCGGGTCATCAGCGCGGTCCAGCTCGTCGTGCTGGCCTTCGTCATCGCCCTGCTGCTCACCGCGCTGATGCAGCCCTCGGTGGCGTGGCTGACCCGGCGGCGCGTGCCCCGCGGGCTCGCCACCGCGCTGACCGCGGTCCTCGGGTTCGTCGTCATCGGGCTGATGGGCTGGTTCGTGACCTGGCAGGTCATGGAGAACATCGACAACCTCTCCGACCAGATCCAGGACGGCATCGACGAACTGCGCAAGTGGCTGCTCAACAGCCCCTTCCACGTCACCGACAAGCAGATCAACGAGATCGCCGAGAGCCTGCGCAACGCGGTCGGCGCCAACACCGAGGAGATCACCTCGGCGGGCCTGGAGGGCGTCACGGTCATCGTGGAGGCGCTCACCGGCATCCTGCTGGCGGCCTTCTCCACCCTGTTCCTGCTCTACGACGGCAAGCGGATCTGGAACTGGACGCTCAAGCTGGTCCCCGCCGCCGCCCGTCCGGGTGTCGCGGGCGCCGGGCCGCGGGCCTGGGCGACGCTGACGGCGTATGTGCGCGGCACCGTCGTGGTCGCCCTGATCGACGCCGTCTTCATCGGCATCGGCATCTACTTCCTGGACGTCCCCATGGCCGTCCCGCTCGCCGTCTTCATCTTCCTGTTCTCCTTCATCCCCCTGGTCGGCGCGGTCGCCTCCGGCGCGCTGGCGGTGGTCGTGGCCCTGGTGACGCAGGGCGTGTTCACCGCCGTGATGACGCTGGGCGTGGTCCTCGCGGTGCAGCAGATCGAGGGCCACGTCCTGCAGCCGTTCATCCTGGGCCGCGCCGTGCGGGTCCATCCCCTCGCGGTCGTGCTGGCGGTGGCGGCCGGCGGCATGGTGGCCGGGATCGGCGGCGCGGTGGTCGCCGTACCGCTGGTGGCGGTGTCGAACACGATCGTCGGCTATCTGCGGGCGCACGCGCAGGAGGCGCACGCACTGCCCGTGCCGGCGCCCGCCCCGGCCGTTTCCCCGCCGCCGCAGCCCCAGGAGGCGGCGGCCGCCGGGACCGCGGGCGCGCTGTCCGGCGACACCCCGGAGAACGCCGAAAGCCCCGCCCACCAGGGGTGAACGGGGCCCGCGGCACGCTCAGAGCTACTCCGCGAGGACGGCCTCGGCGTCCAGTGTGACGCCGACGGCCTGGATCACGGAAGCGATCTTGAACGCCTCCTGGACGACCTCGCGGCCGACGCCCGCCTTGCGCAGCACCTGCTCGTGCGAGTCCAGGCACAGGCCGCAGCCGTTGATGGCGGACACCGCGAACGACCACAGCTCGAAGTCGGCCTTGTCGACGCCGGGGTTGCCGATGACGTTCATCCGCAGGCCCGCGCGCAGGGTGCCGTACTCGTGGTCGGACAGCAGGTGCCGGGTGCGGTAGAAGACGTTGTTCATCGCCATCACGGCGGCGGCGGACTTGGCCGCCTCGAACGCCTCCGGCGTGAGGTGGGTCCTCGCCTCGGGCGCCAGCTCGCGCAGCACGATCGGGGAGCGGGAGGCGATCGCGGTCGCGAGGACCGTGCCCCACAGCTGCTGGGCCGGGAGGTCCGAATTGCCGATGACCGAGCCCAGGTTGAGCTTCAGGTCCTTGGCGTAGTCCGGTATCCGGGACTTCAGGGAGTCGAGCGGCATACGGTCACTCTCCCGCGAGCAGCTTGACCGGGTCCAGGGTGCTCTCGCCCTTGGTCCAGTTGCACGGGCAGAGCTCGTCCGTCTGGAGGGCGTCCAGGACCCGCAGGACCTCCTTGGGGTTACGGCCGACGGAGCCGGCGGTCACCATGGAGAACTGGATCTCGTTGTTCTGGTCGACGATGAACACCGCGCGCTTGGCGAAGCCGTCCTCGCCCTCGATGCCGAGGTCGCGCATGAGCTCGTGCCTGGAGTCGGCCATCATCGGGAACGGCAGGTCGCGCAGGTCGTCGTGGTCCTTGCGCCAGGCGTGGTGGACGAACTCCGAGTCACCGGAGAAGCCGAGCACCTGCGCGTCGCGGTCGGCGAACTCCTCGTTCAGCTTGCCGAAGGCCGCGATCTCGGTGGGGCAGACGAAGGTGAAGTCCTTCGGCCACGCGAAGACGATCTTCCACTTGCCCTCGTACGTCTTGTGGTCGATCGTCTCGAACTCCCGGCCCTTCTCCAGCGAGACGCAGGCGGTCAGTTCGAACGCGGGGAACTTGTCACCGACAGTGAGCACAGGCTCTCCTTGCAGCGAGGAGACACCCGATCGGTACAGGTGTCTCCCTTGGGTTGGACCTTACTGATCCTGGCACAGGCTGCATTGATACGGGAAATAGCTACACTCGGTCGGGTTGATCGGAGAGTGCTATCAGTGACCGTGAGTAAGAGGAGGCTGCCCAGCCTCGCCCAGCTGCGCGCCTTCGCCGCGGTCGCCGAGCACCTGCACTTCCGGGACGCGGCCGCCGCGCTCGGCATCAGCCAGCCCGCCCTGTCCGGAGCCGTCTGCGCCCTGGAGGAGTCACTCGGAGTGACCCTGGTGGAGCGTACGACGCGCAAGGTGCTGCTCTCGCCCGCGGGGGAGCGGCTGGCCGTGCGGGCCGTGGCCGTCCTCGCGGAGGTCGGAGCGCTGCTGGAGGAGGCCGAGGCGGTCCGGGCCCCGTTCACCGGCGCCCTGCGGCTCGGCGTCATCCCCACCGTCGCCCCCTACCTGCTGCCCACCGTGCTGCGCCTCGCGCACGACCGGTACCCGGACCTCGATCTCCAGGTCCACGAGGAGCAGACCGCGCGCCTGGTGGAGGGACTGACCGCGGGCCGACTGGACCTGCTGCTGCTCGCGGTCCCCCTCGGGATGCCCGCAGTGCGCGAACTCCCCCTGTTCGACGAGGACTTCGTGCTCGTCACCCCGCTCGGTCACCCCCTCGGCGGCCGGGAGGAGCTGCCCCGCGAGGTGCTGGGGGAGCTGAACCTGCTGCTGCTCGACGAGGGGCACTGCCTGCGCGACCAGGCGCTGGACATCTGCCGGGAGGCCGGGCTGGGCTTCAAGGGTGCGGGACGCTCGGGGGCGCCGGGCGGCGGGCGCGCGGGGGCGCCGGTGACCACCACGGCCGCCGGGCTGTCCACCCTCGTCCAGCTCGTCGCGGGCGGCCTGGGCTGCACCCTGCTGCCGCGCACCGCCCTGAAGCTGGAGACGGCCCGCAGCAGCAGGCTGCTGACCGGCTACTTCGCCGCCCCGGCCCCCACCCGCCGCATCGCCCTCGCCATGCGCGCGGGCGCGGCCCGCGGCGGGGAGTACGAGGAGCTGGCGGCGGCCCTGCGCGAGGCCCTGCGGCCGCTGCCCGTACGGCTGCTGGGGGCCGGCGCCTGAGCGGCCGGCCCCCGGTCCGCGCTCACTCCGTGCGCAGCCCGTCCGGCCGCATCAGCCGCAGCAGCGGCGGCAGGCTGCACAGGGTGACGGCGACGACGACGCCCGCCCCGACGGCCGCCATCGACAGCACGCTCCACCAGTCCACGACCACCGGCGTCGCCGTCATCCGCAGCAGGACCACGCCCAGCGTCAGACCCACCGCCAGGGACAGCACCAGGCCGAGCGCGATCGGGATGGCCGTCTGCCACAGCACCGACAGGCTCAGTGTGCGCCGCCGGGTGCCGAAGGCGACCAGCGCCGACAGCAGCTTCTTGCGGTCGCGCAACTGCTCCAGCTGGGAGACCAGCAGGCTCGCGCCGATCAGGGCGAGAACGGCCACGGCGCCGACGAACAGGCCGGAGCGGATGGCGCCGTAGCGTTCGGAGGTCTGCGTGGCGTACCAGTTCATCGGCTGCGACAGCGGGTCGACGGCCGCGGCGGTGTTGCGGACGAGGTCGCCGGCGTCCGGCACCGAGGCGTCGAGCGCGAGGTAGACCTGGCCCCGCAGGGCCGTCGCGGCGGTCGCGGAGAGCGCCTTCGGCGTGACGAGGAAACCGCCGCGCTCCCCGCCCGTCAGGTCCTCGCGCGAGCCGGCCTCCTTCATACCGGACGGGATCTGCCACGGGATCTCCCGGCTCCGGGGAGCCCCGGAGTAGGTCGGGTCGAGGTACAGCGTCCGGCCGGGCCGCTTCGCCATCTTCAGGGCGTTCTCGTCCAGGTCCGCGTTCCCCACGTAGAACACGTCGCCGTCGCGGCACGAGGGCAGCGCGGCCGCCTGGCGCAGCGACGCGCAGTCGCCGACGGTCATCCCGATCCCGATGTCGGGGTCCTTGCGCCGGTCGCCCAGGGTGCCCTCGGCGTAGGCGTAGACCGTGCGGACGCCCTTGGTGTCCCGGAACTCGCGTACCGCCGGGGCGAGTTGCGCGTTGCGGGAGAGCGACACCTGCATCTGCACCCGCTGGACGTCGTTGCCGGAGGACTTCGTGTAGTCGCTCTCCACCCCGGCGAACAGCATCTGCAGGGCGATGGCCCCGGCGATGGCGACGGCGACGCCGTTGACCATGCGGGCCGCGGTGCCACTGCTCAACTGGAGCCTGCGCACGGCGAGCTGCCAGGCGACACCGCCCCCGCCCAACCGGGAGACGACCGACTCCACGGCCCAGGGCAGCAGGGTGGCGACGCCGATGAGCAGCAGCAGCACACCGCCGATGACCAGGTACTCGTTGAAGTTGCCGCTGTCGCGGCCCTGGCCGACCATCGGCCACAGCATCCCGAGGCCGGCGAGCGGCAGCAGCAGCCGCCACCACAGCCGGCGCCGGGTGGGCTTGGCCGTCCGCACCACGCCGAGCGGTTCGATGACCACGCCGCGCATCGCGAACATCGTGACCAGCACGGCCGCCGCCGGGACGGCGAGGCCCACCAGCAGGGCCAGCGCGGGGGAGGGATCGAGGTAGCTCGGGAAGACGCTGATGCCGAACACCTCGACCGAGCCCGCGACCTGGCGGCCTATCAGGAAGAAGGCGGTGCCGAAGACCAGGCCGAGCACGGCCCCCGCCATGGCCTCACCGGCCGCGATCCGGCGGACCATGTACCCGTCGGAGCCCACCAGCCGCAGCGCGGCCAGACGCCGGTCGCGCCGTTCGCCGCCGAAGCGCACGGCCGCGGCGATGAAGACGGCGACCGGCATCAGCAGCACCGCGAAGACCACGAGGACCAGCAGCAGGAGGACCGGATCGGTGGCCTGTTCGGGGGGGCTCGTGTCCCCGAACCGGTCGATGCGGGCCACCCGGGCGCCGTCGATGTTCCCCGCCAGCCCCTCGCCGCCCCGGTAGAAGGCGAGTTCGTGCGAGCCGATCAGCCCGCTCTCCCCGATGGTGCCGACGATCCGGCCGGGCAGCCGCTCCCTCAGCAGCCGGGCGTCGGAGGACTCCAGCAGCTCCTTCAGCGCGGGGGAGACGACCATCTCGCCCGCGGCGGGGAACGTGTCGAGCCCCGGCGGCAGGGGTGCCTTCGCGCCCTCGCGCTCCAGGGCCCGGCCGCGGATGTCCTTGCTCCGCCAGTCCGTGTCGATGTTCGCCACGAGCAGGCTGCGGTCGGACGCCCTGAGGTCCATCCGGCTGTAGTCGACGTCGTCGCGGGCGCTCTCCCGCTCGCGCCGGACGGACTGCATGCTGGGCACCGCCGTGGTGAGCAGCAGCAGCGCCACCCCGAGCCCGACGCCGACGGCCGTCAGCAGGGCGCGCACCCACCCCTCGCGCCCGCCGGCGAGGGCGAACCGGACACCCATCCCGAGGTCCCTGGCCCACCCCCCGATCCGCGACGGCGCGGGAGCGGAGCGCTGTCCCCCCTCTGCGCTCATACGGCGCGCTCCATGTCCCGGGACTTGCCGTCGCGCACGACGATCTCGCGGTCGGAGTAGGCGGCCACCCGCGCCTCGTGCGTCACCAGCACGACGGCGGCGCTGGTGGAGCGGGCCGCGTCGGTCAGCAGCTCCATCACGCGCTCGCCGTTGAGGGAGTCGAGCGCGCCGGTCGGCTCGTCGGCGAACAGCACGCGCGGTTCGGTGACCAGCGCGCGGGCGACGGCGACCCGCTGCCCCTGGCCGCCGGAGACCTCGCCGGGCCGCTTCCTGCCGATGTCGTCGACCTCCAGGCGCTGCATCCAGGCCAGGGCTGCGCGCTCGGCCTCCTTGCGGGAGGTGCCGTTCAGTCGCAGCGGCAGGGCGACGTTCTCGACGCAGGTCAGCTCCGGCACGAGCTGACCGAACTGGAAGACGAAGCCGAAGTCCGAACGCCGCAGCGCGCTGCGCCGGGCGTCGCTCATGGTGGCGAGGTCGGCCCCGTCGTAGAGGATGGAGCCCGAGTCGGGCGGCACGATGCCGGCGAGGCAGTGCAGCAGGGTGGACTTGCCCGAGCCGGAGGGCCCCATCACCGCGACGACCTCGCCGGGGTGGATGGAGAACCCGGCGCCGTCGAGGGCCAGGGTCGGGCCGTACGCCTTGCGCAGGTTCTCGGCCGTGAGCAGGGAACCGGGGGGCGGGGTCACTTGACCACCACCTCCGCCAGCTTGTCGAGCCGTGCCGCGGTGAGTTCCAGCCAGCGCAGGTCCGCCTCCAGATGGAACAGGGCGTGGTCGCAGATCAGCTGGTCGGCCAGGTCGCCCTTGCGCTTGCGGTCGGTGAGGATCCGCATCAGCCGCAGGTGCTCGGCCCGCTGGGTGTCGAGGATGTCGGCGGCGTCGCGCCGGGTGAGCAGGGCGAGGACGACCTTGGTGTAGAGGGTCGACTGGAGGTACGGCTCCGGCTTCTCGGGCGTCGCGAGCCACGTCTGCACGTCGGTGACGCCGGCGTCGGTGATCGCGTACCGCTTGCGCTCGGGCCCGCCGCCGGGCTCGATCCCGTCGACCTCGACGAGCCCGTTCTTCAGCAGGCGGGACATCGTCGAATAGACCTGGCCGTAGTGCAGCGGCCGGTCGTGACCGAACTTCTCGTCGAAGGCCCGCTTGAGGTCGTAACCGTGGCGGGGGCCCGATTCCAGGAGCCCTAGAAGGGTGTGACCGATGGACATGCCGATGACTCTACACAGTGTGTATACGTGCGATGTATACACAGGGTGTGTAGATGGTGGCGGCGGGTGCCGAGGCCCAGGTGGGGGCCTGTTGTCACGGTTTCGCTACGAACCGGAGTCGCCGGGCGGGCGCCCGCGGCGCGGGATGGGCCGGGTCTCCTTCGGCAGCCGGCCCGCGTCCGCCAGCGCCTTGCGCAGCAGGAACTCGATCTGCGCGTTGGCCGAGCGCAGTTCGTCACCGGCCCAGCGCGCCAGCGCCTCGTGCACCGCCGGGTCGAGCCGCAGCAGTACCTGCTTGCGCTGCGGCCGACCGTGCGGGCCCGGACCCTCGGGGGGAGCCGTCACTGGTAGAGCGTCCCGGTGTTGAGGACCGGCTGCGGGGCGCGGTCGCCGCACAGCACCACCATCAGGTTCGACACCATCGCCGCCTTGCGCTCCTCGTCCAGCTCCACGATGTCCTGCTCGGCGATCCGCGCGAGCGCCGCCTCGACCATGCCCACCGCCCCGTCGACGATCTGCCGCCGGGCGGCCACGACCGCGCCGGCCTGCTGGCGCTGGAGCATCGCGGAGGCGATCTCCGGAGCGTACGCGAGATGCGTGAAGCGCGACTCGATGATCTGGACGCCGGCCGCCTCCACGCGGGCGTGGAGTTCGGCGGCGAGCTTCTCGGTGATCTCCTCGGCGTTGCCCCGCAGTGACAGGCCGGCCTCGTCGTGGGCGTCGTAGGGGTACTCGATGGCGATGTGCCGCACCGCCGCCTCGGTCTGGGTGGAGACGAACTCCAGGAAGTCGTCCACCTCGAACGTGGCCTGCGCGGTGTCCTCGACCCGCCACACCACGACCGCGGCCAGCTCGATCGGGTTGCCGTAGGCGTCGTTGACCTTGAGGACGGCCGTCTCGTGGTTGCGGACCCGGGTGGAGACCTTCGTGCGCGCGGTGAAGGGGTTCACCCAGCGCAGCCCGTCCTGCCGGATCGTGCCCCGGTAGCGCCCGAAGAGCTGGACGACCCGCGCCTCGCCGGGCGCGACCATGTTCAGCCCGGACATGGCCAGCAGTGCGGCGACGCCGACCAGGACGCCGGAGACGATCAGCGCCGCCTTGCCGCCCGCCCCCGCGACGGCGGTGGCGCTCACGATCAGAGCGGTGCTCACCAGCAGCCCCGCGAGCCCGAGCAGCAGGGCGAGTCCGCCGCCGATGCTCTGGGCCGGGAACTCCCGCACCCGCGGCGCGGGCATCTCGGGGACGTCGGGTGTCCCCGGGGTGAGGTGCGTCGTGTCCTTCGTGGCGTTCGACATGGGTTGTTTCCCCGTTTCCTCCGGAAGCCGGACCGAGTCGTCGGCGGCGACTTCACTAGCGTGCTTCTAGCTAACTGATATCAGATTACCCCGTCCGGGCAACCTTACGCACCCCTGAGCCGTCGGTTCCGTCGGGGGCGGGTGCTGATTGTCACGTCCCCAAAAGCCCGGATCGGACGTCCTTTGTCACGACTTCCGGTGTTAGTTTTCTGAGCTGACCTGAGCGACGAACCTGTGTGGCGGGAGCGCACACGCGAGCGAAGCGGAGCAGAGCGGACCCATGGGACGAGCGGAAGAAAGACGAGCACGGCAGCGCGCCGGCCGCCGCGC
>NZ_AGBF01000124.1 GCF_000225525.1 Streptomyces zinciresistens K42 | reverse complement strand
GTCGGCTGGGTCTCTGATCGACTCCGGATCACGTCCTTCGGCGATGTTCTGCATCCGAATGATGAGTGGGAGAACTTGGCAGCTAACTTCAAAGTTTTGTCTGTACGCATCGCGTAGCGAGTCGATACGCCCCACTGGCACCTGCCAACCTGGAGGAATCGGCCTCGCCTTGGCGCGTAGATGAATAATCGCTAGGGCTGGAAGCCACTCTACGTTGGCGCGTAGAAGATTGAAAAACTGTTCGGCTACCCTTCTATTCATAGCCTCGAACTCCGAATTAGAAATTAAGGAGTTGGCGCATTCTGAGAATGCGGCCTCGTTCTTGAATATCCGAGACCATACTTCATACTTCGCTCGCGGATACAGTCCTTCCGGATCCAGGGAAACCAGATACGGGAAGATGAAGCGGTGCAATAATGTATGCCTGTCAAGGAAGCTGGGATTGTCCGGCCAAGCCCCCTCGAAGTTTCGCCTCATGAGAGAGTCAAGAAGGTCCCACTTCTGTTTTAGGTAAAACCCGTAGGCGTGTTCCAGTGGATCCACTTTCTCCCCGAGCCATCGCGCAGTGGCAAGAAATTTTAGGTAACCTGGAAAGTAGTCGTCTCCAAATATCTTATGGGCCGAAAGGAAGGCGGAAAATTCTCCACTATTTGGATAGTTTGGCAAATCTCCGTATGTTGTAACCATGCGCCATTCCCCATGCGCATCTTTGGGATCGATGACCTCGATTCCGGGAAGCTGGAAGCGGGGAAGGCCGTCATCGGCCTCAACGGTTTCCCCCCTGATTGCGGATTCGCAAACTGGGCACGCTACAGTGAAGGGCTGTCGCTTACGCGTAACGCCGACACGCAGTATGATAAGCCCCCGGCAAGCCGGACACTCGATGTGCGTGCGAAGGATCATGCTTATCCGTCCTGTCCTCTAAGTGGGATTGAGTGAGTCATTGTCGGATTCTGTCGAGTGGCCTCATTTAAATTATGGGCAGCCTGAATTCTGAGCAGCGTCACGATCGCTCGTTGTCTTGCTAGCCACTTTGGCCCCTTTGGGATTACCCTATGCCTGGAGATTACGGGATCTGCCCGGGTTGAGGCACTGGGTTTGCTTGAACTACTCGAAGTCGGTGGAGTCTCAATGACCGATTCAAGCTGAGGGGGCGCCCTCCACGAGTGAGGACAGCGCTCAATCTCGGGGTCCTCTGTGCCTTAAGCCGACGACAGTCAGCCGCGATGGCGGGTCAGCCGACCGTGCAGGCGCGCGTCGCACCCCCGCTGGCCTGAGCCCACGCTGTCAGCCGTCGACCAGGGAAAGGCTCTACGGCGGAAGCGCATGGGTGGCGCCTTGCGCGATGACTTCTTTTTCCCGAAGCAACCTGGGTGGGGGCTCTGCCTTGGGCTGGATTGCCTCTCACCTGGGCTGATAGTCCGCAGGCGCTCGGCCTAGGTTTTTCGCTGGCGTTGTCACGCCGTTAGATACTCACCGGGCCTCGCTCCCCGGGGCGCGGGAAACGCCGGTGCAGGTGCCTAAGCGCTGCCCTATGATCATTCTGCCTGCGTCGGCCGGCCCGCTGTAGACCCGCAGCGCCGGCCCGTTGTGGAGGGGGCCAGCCCGTTCGAGCCGGGCCAGGTGGGCTGACATCTGCTGAGGGGCCCAAGGTGGGCCAGACCGACTGAGGAGGCCCATGGCCACCTGGCGAGACCTTGCGATGCCCAGTAAGCGCGAAGTCTGGCGTGAGTTGCGGGGGCTACGTACCGGAGTGGCTGGACCCGCTCAGGCAACAGCACAGCGGCGTGCCGTGTTCGTCGCAGCCTTGGAACAGGCCCAACAGTTCACTGAGGCAGCGGAGAGTGCTGGTCCGGCGACGCGCCCTGTCCAGATCTTTTACGCGCTGTCGCAGTTCGGGAGGGCGATTGCCGCAGCGTCAGGCTTGCTGGGTCAGGACAAGTGGCGGCTCAAGGGACACGGAATCGGCACCCGCAACCTGGACGCGACTCAGGGATTGGGGTTGGTGGAAGTCGTACCGACCGCAAAGGGATCCTTTCCGACAGTCGCACGAGCGATGGGAGCTGAACCACTGGAGGCACAGAATCCGTTGACGCTCGGTGAACTTTGGCCTCTTATACCTGAAGCGCAAACCGTACCCCTCGAAGGGGCGTCAGGTCTGCCAGCCATGCACTTCGCCCCTGGTGGTCTGATTCACCGCGGCGATGAAATGTGGTGTCGGATTTCTCTGTATCCGATTCCTCGGGAGGTACGGGTAAAGTCAGAAACGGATCGGAAGGCGGTAGATTCCTTCCTTGCCAATTATCCATCACTCAGGGGCTGGTCTCATACTCCGGACGCACCTGAGACCGTGCTGTGGCATGACCGGGGCAACGGTCCGGCGGAGGAACTAGAGGTGTTCTTGCCGTCAGTTCTGGCGCTTCCAGTAGATACGGACGCCGGTCGCCTTGAAGCTCTCAAACGGTCGACGTTGTACCGCGGTCCGAGTGATGCCTACGCTTTCCCGGCGCTCGGCAGCATGGATGGTCCTGTTCACCCTCTTTTGGCCTGGTGGGCAGTGCTCTTCGGCCTATCGATCCTGGCGCGCTATGAGCCGGCTTCGTGGGCAGAGATCATCGATATCGACAATTCCTCTGCGGCGAATGCTGCGGAGCACCTACTTGATCAAGCGATCGTGGTAGTTCCTCATATGGCGTTGATGGCGATTAAGGATGTTTCGGGCAGGTAAGTGATTCCGCCTTTCTCAATCGAGTCTCCTTAACTGTCAGGTGAAGCGGTTAGTCGGCACCTTTGGGTGCTCGGCTTACCGAAATCACCTACAGATACTTCACGGACATCGTGACCACCACTTCAAGAGGTCCGCCCTACCATCAGTCTGGTCACGGGTTACTTCGCGCACCGCTGCAACACGAACCTGTGGTGTCGCGCCGCCGTTCGGGATCGGTCATGTCAGTTTTGGATGTTAGAGACATTTGTGTTGGGTCGAGCATCCAGCGCCTGCCTGCAGACAGGCAGGAGCCCCTCTATAGCTGACGAGAGCTGCTGATTCAGCGCTTCTGGATCTGTGAGGTAGTTGAGTGCTTCGTTGAGCAACGCGACCCACTCATAGGTTCCTATTTCGTCCGACAGTCGGTCATGTAGCTCCCTTGCGCGTTCGACTCCCTCGGTAACTTCCGGAGGTGGCGACACTCCTGGCCGGGGTGCCGAATTGTATCCGGTCTCGTCCACTGTCACAGCCAATCCCATTAACGCAGCATCCAGTTCCGCAGCTATAGGGTTGGACAAGCTGAGGTGATGGAGCATGCTCGCCGCCCGGTGGAACTCGGCCTTCCGAGCCAGTGCTTGCACAAGTTCGTAGGTAAGCGAGGACACACCTTCAGCACTGTCAGCGACAGCAGCAGGCCCTTCAAGTTTCACGACCCAGAGCGCTGCGCTCAGACCATTCTTCGCCTGAGTAACTTCCTCCTCGGCAGCGCTGAGGACTTGAGACGCCTCTAGTCGCCGCCGTGGTAGTGCTTCGGCGGCCTGCACGCAACGAGTCATCGCCAGAAGGAAACCTGCGTAGGCGTCGCGTCGAATGCCACGCCGCCACT
The DNA here is from genome assembly GCF_000225525.1 of Streptomyces zinciresistens K42. GTDB lineage: Bacteria > Actinomycetota > Actinomycetes > Streptomycetales > Streptomycetaceae > Streptomyces > Streptomyces zinciresistens. The sequence continues at coordinate 17,046 of NZ_AGBF01000124.1, read as the reverse complement.
GCAGATGAGCCGCGTCAGCTTCGGTGCGAACAGCATCAAGAGCAGCTCTGTAGGTCGACTCTGCTTGAGCAATGCCAGCTCGGCCGGTCTCCTCGGCTGCTCGTAGCGCTCCGCGCATCTGCCAGCGGCCAACCATGATGGCGGCCGGGAGGCCGAGCGCTGCGACAGCTGCAGCCGAGACGCCACCAATACCCTCTAGATCCATGCACTGAGCATGCCGTAACGGTGCCGCTGCTACGCCAGTTCGCTCACGAAGGATCCCTGCGCAGCTAGGCCGGGCGCCAGTTCAGCCACAACTGATCACCGGCGGCGGTGACCTGCGGCCGCCTTATCGATCGACGTCCTGACCTGCTGCTGAGCTGTCGGTAGCTGTCGACGTTGGTCATCGTTGAGCGCCCTTCCACGGCCCGAGGGCGGCCCGGGAGGGCGCTCGTGCGTTGGGGACTCCAAAATGCCTCCCGAGGAGTAGGCATGTCTGGCACTCTAGATCCAGCTGACATGTAATGAGGAGACATGGAGAACGTGACCCCGCCGCCGTTTGCGGAGCTCAAAGAAGGCGTTACTGCCAAAGACCTTCGTGAAGCTATATCCAAGTCTGGATACCCTTTTCAGGCAGTGGTTGCGGACCTGATTGCAGCGTCACCCATAGGAGTGGAGCACAGGGCTCGCATCCAGGAAGAGTGGACGTACGTAGACCGTGAATCAGGCCAGGTTCGTTCTATCGACATTCTCGCAGATCTTGGATTTCAGCACGGATATGAAGAGCCAGAATCTGATCTGAGAGTCCGCCTCAGTCTGCTTGTGGAATGTAAGCAGAGCGACTTTCCTTACGTCTTCTTTCTGCGACAAACGCCTCCGAGTGAAAGCAGTGAATTTCCCGACATTGCGGGCTTGGATGTGCAGAAGCTAAGAGTTTTCATCGAGCCAGCTTCGGAGGGTGGCGAGGATGATGCTGGCGGCGACGCAACTACTGTCGACCCAAGTGAGGAACTCGACGAAGAGGAAGAACCCTCCTCGTTCTGGATCAACCTTCGGGACGCACTAAGTCTGCAAGAGATTCCCTTCTTCGGTGCGCCTGCGCCATTCGCGATTTCGCTAGCGAAGGTATTCAGGAAGAACTCAAGGCTTGAGATTACAGGTGAGGAGACTTATAGGTCTCTCACGCTTCCGCTGTTGAAGGCGGCTGACCACCTCCGCTTCCTCAGCACTCCTGAACCGGACCATCCACTACTGTTTCCGAGGATCATCGTAAACGTTGCGGTCGTTCGGGCTCCCATGGTCTCCGCTTTGCTTCATGAGGGACAGCAGGGGCTTTTGTCCCTTCCGTGGGTGCGTATCAGCCACCTGGAGCCAACGAAGTCGCCAGATGTTACCAATCTGACTGGCGCTGTCCGCTACTTTGATGTAGTGCACGAATCATTCTTTCCTCAATATCTGGAGGTTTTGGCCAGGGATGCTGAGGAGATGGCTCGTCGAATGCATCTGCATTCCATGGAAATCTCATCGGGTGCTGGATTCTTTAAATTCGAAGACGATCAGGAATTCCTCGTTCCGCTACCACAAGAATACGAGCGCCTTCTTGAAGAGCCTTGCACGATGAATCTGAGTAAACAGGCTTCGGCGTTGGGGTTCAGGATGAATGAAGCCCAAGAAGGGGCGGTTCCTCAAGATATCGACCTGATCGGCTGGGTAGACGCCTACGACTGGCTTAATGTCACGGAAACGGGTATCTGACAGGCATTAGGTCGGTGGAGCGGCTTTGGGCTGGAGCTGATTTGGCGTGAGTGATCATGGCCCATTACGCTAGCCAGCGGATCGGGCAGGTTTGTGAGCCTGCCCGTTAGTGCCCGATTTTGGGCCATGATCTTCGAGGCTCGCGCCAAATTGGCTGCCTAAAGCCGTGGAGCCGACCGCCCCAGCCATAGAGGGTGTGTCTCCCCCTTTTGCCCGCAGCCGCTTGGCGCAACCAGCCGGGGCGAAGGCAGGAGGCAGGCCGCGCCGCAGAGGCGGCGCGCGCCCGCGCTGTGCGCGGGCCTTGATTACGTGAGGAAATTCTGAGCCAACCGGGTCTCAGCTACAGCCTGAACGACAGCTCCAACTCGTCGCCCGGCAGGTGGAACTCTTCTAGAGCCAAGGGCTTGTCCGCCTCCGCGAGCGTCATGCGGATGACGTGTAGGAGCGGTACCCCGTCGGCGAGCCGAAGGGCCTGGGCCTGGTCTGGGAGAGGCATGCGGGTGCGAACGTACTCCGTGAAGTGGAGTTCGTGGCCTAGGTCGGAGAGTGCGCTGTAGAGCTCCGGCGCCGACGGTGGTGCCTCCTCCTCGTACTTGGTGTCGGCCAGGATCGAGAACGGCACGTACGTCCGGTGGAGTTGGCGGAGGCGGCCGTGGTCTGCCGTCTGCAGGGCGTCGTACGTGAACATCGGTTCGCCCGGAGGGATGCGCAGTAGGTCCGCCAGGGCCAACGGGGCGTCGGTACGGGTAGCTACGGGTGGCTCGGTGTCGGTCCAGCGGATGCCGTCGGCCTCGATGTAGCGGCCGTCTGGGGCTCGACGTACACCGCGCGGGCGCGTGTGGCTGGGGCGGCTGTGGGGGGAGCGGGCGAAGGTGCCGCGGCCCATGATGGCCTCGACGAGACCGGATGCCCTTAGCTCGGACAGGCCCTGACGGACTGTGGGACGCGTCACGCCGAACTGCTTGGCCAATGCCTCCTCCGACGGGAGCGGTTGGCCGGCCGGGAAGGTGCCGTCCAAGATGCCATCGCGCAGGTAGTCGGCGATCTGCCGGTACTTCGGCTGCGTGTTCTTCGGCGGCATGCGGGCCCTCCGTGGCCGTGGCTTCTGCGGCTGTGCGTCGGCGTAGACGGCTTGTCTACGGGCGTGCACAGCTTCTCTCATCGCTAGGTCGGTTGACAACCCGTACTACGGGTTGCACTCTTGTCTGCGTCACCCGTACTACGGGTGGTCTAGCAACCCGGAGGATCGGCCTTCGGGTGCCAGAGAAGAGGAGATCCAAGAAGTGGCAAGCCTTCCGATCGACACCGCGAAGTACACGGGGATCATCTGTGCCGTTCCCCCGGCTCCGCGGGTTGCCAACCGCGAGACCGGCCAGCTCCGCGTGGACCGCGAGACTGGCAAGACCATGTACCAAGTCGGCCTCTGTCTGATGGCCGGGGCGTCGGCCGACGTCGTGAACGTGAGCGTGGCCGGCGAGCCGAGTGGAGTGCAGCTCGGCATGCCGGTGGCCGTGCGGGACCTGGTCGGCACGCCGTGGGAGAACGAGGGGCGGCACGGGATCGCATTCCGTGCGGCGGAGATCCGGCCCCTGAACGCTCCCGCGCCAGCGGGTAAGGGGGCCGCGCAGTGATGAACCTGGCCTCCTCCACCTCTTCGGCCGGTTCGTCCGTGCCGGGTTGGGTTCTGGTGGTGGCCGCAGTGCTGGTGTCGGGCCTGCTTCTCGCGGGCCCGACCCTGCGCCGCCGCTATCCCGTCGCCTGGTGGCTGTTACTCGGCTTCCCGGTCGCCGCCTTCCGGGTCGTGCAGACCTGGCGGCCTCTGATGGCAGGATGTGGGCTCGCCGTGAGTCGGCGGCCGGCACTGACCGTTGTGTCCGGGCTCGTCGGCAACGGGGCGCCTCCGCCCCAGCCACGGGTACCGCATCGCGGGCTCATACGCCCCACCTCCGGCGGCTTCGTGCTGCTGGTACGGCTGTTACCCGGCCAGGTGCCCGAGGACTTCGTCAAGGCTGCGCCTGCCATGGCGGAGGACTGGCAAGTTCACGCGGTACGGGTGACCTCCTGGAAGCCAGGGGTCGTACGGATTGTTGCTTCGGCGGCTGATCCGTTGGTCGCGCCTCGGATGCCCAAGCAGCGGGGCCCTGGCCATCTGCTCCGGGTGACCGTGGGTGCGCTGGAGACCGGGGCCGCCTGGGTGCTCGACCTGCGGCGGGTGCCGCATTGGCTGATCGTGGGGGCCACCCGGTCCGGGAAGTCGACGCTGATCAACGCCCTCGTCGCGGGGCTGGCTCCGCAGCCCGTCGCCCTCGTCGGGATCGACTGCAAGGGCGGCATGGAACTGTCCCTTTACGAACCGCGGTTGTCCGCCCTCGCGACTAACCGTGAACAGGCGGTCCGGCTGCTGGCCGCGCTCGTAGACCTGACCCTCGACCGCATGTCCGTCTGCCGGGCGGCTCGGGTCCGCAACATCTGGGGTCTGCCGGACAAGGAACGTCCGGTCCCTGTCGTCGTGATCGTCGATGAGCTCGCGGAACTGTTCCTCGTCGCGAGCCGGAACGAGAAGGACGAAGCCCAGGCGGCCGGTACAGCACTGATCCGACTTGCCCAACTCGGCGCAGCCCTCGGGGTGTTCCTCGTCGTCGCAGGCCAACGCGTCGGCTCGGACCTGGGGCCTGGCGTTACCGCACTACGGGCACAGCTCGGCGGCCGGGTCTGCCATCGCGTGGCCGACCCCGGCACGGCCGAAATGGCGCTCGGTGATCTCAACCCCGATGCGCTCAAGGCGGCTCAGGCCATCACGCCGGAACAGGCCGGTACAGCGGTCCTCGCCTCCGGTGACGGCTGGGAACGGGCTCGGTCGCACCTGATCACGGAGGCAGAGGCGGAAGCCGTCGCCGCCGAGTACGCGCACCTGACTCCCGTCCTGTCCGAACTGCACGTCGAAGCGCCGTGAAAGGGGCCTGCCGTGCTTGTGTCCATGTCCGCGGTTCTGCTGCTCGGCCTGCTGATCTGGTTCCTTCTCCGCATCCGGTACCTGCGGTGGATCGACGCGCTGCTCTGCGGAGCCTTCGGCTTCCTGCTCTCCAAGACCGTGGCCGCGCCGTTCGCTCAGGCCTTCCTCGACGGCGTGACCGGCTTCCTCGGCCAACTCCGTTTCTGAAGCGCCCCATTGACCCGAGAGAGGTACATCCCGTGTCCGACTACGTCATCCGCTCCGGTAACCGTGCCCTGTTCCTGGCCGGTCTGCGGGAGCTGGTCGATTACCTGACAGCCAACCCCGCGGTCGTCGTACCGCGTCACGCATCCGTCGTCGTCCTGGTCGACGCGTCCGACTCCGTCGGTCGGCGAGAGGGCGTGGCGTCCGTCGCTGTTCCGCTCGACGTGCCGACGGGGGACCTCGACCAGGGCTACTTCGACGCACGCCGTGAGTTCGGACCGATCGCGTACGTCGTCGTCGCGATACCGCCCGAGGAGCGGCAGTGATCGCCCGTATGACGGGCTCCCGACGGGGCGCGAAGTCGCCAAACCCGACCCCGTCAGGAACCCACTCCATCCGCCACATGAGCAGTGAAAGGAGCACTCACACTTTGACCAGTGCGCATCATTCGCGCAAATCCCCGCTGCCCGACTGCGAACTCAGGCAGCGAGACTCGGAGGTCTCGACCTGCGCCGGACGGGAACAGGTCGTCCTCGTCGGGCTCGATGACACCGAGCAACGCCTGTGTCCCGCGCACGCGGCAGCACTCTGGCTCACCGATCCGACGTTCCGCTTCAGCGCCAAGACTCGGCCCGAGGGCATCTCGGCCGTGATGGCGCACGCGTTCGGCGGTGGGGGCGGTCGTCGATGACCATGACCCTCACGGCCAACGCTGCTGCCCTGGTCGCCAGGGCATCTGAGGCGGACTTCGCGGCCTGGAGGCGGAACATCGTCCGCCTCGGCGGCTGCACCAACCCGATTCACCTTGTCGGCGCGGCGACCGTCTACGACACGACCTCGGGCGCGGCCCTGCTCTCGTACGGGTCGGACGTCTACGGCGGTCGCCTGCTCATCGCGTGCGGCAACCGGCGCGCGACGGTCTGCCCGGCCTGCTCGGCCCTGTACCGGGCGGACACGTACCAACTCGTCCGGGCCGGGCTCGTCGGCGGCAAGAACGTCACGGAGGCGGTGAGTGGCTACCCGCGCGTGTTCGTCACGCTCACCGCTCCCAGCTTCGGCCCGGTTCACACGCGGCGGGAACGCGACGGGCGCGTACGGGCCTGTCGTCCCCGTCGGGCGGGGGAGTCGTGTCCCCATGGTCGGCCGACCGGATGCCTGGAGCGTCACGCGACGGACGACCACCGTCTCGGCGAGCCGCTCTGCCCGCGCTGCTACGACTACGCGGGCGCTGTCCTCTGGCACTCGTTCGCCGGTCGGCTCTGGCATCGGTTCGGGCTAGAGCTGCGGCGCGAGGTCGCTCGGCGTGCCGGGCTGTCGCGTACGGAGTTCGGGGAAGTCACCCGGCTCTCGTACGCCAAAGTCGCCGAGTACCAGCGGCGTGGGCTCGTCCACTTCCATGGCGTGATCCGCCTCGACGGACCGGAGGGACCTGACTCGTCCCCGCCGGGATGGGCGACCGTGCCGCTGCTGATCGACGCTGTTCGCGAGGTGGCTGGTCGGGTGCGGCTGGCCGCTCCGGGGGCGGACGTCGTCGGACCGCGGGAGCTCCGCTTCGGTACGCAGGTCGACGTACGGCCGGTCACCTCATACAGGCGGAATACGGGGGAGCGGCCTGCCTCCGCGGCGGCCGTGGCGGGCTACATCGCCAAGTACGCCACGAAGGGAGCCGAGTCCGCCGGCGCGGTGGACGGCCGGATCTACCACGCGCGGGACATGGTCATGTTGCCGGTGCGTGCGCATGTGCTGCGCATGATCGGTACGTGCTGGTGGCTCGGCGGTCTGCCGGAGTTCGAGCCGCTCGGGCTGCGTCGGTGGGCTCACATGCTCGGGTACGGCGGGCACTTCTCCACCAAGTCACGCCGCTACTCAACGACCCTGACCGCGCTCCGCCAGGCGCGTGCTGATCACCGTGCGGAGCAGCAACGGGCTTCCCTCGGCCTGGTCGACGGTCCGACTGTCACGGTCGGCCAGTGGCGTTACGCGGGTCGCGGCTACTCGCCGGCGGCGGCGCTCCTGGCCGCTTCCGTGCGGGAGGGCGGTGGTCTCCATGGCGCGTGACAGCCGCGCGAAGGCGGCCGAACTGCTCACGGTCCGCCAGGTGCTCGACGAGCTGGGCGGCATCTCGCGGCGCACCTTCTATCGCTGGCGGGAACTGCGCCTCGCTCCGCCCTGCATACGGCTGCCGAACGGGGAGCTCCGGGTTCGGCGGGACGTGCTCAACGACTGGTTGGAGGAGCGGGCGGAGGGGGCTGCATCGTGAAGTCGTACAAGGTCGTCATCTGGAAGCTGAGCATCAACCGCTCCGCGAAGAAACCGACGTACCTCGTTCGGTGGTCCGTGGACGGAGAGCCGTTCCACGAGTCGCACAAGACAAAGGCGCTGGCGGATCGCTTCCGCGCGAAGCTGCTTCGGGCGGCGGACAAGGGCGAGCCGTTCGACACTGTGACTGGTCTGCCAGACTCGTTGCGGGGTGGCAAAGCCGCCTTATCGTTCCTGGAGCTGGCGCTCAAGTACATCGATACCCGGTGGGCGGAGGCCTCGGCGAAGCAGCGGGACAGCATGACCGACGCCTTGGCAACGGTTCTGCCCGCGCTGGTCAAACAGGTTCGTGGGCGCCCTGCTCCGGCTGACCTCAGGCGGGCGCTGCGGTCCTACGTGTTGCCTCCACCTCGGCGGGAGCGCGAGAGGCCCGAGGAGATCGCGTCGGCGGTGAAGTGGATCGAGAAAGCATCGCTGCCGGTCGTGGAACTCCAAGAGATCACCCGCGTACACGACCTGATCGACGCGCTCACACGGAAGCTCGACGGCAAGCCTGCGGCTACGCAGACCTACCGGCGGCGCCGTGCCGTGGTCTTCAACGCCCTTGAGTACGCGGTGGAGTTGGAGACGTTGCATTCGAACCCGCTGAGTCGAGTACGGCGCAAGCGGGGGAAGCGGGCAGTACAGGAAGTCGACCGTCGGGTGGTGGTCAACCCTCGGCAGGCGCGGGAGCTGCTGACCGCGCTCACGTATGTGGGTGGTTATGAGCGGGCGAGTGGTCGACGGCTGCGGGCGTTCTTCGGCTGCCTGTACTACGCGGCCATGCGGCCCGGTGAGGCGCTGGGCCTGCGGCTCTCGGACTGCACGCTTCCGGAGAAGGGTTGGGGCCGGATCGACCTGGCGGAGACCCGGCCCACCGCCGGCAAGGCGTGGACCGATTCAGGTGAGGCGCACGACCGGCGGGGCCTGAAACAGCGGGCGGATGGCGAGGTACGCATCGTGCCGATACCGCCTCCTCTCGTCCGGATGCTGCAGGACCACGCCAAAGAGTTCGGCACGGCGGAGGACGGCCGGCTGTTTTCGAGCGAGCGGGGCAACGTCATCGCCGCGTCGTCGTACTCGCGCGCGTGGAAGCAGGCCCGTGCCCTGGCGTTCCCGCCCGAACAGGTCGCCTCCGTCCTGGCGGCTCGCCCGTACGACCTGCGCCACGCGGGCGTCTCCCAGTGGCTCAACTCCGGAGTCCCCGCCCCGGAAGTGGCGGCCCGCGCAGGCCACTCGGTCGACGTGCTGCTCAAGATCTACGCAAAGTGCATCGACGGCCAGGAGCAGGAGATGAACGACCGGATCCTGAAGGGTCTGGGAGAGGAGGACACACAGGACTAGACGGCTCACACGCCCCTCACGCAAAGCCCCGGGTCGCTCCGGGGCTTTCGTCGTGTCGGAGGTGTGTCGGGGAGCTACGCTCGGGGAGCCGGAAATGGTCACTGAGCTGCTGGAAAGCCCGTCAAGATCATTACGTGGCCATTACGTGATCACTGTCATGGAGCTGCTTTCGACGGCGTCCGCCTGCACATACGCGAAGACCCCGCACTCAGCGAACGCGCTGGTGGCGGGGTCTTTAGGCACCTCATGCGAAGTGCCCCCGGCAGGATTCGAACCTGCGCACACGGCTCCGGAGGCCGTTGCTCTATCCCCTGAGCTACGGGGGCGTGTCGGGCGCCTTGGGTGGCGGCGACGGGTAGAACACTACCAGCTTCAGTGGGGTGTTCATGAACGGGTTTTGAGGGTGGTGGCACCGGGCGCGACCTGGGGCGGGTCACCCCTGGAGGGGGGAAGTGGGGAAAAGCCGGACGCGGTGGCCGGTCCGCACCTACTCTCGAGTGGTGCCAGGGGCGTCCGGGCGGGTGCTTGTTGTGGACGACAACAAGGTCATCCGGCAGTTGATCAGGGTCAATCTCGAGCTTGAGGGCATCGAGGTCGTGACCGCGGCTGATGGTGCCGAGTGTCTGGATGTCGTTCATCAGGTGCGGCCCGACGTGATCACCCTCGACGTGGTCATGCCCCGTCTGGACGGGCTGCGGACCGCCGCCCGGCTGCGTGCGGACAGCGCCACCCGTGATCTTCCGCTCGCGATCGTCAGCGCGTGCACCCAGCACGAGATCGAGAGCGGCCTCGACGTCGGCGTCGACGCCTTCCTCGCCAAGCCCTTCGATCCCGACGAACTCGTCCGCCTCGTACGCAGGTTGATCGCGACGGGACGGGGCGGGGCGGGGGAGAGCGGTGACGGGGGCACGGCCGCCGCGCTCGGCGGTGGCTTCGGGGCCGGCGGCGCCTTCGGGAACGGCAGCGGCTTCGAGAGCGGGAGCGGGGTCGGCCTGGGCACCGGCAGTGGCCTGGAGGCCGGGCGTGGCCTGGGCACCGGGAGCGGCCGAGGCACCGGGAGTGGTCTCGGAGCCGGCGGGGGCAGTGGAGCCGGCAGCGTGGGCTGACCCCCTCCGGCAGTCCGGCCATGACGGCCGGCCGCCCCCCCGGACCCCCCCGGACCCCCGCCCCGTCCACATGCCGGAACTCCGCCCAAACGCATTCGCATACCCACCCCCCTCCTCCCATACGCTGGTCCCGTGACCCCCGTCGAGCTCTCCCGTACCGTGCTGCGCGCGGTGCGCCGTGCTGTCGATGAGGGAGAACTGCAGGTCGCGGTACCGGAGCGCGTCCTCGTCACCGTTCCCGGTCCCGGCGGCTGCGGCGACTACGCCACCAACGTCGCCCTCCAGCTCGCCCGCCCGGCCGGGCAGCCGCCCCAGCGGGTCGCCGAGATCCTCAGAGCCCGGCTCGCCGGCAGCGCAGGCGTGCGGGACGTCGTCGTCACCGGGCCCGGGTTCCTCAACATCAGCCTGGGCGACACCGCCGCCACCGCCCTCGTCGCCGAGATCCTGCGGTGCGGCGAGCGTTACGGGTTCTCCGACGCGGCGAGTGGCGAAACCGTACGGCTGCACGCCCCGTACGAGGTCCGCGCCGTCGTCGTGCAGGACGCCGTCGCGCGGCTGCTGCGCTCCCAGGGCGTCCTCGTCGGCACCAGCTGCGACGCCCGGCCCGACCCCGAGTGGGTGTCCGTCCTCGGAGTGCGCGTCGACACCTACGGCCGTCCGGCGGCGCCCGCCGACGCTGCCGACGTCCGTCCGGTGCCCTGCGAAGCCCCCGGCCGACGGGTGGCTTCCGAACCCCGGCAGCGTCCCGCGCCCGCCGACGCCGCCGACGTCCGTCATGCCCCCTCCGAAGCCCCCGGCCCGACCACGCCCCCTCAAGTCCCCGCCCCCACGACGGCCTCGGCGGAACCCCCCGAACCGCACCCCCGTCCCGAACCGCACCCCCGTCCCGAACCGCACCCCCGTCCCGAACCGCACCTCCTCCCGCCCCCCGCCACCCCGCTCCCTCTCGGGCGGGACGCCGGGCGGTGGGCCCTGTTGGCGGGTGCCGGGCACGATCGGCCCCGGGTCGGCCGGGAGCACCTCGTGCAGCGGGAGGGCAATCCCCTCTTCCGGGTCCGGTACGCGCACGCGAGGGTCCGGGCGCTGCGGCGCAACGCCGCCGACCTCGGTTTCGGGGCCGTACCGGGCGCCGTACCCGAGGGGCGTGAGCTGGAGGTCCTGCTCGCCGACCATCCGCGGGTGCTCGCGCGGGCGGCGGCCCACCACGCCCCCGACCGGCTGGCCCGGCACCTCGTCACCGTCGCCGACGCCGTGCTGCCCCTGCTGCCCGCCGTCCTTCCGCGGGGTGCGGAGAAACCCTCGGCCGCCCACTGCGCCCGGCTCGCGCTCGCCGAAGCCGCCGGGGCGGTGCTGGCCGGCGGCCTGTCCCTGCTCGGCATCAGCGCACCCGAACATCTCTGAGAGAGCCCACGACAGTCATGAGCCGTTCCGCACATCCCGCCGGGCCCCGTCACGCCGACGTCCTTCCCGAGGGCCACTACTCCGCACCGCCGGCCGACCTCAACGTCCTCGACCCCAAGGTGTGGGCGCGGACGGTCGCCCGCGACGCCGACGGAGTCGCCACCGTCGGCGGGGTCGACGTGAAGACCCTCGCCGAACAGCACGGCACGCCCGCCTACTTCCTCGACGAGGCCGACTTCCGCTCCCGTGCGCGCGCCTGGCGCGACGCCTTCGGCAGTGACGCCGACGTCTTCTACGCGGGCAAGGCGTTCCTGTCGCGGGCCGTCGTGCGGTGGCTGCACGAGGAGGGGCTCCACCTCGACGTGTGCTCCGGCGGCGAACTCGCCACCGCCCTCTCGGCCGGCATGCCCGCCGACCGCATCGCCTTCCACGGCAACAACAAGTCCACGCAGGAGATCCGGCGGGCCGTCGAGGCCGGAGTGGGACGGATCGTCCTCGACTCCTTCCAGGAGATCGTCCGGGTCGCGCACGTCGCGCAGGAACTCGGCAGGCGGCAGCGGGTGCAGATCCGTGTCACCGTCGGCGTCGAGGCGCACACCCACGAGTTCATCGCGACCGCCCACGAGGACCAGAAGTTCGGGGTCCCGCTGGCCGGGGGGCAGGCCGCCGAGGCCGTACGCCGCGCGCTGCGGCTCGACGGGCTGGAGCTCATCGGCATCCACTCCCACATCGGCTCGCAGATCTTCGACATGTCCGGCTTCGAGGTCGCCGCCCACCGTGTCGTGGGCCTGCTCAGGGACATCCGCGACGAGCACGGTGTCGAACTGCCCGAGATCGACCTCGGCGGCGGCCTCGGGATCGCGTACACCAGCGGCGACGACCCCCGCGAGCCCCACGAGATCGCCAAGGCCCTGACCGAGATCGTCACCCGGGAGTGCGAGGCGGCGAAGCTGCGGACGCCGCGGATCTCCGTCGAGCCCGGCCGGGCGATCGTCGGCCCGACCGCCTTCACGCTGTACGAGGTCGGCACCATCAAGCCGCTCGACAACCTCCGTACCTACGTCTCCGTCGACGGAGGCATGTCCGACAACATCCGGACCGCGCTGTACGACGCCGAGTACAGCGTCGCCCTCGTGTCGCGGACCTCCGACGCCGGGCCGATGCTCGCGCGGGTCGTCGGCAAGCACTGCGAGAGCGGGGACATCGTGGTCAAGGACGCGTTCCTGCCGGCCGACCTGGCACCGGGTGACCTCATCGCCGTGCCGGCGACGGGCGCGTACTGCCGGTCGATGGCCAGCAACTACAACCACGTGCCGCGGCCCCCGGTCGTGGCCGTGCAGGACGGCGCGTCCCGGGTGATCGTCCGGCGGGAGACCGAGGAGGACCTGCTCCGGCTCGACGTCGGCTGAGCGGCCCGCCCGGGACCCGCCGGGCGGTGAGGACACCGGGGTGGAAGATCTCCTGTCGGCCACCCCGGTACAAATGAAATAGATGTCTCACGATCCGGACGAAGGGCAGAAACTCCCGTCCGGTGAGTGAGACTGGTGCAACCGTAGACGGTATGAGGAAACGAGGTCGGATGATGCGTACGCGTCCGCTGAAGGTGGCGCTGCTGGGCTGCGGGGTAGTCGGCTCAGAGGTGGCGCGCATCATGACGACGCACGCCGACGACCTCGCCGCCCGCATCGGTGCCCCGGTGGAGCTCGCGGGCGTGGCCGTACGGCGTCCCTCCAAGGTCCGCGAGGGCATCGATCCCGCCCTGGTCACCACCGACGCCACCGCCCTCGTCAAACGCGGCGACATCGACGTCGTGGTCGAGGTCATCGGAGGCATCGAGCCCGCCCGCACTCTCATCACCACCGCCTTCGAGCACGGCGCGTCCGTCGTGTCGGCCAACAAGGCGCTCCTCGCCCAGGACGGCGCGGCCCTGCACGCCGCGGCGGAGGCCCACGGCGAGGACCTCTACTACGAGGCCGCCGTCGCCGGCGCCATCCCGCTGATCCGCCCCCTGCGCGAGTCCCTCGCGGGCGACAAGGTCAACCGGGTGCTCGGCATCGTCAACGGCACGACCAACTTCATCCTCGACAAGATGGACTCCACGGGCGCCGGGTACCAGGAGGCCCTCGACGAGGCCACCGCCCTGGGCTACGCCGAGGCCGACCCCACCGCCGACGTCGAGGGCTTCGACGCCGCCGCCAAGGCCGCCATCCTCGCCGGGATCGCCTTCCACACGCGGGTGCGCCTCGACGACGTCCACCGCGAGGGCATGACCGAGGTGACCGCGGCCGACTTCGCCTCCGCGAGGAAGATGGGCTGCACCATCAAGCTGCTCGCCATCTGCGAGCGGGCGCGGGACGGCGCCTCGGTCACCGCGCGCGTGCACCCCGCGATGATCCCGCTGAGCCACCCGCTCGCCTCCGTGCGCGGCGCGTACAACGCCGTGTTCGTCGAGTCCGACGCGTCGGGCCGGCTCATGTTCTACGGTCCGGGCGCCGGCGGTGCCCCGACCGCCTCCGCCGTGCTCGGCGACCTCGTCGCCGTCTGCCGCAACCGGCTCAACGGCGCGACCGGCCCCGGCGAGTCGGCGTACGCGGCGCTGCCCGTGTCCGGCATGGGCGACGTCGTCACGCGCTACCACATCAGCCTGGACGTGGCAGACAAACCGGGTGTCCTCGCCCAGGTGGCCACCGTGTTCGCGGAGCACGGGGTCTCGATCGACACGGTTCGCCAGCAGGGCAAGGACGGCGAGGCGTCCCTCGTCGTCGTCACCCACCGTGCGTCCGACGCGGCCCTCGGCGGCACCGTCGAGGCGCTGCGCAAGCTCGACACCGTGCGGGGTGTCGCCAGCATCATGCGGGTTGAAGGAGAGTAACCAGCAATGACCCATCAGTGGCGCGGAATCATCGAGGAGTACCGGGACCGGCTGCCCGTCTCCGACACCACGCCGGTCGTGACGCTCCGCGAGGGCGGCACGCCCCTCGTGCCCGCGCAGGTGCTCTCCGAGCGCACGGGCTGCGAGGTCCACCTCAAGGTGGAGGGCGCCAACCCCACCGGGTCCTTCAAGGACCGCGGCATGACCATGGCCATCACCCGGGCCAAGGAGGAGGGCGCCAAGGCGGTCATCTGCGCCTCCACCGGCAACACCTCGGCCTCGGCCGCCGCCTACGCCGTGCGCGCGGGTATGGTCTCGGCCGTCCTCGTCCCGCAGGGCAAGATCGCGCTCGGCAAGATGGGCCAGGCCCTCGTGCACGGCGCGAAGATCCTCCAGGTCGACGGCAACTTCGACGACTGCCTGGCGCTCGCGCGCGACCTGAGCGACAACTACCCGGTGGCGCTGGTCAATTCGGTCAACCCGGTGCGGATCGAGGGGCAGAAGACGGCCGCCTTCGAGATCGTCGACATGCTGGGCGACGCCCCCGACGTCCATGTCCTGCCGGTCGGCAACGCGGGCAACATCACCGCCTACTGGAAGGGCTACAAGGAGTACGCCGCCGACGGCGTCTCCCGGCGCACCCCGCGCATGTGGGGCTTCCAGGCGTCCGGCTCCGCGCCCATCGTGCGCGGCGAGATCGTCAAGGACCCCTCGACGATCGCCACCGCGATCCGCATCGGCAACCCCGCCTCCTGGCAGTACGCGCTGGACGCGCGCGACGAGTCGGGCGGGTTCATCGACGAGGTGACGGACCGTGAAATCCTGCGCGCCTACCGCCTGTTGGCCGCGCAGGAGGGCGTCTTCGTCGAGCCCGCCTCCGCCGCCTCGGTCGCCGGTCTGCTGAAGGCGGCCGAGCAGGGCGAGGTCGACCCGGGCCAGCGCATCGTGTGCACCGTCACCGGCAACGGCCTGAAGGACCCCGACTGGGCCGTCGCCGGCGCCCCGCAGCCCGTCACCGTCCCGGTCGACGCGGCGACGGCGGCCGAGCGGCTCGGCCTGGCATAGTCCGGGCCGGCACCGCGAGCCCGGTCCGACGGGCTCACGGCGCCGCGCCGCAGGAGCGGTCCCATGCCCCGTCGTACGGGGCTCGCGTCCGCGCGCAGGACGGCGCTCACCTGGGGAAGTTCTCCACAGGGGGTGCACAGGGGGCATACGACACGCATCGTGCGCCTCCTGTGCGCCCTATGTCGCCACAGAACCTGTCTTCGATACGCTGTACCGAACCCGCCCGCCGCATATGCCTCCGCAAGGGGTGCGGCGCCGCGCCGTGCCCGCGGCCCGGCAGCGGCCCCGAGGGTCCGTGCGGGGCTTCGAATGTCCTCGACAACCACCGCAGTTCAAGGAGAGTCATCGAGCGATGGCCGGTCCAGCCTTCCGCGCCGCCGCCGTCAGGGTGCGCGTCCCCGCCACCAGCGCCAACCTCGGCCCGGGTTTCGACGCCCTCGGGCTGTCGCTGGGGCTCTACGACGACGTGGTCGTCCGGGTGGCCGACTCGGGGCTGCACGTCGACATCGCGGGTGAGGGCAGCGAGACACTGCCCCGCGACGAGAAGCACCTTCTCGTACGCTCCCTGCGCACCGCCTTCGACCTGCTGGGCGGCCAGCCGCGCGGCCTGGAGATCGTCTGCGCGAACCGCATCCCGCACGGCCGGGGGCTCGGCTCCTCCTCGGCCGCGATCTGCGCCGGCATCGTCGCCGCGCGGGCCGTGACCATAGGCGGCGAGACCAGGCTCGACGACGTCGCGCTGCTGGAGCTCGCCACCGAGATCGAGGGCCACCCCGACAACGTGGCGGCCTGCCTGCTCGGCGGTTTCACCCTCTCCTGGATGGAGGCGGGCGCCGCCCGCGCGATCAGGATGGAACCCGCCGATTCCATCGTTCCGGTGGTTTTCGTGCCCGGGAAGCCGGTCCTCACCGAGACCGCGCGCGGCCTGCTGCCGCGCACCGTGCCGCACGTCGACGCCGCCACCAACGCGGGCCGTGCCGCCCTGCTCGTCGAGGCCCTCACCCGGCGCCCCGAGCTGCTGCTGCCCGCCACCGAGGACCGGCTCCACCAGGAGTACCGCGCACCGGCGATGCCCGAGAGCGCGGCGCTGGTGGAACGGCTGCGGGCGGACGGCGTCCCGGCCGTCATCTCCGGCGCGGGCCCCACCGTGCTGGCCCTGGCCGACGAGGCCAGCGCCGACAAGGTGGCCCACCTGGCCGGCGACGGCTGGGCCGCGAACCGCCTGGACCTGGACGCGCGGGGAGCGAGCGTGCTGCCGCTGGCGACCTGACACGCGGGTTGCCGGATTTCGAGAGGGGGAATGTTTGTTGGATCCGGTAGTGTTAACCTCAAGTCTGCACCCGACCCCACCATGGCGAGGTGCTTCGTGTCCCAGTCCGGGACAGACATTCTTCCGGGAGCCTCCCAAGCCGCACTGTGTTCCGTACGACGTACGCGGGCAGTACCTCGTACGCGAGCACTGAGCGACTTGCCGGGCACGCTCCGGAACAGGCGCCACCGAGTCGAGTGACACCGGCACTCAGTGCCACGGCTCTGGGAACCGCCATCACCAGTCATTTCCTCCGCCGCGTTGGCGGACCACCGCCCCGGCACGGTCCACACACCAAGGGCCGAAGCCGGACAGCACAACCGGTCGCCGAGCCAGACAGGCCGACGTCCGCTCCAGGGAAGGACCCTTCGTGAGCGACACCACCGATCTGATGGGCGCACGTGTCGAGGAGACCGCTGCCGCGCCCGCCACGGACGCCTCCGCGCCTGCCACCGGTGCCGGCTCCCGGCGGCGCCGCGGTACCGGCCTTGAGGGCATGGTGCTGGCCGAGCTGCAGCAGGTCGCCTCCGGCCTCGGCATCAGGGGCACCGCGCGGATGCGCAAGAGCCAGCTGATCGAGGTCATCAAGGAGGCGCAGGCGGGCGGGGGCTCCGCCCCGGCGAAGGCCGAGTCCGACGCCGAGGCCAAGCCGAAGCGCCGCACCACCTCCCGGACCCGTACGGGCGAAGAGGCGTCCGCCAAGAAGGCGGACAAGGAGACCGAGGCCCCCGCCGACAAGGCCGCGGCCCAGCAGCAGATC
>NZ_AGBF01000125.1 GCF_000225525.1 Streptomyces zinciresistens K42 | reverse complement strand
GTTTTTGAGGGTGTTTCAGTTTTGTTGTGGTGGTGGGTTGTTGGGCCGCCCGGTTCGGGCGGCCGGTGTCGAGTGCGGGTGGTGTGTGGTGGGCCCTGTCGGGCCTGGGTGTGGGTGTGAGGGTGTCAGTTGTGGTGTGGGGGTGGGGTGTTGGGCGCCTTCGGCGCTGGGGGATTGTGGGGCGTTGAGCTGGGGCTTTGTGGTTTGGTCGGGGGTGGGTGTCGAGAGTTGCAATATACGAACGCCCGGCGGGTGGAACTGTTCCCTGGCCGTTGGCCAGGGGCGGCTGGGGGGCGGTTCGTTGGGGTGGCCGGCGGTGGGCCTGCTCGGGTTTCCGGGGTGGATTTTGGCTGGTGTCGTGGCCCGGGTGCGAGAGTGGCTGACCGTCGTTTTATCGGCCCCGATGCCCCTCGTGTTCTGCGTCTTCCATTATTCCTTTTCCGTGAGCGGTATGGGAAGGCAGTGTGTGTCTTTTTCTGGGTGTTCTCGGTGTCGCTCTGGAGGCTCTTTTGCTGCTTCGTGGGCGCGGTGGAGGGGGTCCGTCTTGGGTGTGAGGCGGCGTGTTTATGTGTCGGCCTTGGATTGGCTTTATCGGGTGTTCCTTGGGTGTGTTGGGCGGGTTTTTGGTGGGGGTTGGTTGGGCGCCCGTTGGGCGCTTATTGGGGGCGGTCGGGATACCAGGGGGCGAGGCGTAGAAGGAGGTGGAGGGTTCGGTGTGCGGCGGTGCGGTGGGCGGGGTTTCGGGCGTAGGCGGTGCGCAGGGCGAGGGTGGCTGTGGTGGCCAGGAGGAGGAGCAGCGCGATGCCGGCGAGGGTGAGGGCGGTGCGGCCGGCGGTGGTGGCTGTGAGGAGGAGGGGGAGGGTGACGGTGGTGGTGATGCGGGCGCGGCGGTGGCGGGGGTTGGGCACGGGGTGGCTCCTTCGGGGTGTTGGGTCCCTGTCGGCTGTGGGCCGTGGGGTGGTGAGGGCTAGTCAGCCAGGCCGGCTGTTGGTGGTTCGCGGGTACTTCGCGGGGTTCTAAGGTGGGGCGTTGTGGCACGTGGGGAGCCCAGTGGGGCGGATCAGGAGCTGATCGAGCGCCTGGCGGCGCTCGGCTTGACGGTGTCGGCGGCGCAGCTGGAGCGGTGGCGTGGGGCCGGGCTGCTGCCGGCGCACGCGCGGCGGTGGCTGGGGCGTGGGCGGGGTTCGGTGTCGGTGCTTGAGGAGGCGGTGGTCGACGTCGCCGCGGCGCTCGCCCGTCACGGCCGGCAGGGGCGGGACCTGCGGTGGACGGTCATCGGCTGGTACGCCGAGGCCGGACGTCCGCTCGTGCCGGGCGTGGCGGTGGTGCCGGAGCCGCCGTGGCCGGCGGTGCGGGAGGCCTTGCTGTGGGCCATGGCCAACTCCCGTGCGCACCGCGTGCTCGCGCAGGCCCGTACGGCGGCCAGCTCCACCGGCGAGGAGGAGCGGGACACCGGGCGGGACGCTTTTTACACGGAGGCGGAGCGGGCGTTCGCCCACGGGCCGGCCGGGACGCCGGACCCGGTCGCGGTGCGCCGGCTGATGGAGGGGCAGGCCGAGAGCGCGGTCGTGCGGGGCGAGGACGCCGTGCGGCGGCGCGCGGCTGTACACCTGGCCGCGGCGGCCGGCATGGGTTCCGGCGAGGTCGGCGGCGAGCTGCTCGTCGAGACCCTCGCCGTCCTCCTGCCCCACCTGGACTGGGCGGAGACCGCCGGGGCCGCCCAACAGGCGGAGGAGGAGGGCACGTTCGACGTCTGGATGCCGGCCGGCGCCGTGGACCCGCTCGCTCTGCTGGCCGCGGCCGGCGAGCACGAGATGGCCCAGGCCCGCTCTCGGGCGCAGCTCCTCGCCGGCGTCGGTGGCCTGCACCTGATGTACGGGTTCCTCATGCCCGACACCCCCGGCCTCGCCGCCCTGCGGACGGCGATCGAGGACACCGGCCTGGCCGTGCTGCTCCACCAGATGGTCCCGCTGCTGATCAACCCCTCCGGCGTCCCGCACGCCCTGGCCGCCTGCCTCACCCCCCAGTACGGACACCTCGCCGACCGCGTCCACGAGATCCTCGCCGAGCACGCCCAGCACAGTCTGTTCACCGGGCCTGGCAGCCAACACCCCACTGCCCAGGCGTACATGGAGACCTGGATCGACCACATCCGCACCGCGCCGATCCGCCGCACGAACCCCGCCTCGGGCGACGAGTAGGCGAGCTGCGGGCGTACCCGACCGGGCGCAGCGGGGGACGGCCGTACGCCCGTACCGCGCCGCAGCTGGCGCCCGCCGCCGAAGCCCGGTCGACGCCGGCCGTGTCCGCAGGGTCCGCCGGCCCCGGGACGCCTGGGGGTGGGATGTGCCGACGGGCCGGTGCCCGAGACTGCAGGAGCCACCCCCTCATCCCTCCCGAATTCGAATACCGCATTTCTTGGAGCTCCCTTTCCTGGTCGCTTTGAATTGCTTTACCGGTGAACTCAAGCCTGTTTTTGCCGGGCGCTCTGGCGGTGTGTGTGGTCGGAGAAATTGTGCGACCTGCTACCTCGGGGGCGTGCGGAGGGGCGCGGAGCGTGATCGGGCGCCGGAGTGCGTGTGCGGGGGCGCGTGGAAGCGCGCCGGGTCGGCCGACGGACCGTCGTGGTGGTGTCGAGGCTTGCAATATTCGGTGGCCGGCTCACGGGGACTGTCTCGGACGCATCGTGCGTCTCGGGGCCCGCTGGGGCCGTCCGGGCCCAACCGACCGTGGCTGGACCGGAGTTGGCCGCAGAGGGGGCGGGGAGGGCTCCGCACGGCGGCCGGGCGGTACGCCGGTGCCAGGTCCAGGGCGCTGGGCGCCGTCGACGTCCCCGGAGCCGACCAACGCCTCCCTCAACTCCCGCAGCGAGGGCCTCCCAACCCGGCGAGCGTCGGGCCAGTCCGCCCCCGCCTGAGCAACTCCCCTACCAGGCTGGCGACTTGGCCCCCGGGGCGGTGCGGCGTGCGTAGGCGTCGAGGCCCGGCAGGCCGGGTTGGGCTTCGGCGACCTCGGCGGTCAGGGCGCGTACCGAGGGGCGGCGGGCCTCGCCGGGCGCGGCGAGTTCCACCAGGCGCAGCTGGGCGAAGGCGCCGGCGATGTCGCCGGCGTCGAGCAGGGCGCGGGCGGTGTCGGTGGCGGCGCGGGCGCGGCGCTCGGCCGTCGGCAGCACCTGGGGGTCCAGGCGGGCGGCGTGGGCGAGGGCGGTGTCGACGTCGCCCAGGCGGCGGTGGATCCCGATCCGGTACAGCGCGCACTGGCCGGCCGACAGCTGAGACGGCCGGCCGTCGGCGTGCGGGTGGCGGGCCAGGCGCAGGGCCGTGTCCTCGGCCTCGTCCGCGAAGTCCCGTGCGGAGGCGCCCAGATGGGCCTGGGCGGCGGTGTAGGCGGCCGTCAGCGCCACCATGCCCGTCGCGTCCAGCTCGGCCGCCGAGGGCCGGGAGACGGCCGTCAGGTGGGCGCGCGCCTCCTTCAGCAGAGCGAGGGCCTCCTGGGCGCGGCCGGTGCGGCGCAGCGGGGTCGCGGCCGCGCGGGCCGCGTCGGCGAGCACCACCGCGTTCCCGGAGCGGCGGGCCGCGGCGCCGGCCAGGGCCGCGTACGCGCCGGAGGCCCCGGTGCGGCCTTGCTTGACGGCCAGATGGGAGGCCAGCACCCACGTCCCGGCCGCCCGGGCGGCGCCGGCCGGGCCCGCTGCAACGCCGTGTTCGGCGCCGTCCAGGAGCAGCGGCATCAGCCGGCCGAGCCGGTCGTAGGCGCCGGCTGCGAACAGCGCGCGGGCCGCGGCGAGCTCGGCGTCCGAGACCGCCGGCGGGTCCTCGGCGGCCCATACCGCCGCCGGCCGCACGGCGACCGCGGCACCCAGCACAACTCCCGCGCCCAGCAGTCTCCGCCGCTCCATCCCGTTCCCCACCCCTTCTCTGACGTCCGGTCGAACACCGGGGCGCCGTCACGACGGTAGGGCCGGCCACCCGGGCGCCGGCAGGGCGCACACCGGCCCGCCGCTGTACGCCCCCTGGCACCGCGGGCCGTCCAACTGCCTGACCGCCAGCACCGCGTCGTCGTTGCCCGGGTGACGGCAGTGCGCCCGTCGGCCAGCCGCGCACGTCCGGGCGCCGCCGTCGGCCGGCGCCGCCTCGACTTCTTCGGCGCGGCGGGGCCGGCCACCTCATGCAGGTGCGGGCGGCGCGGCCTGGGGCGATGCGGCGTAGTCGTCGGCTGCCTTGACGTCCTCGGGGGCGGCCCAGCCGTCGTAGCGGGTGCCCAGGGCGGTGGTGCTCGTTCTGGGGACGAGGCGGCCGTTGAGGGCATCGGCGACGAACTCCGTCAGGGTCCGTTCCTCGTCGTGGTCCCAGCCGGCGTGGACGGGGCCGTGCCAGGAGGGGCTCGGGTCGCAGACTTCCCCGCAGGACACGACGCTGAAGCGGCTCACGAGCGGATGCAGACGGCTCCACGGCCTGTCAGGCGCCGCGGGGCGGTACAGGCGTGCGGCGGGCACGTGAGCGAGCCAGCGCGCGGCGCGGTGCGTGAACCAGACCACGCCGACGCCGTCGTCCTGGTAGCGGCGGGTGCGCGCGAGGACGTCGTCGAGGGGCGCGGAGGACAGCTGCGCCTCCAGAGCGGTTAGCCGGCCTCCCGCAGTGGTCACGAGCACGTCGGCCCGCCAGCCGCCGTGCGCGGCACTGGCCTCCAGCTCCGCCCGGTGGCCGGCTTCCCGCGCAGCGGCGGCCAGCGCCCGCTTCAGGCTGCGGTGCTCTTCCGTCTCGCCGGCGGCGGCGCAGGCCGTGGTACGGCGGTCGTGCGCGAAGAACCGCCCGCCGCGCCCGGACACCTTCGCGTGCATCGGCAGTCCGCACTGGGTGCAGGCCAGAACAGGGCGCGGCCGGACCCGGTACACGGCCTCCCAGGCCAGGCCGCAGCCCAGGCCGTCGAGGGTCGCATCCAGCGTTCCGTGTCCGTGCAGGCGCGCGGTCAGTGGCATCGGCTGCTCCTCCTCGCTGATCGGCCGCAGATATCCCCCAGGCGCAGGAGCGGCAACGTCGATGCGCGCCGGCCCGGGACCGCGCAGGGCCCCAGCGCGGGCCGGGTGTCACCGGCCGGCGAGCAGGCCGGCGAGGACGCCGGCCCGGTACGACACTTGTGGGGCGAGCGGGCGCACCAGGTGCCGCATCGACGCATTCGCCGGGTACCGGACCCGGCCGGCGGGCAGCTCCAGGTCGAGCGGGGCCCCGGGAGACAGGACGTGAAAGCCGTCGCCCTCGTAGTACGGCGCCAAGTGCGGCTTGTGGGTGTGGATGCCGCCGAGCATCGCCTCGTAGCCCTGACGGCTGTAGGAGCGGACCAGTTCGTCGACGAGCCGGTGCCCCAGCCCCTGGCCGCGGGCGCCGTCGGCCACCGACACCGCCTCCAGCTCGACGAGCGACCTCGACAGCCTCAGGCACAGCTGCCGGCCCAAGCCGGCTTCCATCGCCATCAGCCACTCCACCGGCGGGATCGCATGGGCGAGGCCGACGACCTCTCCCGCCGGGTGTTCCTGGGCGAGCAGCAGGGTCGCGGTGCCGAACTGGGTTGGCAGTCGCCAGCCGGTGCGCATCCGGTCGACGATCTCCTCGGGCATCGCCGCGTCCATGAAGTCCACCGGCTCCAGGAGCGCGCGCACCACCTCGGGGTCGTCGTCCAGGGTGGCCGGGCGGATCAGGTACCGGTCCAGCACCACGACACCGGGAGCGGCATCGGGCTCGGGCGCCGCCGGTGGCGCGTTGCGGCGTTCTGCACGTCGTCGAGAGGCTCGTCCCATACCCCTTATCCTCTCCCAACTCCGTTCAGAACAACGGGTGATGACCCTCGCGGCCCGGCGCGGGGCGAGGCCCTCGTACGGCGGCGAGCAGCAGACCGACCCTGAGGAGGGGGCAAGGCGGGCCGGCCGTTGGCCGGCGTGGGGCGTGCCCCCTGTCGGGGGCCGCGTGGGGGTGCGGGGCGGGTCCCTTTCGGGACCCTGGCCGGATCAGGTGCGGGCCCGGGGCCGTTGGCCCCGGGGCGGGGTGGGTGTTGTACGGCTGGTGGGTCGTCGTGGGGTGTGGGCGGGGTCGTGTGTCAGCGTGCTGTCCGGCTGCGGCTGTTGGGGCCGCCGCGCGAGCGCATGGTGGTGCCGGCCTCGGTGAGCAGGCGGTGGACGAAGCCGTAGGACCTGTTGCAGCCGTGTGCGAGGGTGCGGATCGAGGCGCCCTTGTCGTAGGCCTTCTTCAGCTCGGCGGCGATCTTCTGTCGGGCCGGCCCCTTGATGTGGACGCGGATTCCCAGCATGTCGGCCTCCTTCGGGCTCGTGAACGGCTGCGGCCGGCGCCGCGGTGAACCGCCGGGCGCGGCGCCGGGTGGCTCACCTGCGGGTGGCGGCGTCGACGTCGCCGACGTTGACCAGCGCCGTCCTCAGCTCCTGCACCCCGCAGGGGCGTTCCCCTTGGGGCAGGGCCATTGCGGCGTCCAGCAGGGCGCGGGCGTTGCGTCGTACGGCCGCCTCCCGCCATGTCCCGGGTGCCTGGGTGACCAGCGCTGCGGCCAGGAGCAGGGCATCGGCACGGTCGGGGTGCGCGGCGGCGCGTTCGACGACGAGATCGGCGTCGGTCAGGGCCGGGGAGTGCTCGGCGCTCGCCCGCATCAGCTCGAGCCACGCCGTCTCCCCTATGGCCGCGTCCGCGAAGGCGCCGGCACCGGCGAGCGCACCCGCCGGCAGGCCGGGGGCGGCGAGCGCGGCCCGCCACAGGCCCACAGCCGCCTGCACCCGCACCTGCTCGGCCGGCGGGAGCGGGCCGTCGGCGCCGGTGTGCGGCGTGCGGGCGGCGATCGCCTCCAGCAGGCGGGAGACCGCGGCCACGTCGCCGGTGCCGTCCGCCAACTCGGCCCACCATGCGGGGGGTTCACCAAGAAGGGCGGGGTCGTCCAGGAGGGCGTTCGCGAGGTGCTCGGCGGCGCCGGGCATGCCGGCGCGCAGCGCGGCGAGGAGCTCGGCCCGGTCCAGGGCGGCGAGCAGCTGCCCGTCGGGGCCACCCCAGCGCAGCCAGGAGGCGGCCGGCGAGGGCCGGCCGGACACGAGACCGTACAGGGCGGTGCGGTGGGCGGCGGCGAACGCGGGCGCGTGGCGGTGCAGGGCTGGCAGGTGCACCCCGATCGCGGTGGCCACCGCTTCCTGGCCGGCGTGCGCGGCGAGGACGCCGGCGACCGTGTTCAGGACCTCCTCGGGCATCTCGCCGGTGGTACGGGCCTGGTGGACGGCGTACTCCAGCAGGCAGCCCAGCGCCCGGACTTCCCTGTCCGATCCGATCAGCGCCGGCGTCGTCCCCTCCCCCGCGGTCCCCGCAGCAGCGGCGGCCGGATCCGGGGCCGGGGGCGCAGTGGAGGTGGTGGTGCCGTCCTTGGTCTTGGCGGCGGGGGCGGTGTCCCCGGCTCGGCGGGTGAGGGAGGCGACCAGGGTCTGCAGGTACGCCACGGCGTCGTTCGCCTGCTCCCCGGTGAGGGCATCGGCACGCCAGGCGGCGGTAAGCAGGTCGAACAGCGCCTGGTCGGCGAAGGACACCCCGGCGGGCCAGCGCCGTACGCCGTCGAAGCCGACGGTGGGGGCCCTCTCGCCGAGGCCGCGGCGTACCTCGAGCGCCGCGGCGACGGCCGCCGGCAGCGCATCGTCGGGGAAGGCGCCGGGCCGGTCGGCGTGGGCGGCGGCCGCGGCGAGGTAGAACGCTGCGAGCTCCGGCCGGCCCAGGGCGGTCAGGACGGCGGGCACATCGGTCGTCCAGGCGGCCGGGTCGGCGGCGACGAGGCGGTGCAGCACCATCGCGTACCCGTCGTCGCCGGCATCCGGGGCACCGGCGATCCGGGCCGCGGCCGCCACCGGCCCTTGCCCGACCGCGAGTTCCGCCAGGTCCTCGGCCTGAACGGCGGTGGTGGTCTTCGACGGTTCGAGCACGGCCTGGGTGCGCGGGTCGGACGGGCCGGCGGGCTCACGGCGGCGCAGCGCCTGAAGCAGTGACTCCCAGCCCTGAAGGAGCGGGGAGGTCAGGACGGGCGACCAGTCCCACACCCGCAGCCAGGTGGCGAGCGGCTCGGCGTGGCCGTCGGCGGACTCGGTGCCGGCGGGCAGGACCTCCTCGACGAGGGCGGCGGGCGGCGCGGTGCCCAGGGCCGTGCGGACGTCCGCCTCCAGCTGCGCGGCGTGCTCGGGCGGGCAGGCGGCGAGGACGAACTCGACGAGGCGGGCCGGCTCCGGGTCGGGGTCGGCGGCCAGGGCCTGCGGGACGAGCGCGAGGGCCTGCTGCCACCACTCGGGCCCGTCCACGGCGCCGACGGCCGGCGGGCGGTGGGCGAGGTGCGCGGCCATCAGGCGGGTGTGGAGGCGGGCATCGAGGCCGGCCACCCGCCGGAAGTGGCGGGTGCGCTGGGCCAGGCCGGTGCCGGCGTCCGCGTCCGCCGCGGCCACGTCCAGCACGGCGCGCGCCAGCCGCGGCCCGCCGAACGCCGCGCTGTCACCGACGCGCACCTGGTCCAGGTCGGCGTGGAAGACGACCGGCCGGGCCTGCTCGGGAGTCAACTCGACGTCGTGGGCGAGCAGTTTGGCCAGGACCGCCCGGACGGCGCCCACGTTGCGGTGTGCTGGGCCGCGGCGGCCGGCCGGGTAGGCGGTGCACGCCAGCTCCCGCACCAGCATGGCGACATCGTGGTCGGGCAGGCGGGAGGCGACCTGAAGGGCGATCAGCCCGCGCATCTCCTCCTCGGTCGCCACCCAATCCGTGCCCGCCGCCTCGTCAGCCACCGCGCCCGCAGCGTCCTCGTCGCCGCCGTCGAGGAGGCCGGCGGCCTTCATCTGGGCCCTCACGCGCTCGGCGACCGCATCGAGCGCCAGGTGGCCGGTGTGCTCGTCCTGGACCGCGCCGGCCAGCAGGCCCTCCACCGCACCGATCCACTGCCCCGTCCGCTCGGCGCGCGGGAACGCGCGAGCCCACCGCGCCGCCAGGCGCAGCGTCGCCCCCACCTCCACGCCGTCCCCGTCCCGGACACCGGGGCCGGCCAACGCGGCCTGGAGCTGGGCGGCGTCGACGGCGTCCCAGTGGCGTACGGCCAGGCCCAGCAGCGCGTCAAGGGCGGATCGGCCGGTGGCGGCGATCTGCTGGGCCCGCAGGACGCCGGGGGCGCCCTTGTCGGCCGGTGCGTTCAGCCAGGCGCGGGCGGCGGCCGGGTCGGCGGCGGCGACGTGGTCGAGAAACGGGGCGGCCGGCCACCGTCCGCCGGCCGCCCCGTCCGGCATCAGCAGGTGCGGCGCGTGCTCCTGCAGAATGCCCAGCCACGCCGTGGCGGGGCCGGAGCGGAAGAAGTACGCCTCGGCGCGCGGGTCCGCCCAGCCGGCGAGTTCCTTCGCCTCGGCGGCGCCGGGGTGTTGGAAGGCGACCAGCTCGAGGACGCGGGCCGCGCGGCCGGGGAGCGGCACCAGCAGGTTGCGGGCCGCGGCGAGGATGTCCGCGTACAGGACGGCGGCCTCGCCGGGGTGAGCGCTGCGGCCGTGCAGGATCCCCGAGGCCACCCCGTAGACGGTTCCCCACACATCCAGCGCGGTCTCCTGCGCCGCGCCGAGCTCCACCTTCATCAGCCGCTCGACGATCCCCTGGGCCCGCGCCTGGTGATAGCGGCCCGGGCGGTTGAGCTCGTCGCGCAGCACGTCCGCGGCCGCCGTCACCCGCTCCCACGCCGTACTCGCCTCGGCGGACGCGCCGGACAGGCCACCGGCCGCGTCGGCGGCGATGCTGGCCGAACCGGCTTCGGCGGCCGGCCCGTCGGACGGGCAGGCCTCATCAGCCGAGGGTGCGGGGCCGGACAGGACGACCGGCCCGTGCGGCGCCAAGACCTCGGCGGTGGGGCGCGCGAGGGCGTCGACCGCGGCCAGCAGGCCTTGTGCCGCCGGCTTCAATCCCACCGTGACCGGGGCGCCGGGCAGGCCCAGCAGTGCGTCCGCCGCCGAACGCACACACGCCGCGGCGACCTCCGCCGGCCGCGCGAACCCGCTGCCGGCAAGGACTCGGTGGGCATCGCGCAGCAGACCCAACGCCCGAACGCCCGCCTCCCCCTGGGCCCCCAGTGCGTCCGCGAGGACGTCGTCGACCTCGGGCAGCACGCTCGCGCCGGCCGGCGCCACCTCGTCGCTCACCGCAGCACCGTAGCCCCGCCGGCCACCACCCCGGACCGGTATCGCGGATCCGCGACGGCCAACAGGCCCCGGCCTGCCGGCACTCCCCCACGCGCCGAGGCGGACACCTCCCTGTCGGCGCCCACCGCGGGCCGAGGCGGCCGTTCGGCGCGGCCGGCTGCTGCTCGTCACCACCGTCGCAGGCGGCCGGGGCCGGGCGGGCGCTCGTCGTACGGCCGGACCCCTGCCGCATGGGCGCGTGCGTGGAAGTGTGTGAACTTGTGAACGTCGCCGGGCGGTACTTCAGGTCGGGCGCAGCGGACGTCACCGTCGTACGGCCCCGTCACGCCGTGTACGGCGCGCGGCGTGTGGCAGCGCGGCCAGCACGGGTCGTCCACGACGTCCGTGGACCCGCTCCCCCGGCTCCGGGAACACGGCGCCGTGCGACGGACGATTCCCCCTGGGGCGAGGCCGTGTACGGCGGCGAGCAGCAGGCCGGCCCTGAAGAAGGGCCGGCCGTTGGCCGGCGTGGGGCGTGCCCCCTGTCGGGGGCCGCGTGGGGGTGGGGGTCGGGTCCCTTTCGGGACCCTGGCCGGTCGGGTGCGGGACCGGGGCCGTTGGCCCCGGAGCGCTGGCCGGGGCGGAGGGCGGCCCGTGTCGGGGTCCTGGGGGGCCGGAGCCTTCGGCCTCGGCCGCTGAGCCGTAGGCGGGGAGAGGGCTGCAGCGTGTCCGACATGCGATGAGCCGACACCGCGCAGGCGGTACCGGCTCTCGCGTCCTCGTGCGGCAACACGAGGTTGTTTCCCTTTAAAGCAATGGTTGGAGCCGTCGCCTCAGGGAGGGCATCTTGTGCCTTTGCCCGGGAGCATCCCAGCCGGTCGGGCGCGGCGCAAGCTGGCCTGGTTCACAACTGCATCAATTCCATGCGCTTCGAAGGCCGGCGCCGCAACTTCGTGAGCGCCAGGTACCCAAGGACCGATGAATAGGCGGTCAGTCGGCCTGAGCTGCTGAAGTCCGATCAGTTTTGCGTGTCGGCGGATCCGGGACCAGTAATGCATCAACCGCCCTCACGGGTGATGGGGAGGCTGGAGTTTGCTCGGGTGACCGATGACTATGTATCTGCACCACTGTCATGGGCGGCGGCAACCTCCCGTGGTGCATTCGGTTGGAGCGCAAGCCGGTGTCCCGGTGGCCTCGAGCCACCGGGCCCACAACCTCAGGGAGGCCCCCATGGCCAAGTCCTCGTCTGCCGCGTGCGTCGAACCCAGCTTTCCCGTCCCGCGACGTCTGAGCGGCTCCGAGGCGGTGGTGATCGTCATCATCATCTGCCTGGGCGGCGTTCTGGCGACGGTCGCCGGCATGAGCGTCCCCGCGGTGCTGCAGCTGCTGGCGGGAGCCGGGACGGTCGCCGCCCTGGTGGTCAGCATGGTCACCGGAGCACCGCAGCGGGGCCTGCGCCGGGTGCTGGGCACGCTGCTCAGTCCGCCGGACTGAGGGGTGTCGTGGGCCGCCGGGAGAAGCCGGTGACGACCGGCAACAAGTCGTTGCGCAGGCTGGCGGAGTGGCTGCGCGAGCAGCGCGAACGCCAGGGGCACTCCTACCGACAGCTTGCGGACGGGACCGAGTACGACCCCACCACGCTGTCGCGGGCCGCCTCGGGCGACACGGTGCCGCCCCGCGACGTCGTGCGCGCCTACGCCGAAGCGTGCGACGCCCGCGTCGAGGATGCGGACCGTCTGTGGTTGCAGGCCCGTCGCGAGCAACAGACCCGCTCCGGGCGGAAGGGGCGGCGCCGGCCTGCTCCCCGCCCGGAGCTCATACACGACCGCCGGGATCTGGGCGCCGCGCTGCACGATCTGTGGGAGCGGGCCGGTGCTCCCTCCACCCGCGAGATGCAAAAGCGGGCGGGCGACCACAGCGAGCTGCCCCACAGCACCGCGCACAGGATCCTGACCAAGCAGACGGTGCCGCGGTACGACTACCAGCTCGAGGGATTCCTGCGCGCCTGCGAAGTCCCCGAGACCCAGTGGCCCCCGTGGCTGGAAGCATGGCGCAGCGTCCTGCGGCACGAAAACCGGCGGCCGTCCCCGCCCGTCCGGCCTCACGAACATGAGCCGGGCGCCCGCGCCGATGCGAGGAGGGTGGTCGAGGAGTACGCCCGCAGGACGGGCGAGGACCCCGCCATGTGGACGGGATGACCACGGCGTCCTCTTGAAGAACCGCGTGAGGACGATGTAGGCGACGTTCTTCTTCACAGCCCCTTACACCAGCCCGGGGCCGGTGCCACAGCCCGGCCGCCGGGCCGCGGAGTTCGCCGGGCATGTGCCGCGGACCCGGTCGGGCGCCGTATGGCGCTCACCCTGCCGGAGTACGCCAAACCCAACCACATCGTCTCTTAAGACTTGCAATCATGCCATCCGGCACGTATAGTCTTAAGAGTCATAAAGGGAACGGCGACCATCCGGAGGGGCCCCGATGTACAGCGACGAGAGCAGCAGCGACGAACTGGAAGCCATCCGCACCGAGCGCCTGGACGTCGACCTGGAGATGGCGCAAATGCACGCCGAGGCCGATGCCTGGCACGCCGTGCGCGAGCGCGGGTACTGCAACCACGGCTCCGCCGTCGGCTACATCAACCCGCCGGTCCACGAGGTCCAGAAGCTCCTCAAGCCGGGCCAGCTCATCTGCACCGCCGGGTGCTCCACGATCTTCCACGGCGACGAGGACTGGTACGCCCAGCTCGACGACCCGATGGCCAACCCCGTCCCGCTGCCCGCCCGCACCCCGGCACCCGCCGGGAAGTGAGCACCGCCCTCGCGGGGCCGGACAGGCCCCGCGGGAGCGGCGCAGCGTCCCGCCCCGCCACCATCGGCCCAGGAGTACACGTGCCGTCCACGCCCGCCCAGGCCATCTGGCGTTTCGCCGACCACGACGTCGTCCGCACCAGCGAGGGCCGGACCTGGCACCGTGGCCTGCGCCGCAGCCAGCAGTGGGCCGTGCCCGGCGGTGACTCCCGCGAGCTCGACGACAACGCCGTACGCGGCCTGCTGTCCGCCGACCCCGGCGCCGTCTTCGCGCCCGCAGCGCCCGACGCCTACGCGCCCCTGCCGGGGCGCGCGCTGGACACCCCCGAGGACTTGCGCCTGCTCGACATCCGCCCGGCCACCGGCGCCACCCTTCACCGCCAGGTCCTCGACCGCGTCGGCGCGTTCGCCGGGAGCACCACCGGCGGCCGCCGCGCCCCTGCCCCCGGCCTCCGGCCCGCAGATGTCCGCGCCTCCCTGCTGGGCACCGCCCAGCGCCACCGCGCCGCCCGGATCACGCTCGACCGCGTCCACGGCCGCCTCCACGCCCGCTACGCCATCGCCAGCACCCTGCACACCCACACCTACGTACTGACCACCCCCTGACGCCCCCACCGCCGCGGGCCCGGGGGCGAGCAGCACCCCCTGGGCGCGGTCCGGGGGCCGGGCACGCCGGATCCGACCGCACCTGTGCACGCTCGCCTCGGGTGTCCGGGGCCGCCGCTACGATGACGGTGCACCAAGGGCAACCGCGCCGCGCCCGGTCCACACCACCTCGACGCCCACACCGCCGATGGGGACCGCAGACGTCTGAGACTCGCGCGAGCGATTTCGTCATGCCCTCCTCCTGGACGGCCGGCGCGTGTGGGGCAGCAGGCCGGAATGAGGACGTGAGACGCCATGACCAACCCCCGCAACCGGGAACACGACCGCGCCGTACGCCAGTACAAGCGCGAACACCCCGGCATCACCCTGGACCAGGCCCGCCAGGCCGTCGCCGCCCGCTCCGGCCAGCAGCCCAGCCTCCCGGCCCGGATCCCCGCCGCTCCCCTGCCCCGCCCCGCCGAACGGCTCGAGGGCTACATCCAGCGCGTCGCCGCCGCGGCCGGCGTCCAGCGGCACCGGGCCATGGAACTCCTCGGCCTCGCCCCCGGCACCTCCGCCACCGAACGCCTCGACGAACTCGCCGCCGGCCCTCTGCCCGACCACACCGTCCGGGCCCTCACCGCGGCCACCGGCATGACCGCCGACCAGGCCCGCGCCCTGACCACGCCGCTCCCCGCGCGCCCCGACCCGGCGGCCGTACGGCACATGACCGAGGCGGCCTTCGCCGCCGGGCACTTCCGCCGCGGCGGCGAGGGCAAGACCTCGACCTCCACCGACCTGAGCGCGGCGCTGGCCCGCACGTTCGCCCAACGGGCACACATGACCGACCTGGACTCGCAGCACACCCTCCTGTCCGCCCTGCCCGTCGACGAGCTGCGCCAGGCCCCCTACACCCCGGTCTTCGTCGATCTGGACTGGCCGGCCGATGCCACCAGGCCGCCCATCGACCCCGAGGTCTTCGACGAGGTCGCAAAGGCCCTCGGGATCGGGCAGGACACCGACGCGGACGCGCCGCCGAGCGAGTAGCGCGGCCGCCCCGGCGCGGCCGGACAGAGCCCGCGCCGGGGCCCGCACGACGCCAGCCAGGTCGGATTCCGGGCAGAGCAGCAGGTCAACAGCCCTGCGCAGCAGGGAAGCCACCCGATGACGACGGGGCGCAGCAGCGGGCACGGCAGGGACAGAACAGCACGTCGACCAGCCGGGCCGGCCGCTGGCCGGCGGTGGGGGCGGTGCCCCCAACCGGAGGCCGCGCGGGGATGAAGGCCCCGCGGGTCCCTTCCGGGACCCGGCACCGTGCGGTCGATGCGGGGCCCCTCCTGTGTTTGCGGTGCCGGCTTTGGTTTCGGCCGGCCGGGGTCAGGTGCGTCGGCGCGGGATGCGCGTCCGGTGCACGAGCGGGATGCCGAGGCGGGCTGCCACGGTTTTTTCCAGGGCGGAGACGACATGGTCTGGGGTGGCGTCACGGAGCGGGATCACCCAGTACTCAACCCACTCGTCCCGCTTCGACGTGCTGCGGTTGATGTGCTGGCTGAGCCTGGTCGCGGCGGCCCCCCGGTTCAGGGCCCGGGTGGGGCGGGTCTTTCCGCAGTAGCAGGCGTTGCCGTTGCGGTTGACCGCGATGTAGATGGCCTTGTCCTCGTACCCGGAGTCCTCGCCGATGGGGATCGGCTCGGGCTGCGGTTCGACGATCCACTGGCCGGCGAGCCGGGCGAGCATGGCGTACCGGTCGTCGGTGACGGCAACGACGCCGGTCCAGGTGGTGTCGGTCATCAGCGCGGCTCGGCCTCGGAGATGCCGCCGAGGTCGCTGCCCATGTAGCGGAGCTGCTTGACGGACGGCTCCACGGCGATCCAGGGGAGTTTGGTGTCGGTGCCGTTCTCCTTGCGCAGGGCGATCAGGTCGTCGAGGTCGGTGGCGGCCTCGGTGAGGGACTTCTGGAAGGTCGTGAGGGCCTTGTCCTCGAGTTCGGTGGCGGTGGGGTCGTTCTGGTAGCCCTCGCGGTCGAATCCGTGGTTGGCAGCGAGGCGCAGGTGGGCGTTGAAGTCGCTGCCCTTCCACTTTTCGCGCTCGACGAGGTGGCCGTCGGCCCACCATCGCGGGGGCAGCCCGGCCCGGATCCGCTTGATCGCGTCGGCGAGGACCTGTCGGCCCTCCTTCGTGTCGAGGACGGTCTTGATGACCGTGCCGACGCCAGCGCGCATGACCTTGATGTTGCCCACGATTTGCTCGGCGGAGCCGCCAGGGGCGAGGAGGTAGCCACTGGTGACGAGGGTGACCATGGCGAGCACGCCGAGGAGCAGCCGGGCGGGGATGTCGCCGATGTCGGCGCGGCCGAGGAGGTCGTCCACGGCCTGGTCGTTGTCGATGTTCTCGACGGTCCACTCGTGGTCGGTGAGGGCCTGCCACAGGCAGCCGGTGTCCAGCGCGGTGCGTACGGGCGCCAGCTTCTCCTTGGGGAGGCTGGAGTAGGAGCGCAGGCCGAGTTCGACGATCGGGCCGCTGCGGTGGGTGACCTGGAGGCGGCGCTTGTCGAGCTTTGAGGCCATGATCGCGTTCAGCCGGGGCTCCTTGCGGGTGAGCTGCTGGACGACGTACGTGAACCGCAGGTCGCGGAAGGCGGGGTTGAGGCCGAGGGACTTCATGGCGTCGGTGACATCGGCGCGGCCGAGGAGGACGGCCCGCACGGCCTGGGCGTTGTCACCGAGCTCGCCGGCGTCGAACAGGGCGGTGACGATCTCCTCGGCGGTGACGCCGTTCTGCGAGGACGGCTCGAACGACTTCACCCCGACGTTCATGCGCATCAGCAGCGAGCGGACCGCGACGGGGAAGCGTCCCATGCCCATGGACGGGTTGTCGTCGGTGTAGCCGACGATGACCTGCACCGGGACGGTCATCGCGTTGAGGAGCCTGGCGGCCTGGTCGCGCTTGGCACGGGCGGCCCTGCTCGTGCCGGTGGCGGCGTTGATGTCGCGGTGGGCGTTCTTGACGATCTCCCGGACGAGATCGCGCCGCTCGGCGAGGGGAAGCCGCATGAGGTGGGACGGAAGCAGACTGTCGGGGTCCTTGGCGTTGGTAGGGCGGATCGAGCTGGACGGGACCGTGATGCCGGCGGTGCAGGACGCCCAGCGGCTATTGCCGTCGACGATGCTCAGGTCGTCGTCGGGGTGGCGTCCGGGGTTGAGGAAGGTGACAGGGACGGCCGTCAGGGGCCGCTCCACGATGCGCCGGCCGACTTCCTGCGGGTTGTTCTTCCTCACCCCCTTGGACGCCCGGTCGATAGCGGCGAGGAGGTCGTCCATGGCGTCGGCGTAGACGAGGGCGGCGTCGGTGTCGTGCGCCGTGGGCATGGCCAGGACCCGCTGGCTGTCGCTGGTATCCGGGTCGGCCGCGTAGTGGGCCTCGTCCAGGAGCCGGTCGTTCTCAATCGCAGGAGACAGCATCAGTGTGTACGCGCGGTAGGTGATGATGCTCAGCCAGCCAGTCTCGACGCGGTGGCGCTCCAGGCGGGCGCCTTCGAGGAGTCCGGGCTCGACCGCTCCGAACGCGATCCGGCGCACCGCGGCAGGGGAGATCTGGACGTCGGGGTGGTCCTTTTCGAGGAACTTGATCGCCTTGGTGGTCTTGCTGACCGGCTCGACGCGGTGCTCGAACGGCGTCGAGCGGTCGCCGGAGCGGATGTCGATGACCTCGATGCCGTCGATGTCGTCGTGCTCGTCGGTGATGTCGATGGTGCTCACAGGGCCTCAATCGAATGGGCCGGCGCGAGGCGGGCTCGCGGCCGGTGACCGGCGTACGCGAGCAGAGCGCCATCGAAGCGCAACGCACCCGTGCCCGCTCGGTGAGGACCGCGGTCCGTCACGGGGCTGACCCGGCGTCGCTTCGGTGACCCGCAGGCGGATCCGGGTACCCGCCCCGTGACGTACAGGCGGCGTACTCAGGTCTTGCCGGTGGATACCGCGGTGTCCACCGGCTGCGCAACAGGCCGCCCTCGGCGGCGGCGATTCCACGAGCGTACCGCCATCCGAGCAGGCGCAGCACACAAGTTGACGGGCCTTCCGATCCGGCTGGCCGTGACCTGCATGATCTCGCCCGACGGCCCGTCAGGGGTGGTTGGGGGGCCTACCGGGTCCGGCCGGGCCACCGCGACGGGCCGCACCGCCGAGGTGCGGCATCTGTGAACGCGAATGCCGCGGACCCGCGCTTCACCCGGCCCAGGGATTCGAGTTGCGACGGGCCCACGCCCGCAGCCAGCCGGTCGAGCAGTTGTACGACGGCCTCCAACACGTCAGGCCGGCACCAAGGGCGGTGCCGGCCTGACGTGGCGGCGGGCGCGGGCCAACGCGCCTGCCAGGAGTCCTGAAGCGGTTCGGGCTTGCGACCAGGCGCCGTCAGGAGGACACCGGCAGCCTCGCCGCCGGTGTCGTGCTGGAACCACCGTCTTGCTGATACGGCCTAGGCCGCAAGTCGGCCGGAACAAACGGTGGGCCGCCAGGAGGGCAGCGGGCGCGCAACCCGTCGTCGCCGGGCCGGTTTTGGCGGGCCGGCCGGTCGGCGGATTTCACGGCGGGACGGGGAACACCGGCGGGTCCAGCAAGCCGCACACCGGACAAAAGACGCACCGGGGCGGGGCGGCGGGATACCGGGGCGTGGAAGGCTGTGTGCCGCGCAGCCCGACTAACGGCAGGGCCAACTGCCTCTGAGCTGCGTCACTTTGCGACCAGTAGCCCCGGCATGCCGTCGGCGGCCCCCGTCAGGAGGAGTCCTGCGCACCATGAGCCTTCCCTCGCACCCGGCCGGGCCCGCCCCGGCCTGCACCTGCGCACCCACCGCCCCTAAGGCACCGGAGCCGGCAGGCGGCGGTGAACCGGACGGCGCCGCCGGGCGGTTCGGGCCCACCCACGCGCTGATCCTGCTGATCGCCGTCCTCGGGCTCGGCACCGGCCTGTTCCTCGCCGGCACCGAGCTGGAGACCGTCTTCGCCCTCCTGGGCGGCTGCGGCGCGATCGGCGCGGCCACCCTCACCGCCGCCGGCGGCGGCCGCCGCCTGATGAGCGTCCTCGTCGAGGCCGCCGTACGCTCCGGCGCGGGCAAGTAGGCGCCGGACATGATCCGTTGCCCCGCCACCGTCCCGGACCGCCACTTCGCCCGTCTCGCCGGGCACCTGAGAGCTCTGCGCGGCGCCGCCCGGCTGACCCAGCGCGCCCTGGCCGACGACGCCAACATCTCCCGCGGCGCCGTCCAGCGCGCCGAGTCCGGCACCGCCCCGCCCACCGCGGCCGTCCTCAACGCCTACCTCCGCGCCTGCGGCGCCGGCCCGGCCGACCAGGACAAGGCCCGCCGCCTGCACGCCCTCGGCCGCACCGCCCAGCGCGGCAAGCTCCCCGGCCTCAAGGCGCCGGCCCCCCACCTCGTCCGCGACGCGCGCGACTTCAGCCTCGTCCTGGCCGCGGCGTACGAAAGGGCCGGCGCCCCGCCCCTGCGCGACTTCGACCGGCCGGGCCGGGCACGGGTGCCGCTCGCCACCGCGTCGCGGATCGTCAACCGCCAGGCCCTGCCCTCCAGTCGCCAGCAGCTGATCACGTTCCTCACCGTGTGCGGCATCCCTCCGGCCGCACAGCGCCCGTACCTCGACGCCTACCACCACGTCACCTCCCAACGCAGCACCCGCCCCGCACCCCCGCGCAGGCAGCTCACGCAACTGATCCGCCGCACCCACCCGCTCCCCCTCGCCCACGGCGGACCGGACACCGGCGCCCACTACGACTTCGACCGGCTCGCCGCAGGCATCAGACCAGTCCTCGAAGCCCTCACCGCCTACCACGCCCGCTACGACGTCAACCGGCTCGCCGCAGGCATCAGACCAGCCGTCGAAGCCCTCGCCGCACACGGCGCCCGCTACGACGTCGACCGGCTCGCCGCCGGCATCCGACCAGCCGTCGAAGCCCTCGCCGCGGCCCCCGCCGTCCGCAACGCCCCCGCCGCCGCGACCGCGGGCGTCCAGGTGTTCGCGGACGCCCTCGCCGTCATGTCCCGGTCGGCCATCCAGGAAGCACACCGCAACGGCACCACCCCACCCGACTGGATCACCGCCACCAACCTCCTCACCCACGGCATGGGCTTTGCCCGACCCGACGGCCCTCCCCCTGAACTGCCGGCGGCCCCCGCCCCCGTACCGCCGCCACCCGCGCCCGCCGCCTGACCACCACCGCGAGCAGCAGGCCGGCCACCTCACGGAGCAGGGAAGTTGCCTCATGACGGCGGGGCGCAGCAGCGGGCGGAGCGGGTACGGAGCAGCACGTCGACCAGCGCGGCCGGCCGTTGGCCGGCGGTGGGACGTGCCCCCTGCCTGGGGCCGCGCGGGGATGAAGGCCCCGCGGGTCCGCAGAGGATCAGTAGTCCAGGAGGGGGCCGGGGCCGCTGGCCCCGGGCGCTGGGTGCGTCGGCGGAGCAGCACCGGCCGTCTACCGCCGGGCGGTGCGGGGACGCGCTCAGGCCTCGCGGGGGATCTCGGCCTCCGGGTCGTAGCCGTGCGCGACGGCATGGGCGTAGAACGCATCGAGGGCCACGCCCAGGCGGCGCCCCTCGTCCGTGTCCGGCAGCGAGGGCCGGGCCGTCCATTCCTCAAGGACCGCCTGCTGTGCCTCGTCCGGCAGGTCCCCGAACTCCAGCCCGGAGAACTCCTTGGGCATGCCCCTGCACAACTGACCCAGCCTCTTGACCAGGATCTCGGGCAGGCCTTCGGGCGCCTCCAGCACGCCTTGGGCCGCGTCCGTCAGTCCGTCCACGACCAGGCGGCCCTCATCGGAGCCGAACACCCCGTGCACGTCGAACTCCGGCCCGATCAGCCGGGCCCGCGCCAGGTCGGTACGGACCTCCACCTCGGTCTGCAGGCCGAGATCGCACT
>NZ_AGBF01000126.1 GCF_000225525.1 Streptomyces zinciresistens K42 | reverse complement strand
CCTCGGTGTTCACGCTCGCGGCCGGCGCGGTCGCGCCGTTCGCCTTCAAACTGGCCGGGATGCGGATGCCCGCCCTGCCCTCCTCCGCCGGACAGCTCCAGGAGGGCATCGAGCCCTACGCGGGCGAGGACGTCGCCGAACGCACCGAGCTGGCCGGACGCTGGGTCGCCGCGCTCTTCGCCGTCACCGGCGTCATCGCCGCGGTGGCCCTCGTCGTCCTCGCCGAACGCCCGAACCTGCCCGAGGTGCTGACCGCGCTCGCGCTCAGCCTCCTGCTGCTCCTGCACTCGCGGGGGCTGGTGCACATCGGCCAGCGGCTGACCCTGGCGGTGCCCGGCGTCTGGGGCCTGCTCCTGCTCGCCCGCAGCTGGGCGGTGGACACCGAGGGCGCCGGGCGGCTGGTGGTCTTCGCGGTCCTGCTCGGCGCCGCCGCCGCGCTGGTGATCGCGGCCTGGACGGTACCGGGCCGCCGCATGCTGCCGTACTGGGGACGCGCGGCGGAGGTGGCGCACACCGGCCTCGCCGTGGCGCTGCTGCCGCTCGCCCTGTGGGTGGCGGGACTCTTCGGCTGGCTGCGCGGCCTGTTCGGCTGACCACCCCCGCCCCGCGGCGACAGAACGACTAGGAGAGGCCGTGCAGTCCAAACGCGACCAGGTACACGCCCACACCTTCATGATGGGCAGGCTCAGTTCGGGCCTGCTCATGGCCGATCCGGACGCTCCGGAGAGCCCCCTCGGCCGCACGACCCGCGGGGTCGTCTTCGGCGTGCTGGTCACCGTCCTGATCGGCGCCGGCGCCACCGTCTACGGCCTGCTGCGGCCCGGCGGGAACGACGCCTGGCGCAACGGCCCCAACCTCGTGGTCAACCGCGACACCGGGGCCCGCTACCTGTGGACCGGCACCGACGGCGCCCTGCACCCCGTCACCAACTACGCCTCCGCACGCCTGATCGGCGGCGCCTCACTGAAGACCGTCGACGTGGGCGCCGCCTCGCTGCGGGGCGTCCCGGTGGGCGCCCCGGCCGGTATCCCCGGGGCCCCCGACACGGTGCCGCAGCCCGCCCAACTCGACGGCGGCGCCTGGCACATGTGCGTCACCGGCCCGGACGGCGCGCTGCCGGACACCTCGGGCACCGCCGTCGCCACCGGCGTCGAGAAGCCGGGGGCGACCACGCTGGTCGCCGGGGCTCCGCTGGACTCCACCGGCGTCGGCGGCGGCCGCGCCCTGCTGGTGCGCGGACCGGACGACACCGAGTACCTGGTGTGGCGCGGCAGCCGGCTCCCCCTGGACCGCGCCTCCGACGCCCGCAACGCCCTCGGATACGGATCCGAGCAGCCGATGCAGGTCTCCGCGGCCTTCCTCGACGCACTGGCCCCCGGGCCCGCCCTCAAGCCGCCCGCGGTCCCCGGACGCGGCGGCGAGGGACCCGAACTCGGCGGCGAGGCAAGCCGGATCGGCCAGCTGTTCCAGATCACCGTGCCCGGCGGCGACAGCACCTACTACCTGCTGCGCAAGGACGGCCTGGTGCCGCTGACCCGGCTCGGCGCCGCACTCGTGCTCGGCGACCCGGCCACCCAGAAGGAGGCGTACGGGGGCTCCTCGCCCGAGGTCCGCACGGTGGGCGCCGACGCGCTGCGCGAGAACCGGGCCGCCGGCCGGGCGCCCGCCGTCTCCGCGGAGCTGCCGGACGCGCCGCCCGTGCCGCAGTCCGCGCCCCGCGGCACCGCGCTGTGCGCCCAGGTGGACGGCGACGACGGCGGCGTGCGGATCAGGTCGGTCCTGGTGCCGCTGACCCGGCTCGCCCCGGTCGCGGTGTCCCAGGGCACCCCCCAGCCGCTGCGGCCGGCGTGCGTCCCCACGGACGCCACGGTCGTCCGGCCGGGCCGCGGCGCCCTGGTGCGGGCCCTGAACGCCAGCGGCGCCGCCCACGCGGGCACCACCTACCTCGTGGCGGAGAACGGTGTGAAGTACCGCGTCTCCGCCAAGAATTCACTGGCCGCGCTCGGGTATGCGACATCCGACATCGGCTCCGTCCCGGCGCCGCTGCTCGCGGCCCTGCCCACGGGCGCCGACCTCGATCCGGCCGCCGCCTCGGGCACCGTGGAGCCCAGGGTGACCGCCCCCCGCTGCGCCGCGGCCGACGACACCCGGAAGGGCAAACCGGACACCGCTCTCTGATCACGGCAAGGAGTGCATACGGCACCGAAGAAAGGGAAAAGGGCGATGCGGAGGAGGCGTCGAGCCAAACCCCGCTCATCCGGCGGGGAGTTCACCCGGCGGACGGGGGAGCGGGAGCGGGAAGAACCTCAAATAAAGCTCTGAATTCTGGACGGGCCGTGCCCGCGGAATCCGGCGGACGCGCGCTCAACAGCGGACGCCGCGGCCGGTGATGCCCGTTCGCCGCCTTCCCGTGCCCGTTCTCCGCCCGCTTCGCGGCCCCGTGCGGTGCGCGTCACATCCGCGCCCGCCGGCCGGTCCGCCATGTTCATCTCGCTGAAACATCCGCCCAACTCCCGTGCCACGCAACAATTCCGGTGTGAGCTGATCGAAGCTCAAATCTTCCCTCGTCGCGTTGCGCGGAACGCCGGCTTCTCTTTAGCCTCGGCGGCAACGGTGACCACACACGTGTGAACGAAGGGAGCGCGACATGGCGGACAGTGCCGCTAGGAAAGCGGAATATGCCAAGGGCTTGGGGGGTGTCTCCTCCCTGGAGTCGGCCCGGACCCAGGTCGAGAAGGTCCAGAACAACGTCAGTGAGATCGCCGCGCGTTCGGGTGTCGGCGGCGACGAGGGCCAGGCCCTGCTGAGGCTGTTCCGCAGCTGGAACGCCGAGGCGCAGCAGGTCGTCGTCCAGATCAGCAAGATGGTCGACGCGCTCCAGGAGAACGTCACGTCGGCCAACCGCCTCGCCCAGGAGAACCAGGACCTGACCGAGGTCCTCAACAGCAAGACCAGCCAGGGCGTCTTCGAAGCCCTGCGCTGACCCATCGGGAGCACCGGCCCCGTCGTACGAGGCCGGACCCCTTGAGCTTCCCGGGCCGCAGCGCCCGTCCGTCCGAGAGGAGACGTCATGGCCGACGGCATCATCGACGTGCAGTACTCAGTGGTCCGCAACGCCATCGAGGAGTTGACGAGCCAGACCCAGCAGATCATCACGACCCTGGCCAACCTGGAGGACGAGCTGAAGCCGCTCATCGCCTCCTGGGAGGGCGCGGACCAGGAGACCTACCGCCAGGTCCAGGCGGAGTGGGACCAGGCCACCAAGAACATGGCCCGGCTCCTCGGCGACAACAGCGCGCTGATCCAGAACATCCACGACAGCCACTCCCGCGACGAGCGCAGGAGTGCCGACAACTGGGGCGGCGTCCGGGCCCGTTAGGGTTCAGGCGGAGGTCCCCTCGCCGGGTCCGGCGACACGGCGGGACCGCCTCGCGCGGGGTCCCGGGCAGTCCGGACCGGGGCTGCTCGCGGCGGGCGGGACACTCCGGACCGGCCCGGCGTGCCGCCACGGCACACGGGCCCGCCGGCCCGGCCGTCGCCCCCCGAGCGGGGCGCCTGCCGGGCCCCCGCATCCCCGTCCGGCACCAAGTGGCAGGAGGACGTCCCATGGCCGGTGACAAGGCCGACGTCAAGCGTTTCGACCTCAAGCAGATGGAGAACTTCCGCGACAACGAGGTGCAGCCGGTCTACACCGCGGCGAAGAAGCACCGCGAGCAGGGCGACGGGGCCGGTATCCGCCCGCTCGGCGCCCTCATCGACGGGCAGACCACCCCGGACAACCTCGCCCAGGACAAGCAGCTCCTGCGCATCGGCCGCATGGTCACCGAGCCGCTGGTCTCGGGGCCGAAGCTGATCGAGGACATCCGCACCGTGGCCACGGCCATCGACAAGCTGCTCGGTGACCAGATGGGCCTCTTCAAGGAACTGAAGGACGCCCTCACCGACACCATCGAAGAGGCCAACAAGACCAAGAACAAGAACCTCGACGCGATCGACGCGCAGACGCTCCTGCAGACCTTCGAAGAGGTCGACACCCTCACCGCCGGCAGCACCGGCGGCTCGCAGAACGACTAGTCCTCCCCCCCCACGACCAGAAAGGGCGCGCCCGGTGGCCGATCGGTACGATCCCAACTCCCCCGCGAACCTCGACAAGTTCGACAACGCGGGCGATCCGTCGTCCGACACCTGGGCCACCCTGGTCACGCACATCACCGGCTATCCGGTGCCGGACCGCAACACCGTCTTCGACACGCTCCGCTCCGGCAAGGGCGGAAAGCTCTTCCGGATGGACATCAAGGAGCGCAGCCTCGGCCTGCTCGTCAAGGACTCCGGCTTCCTGACGAACAAGGGCGAGGACTACGACATCTGGTTCTTCGACAGCGGCAAGAAGCGGTCCATCATGCAGGCCCGGATCGTCTTCGAGGGCCGGGTGAAGGCGGGCGAGGAGATCATCTTCGCCGCGCCCGGCGCGGACAACGTCAAGGACGCGCAGGTCCGTGAGGGCAACGAGTTCACGGACTACAACAAGGACAAGATGAGCACGATCCCGCTCGCCCGGTACATGAACGGGCCGCGGGCCGCGCTCCTCGCCCTGCTGAACGGCAACACCTCGGACGCCCGGTTCAGCAACCTGGGCGTGCCCGGCGGGGACGTCGTGGATCTGAAGTCCTTCAACACGACCGGTGACTCCTTCGACTTCGCGGCCAAGTTCTTCAAGGACCACGCGGTGGTGCTCAAGGACTGGGAGGACCGCTTCGGCCGGGACGACGCGAGCTGGAAGGGCGAGGCCGCGGACGTCTTCCGCAGCCTGCTGACGAAGATCCGGGAGAACTACGACAACTACGTCGAGACGTTCAACACCAGTCCCGGGGCGGGCGCCGACGCCGGCACCGGCGCCACCGTGTACTCGCGCGCCCTGTCGCTGGGCCGCAAGTACCTGGAGGACTCGGCGAACAAACTCCTCGACGCCTGGCTGGCCTGGGCCAAGTCGCCGTACTACGACCCGCTCCAGGTGCTGCGCTACGTCCTGGACGACCTCGCCCAGTGGGTGGACGCCAACAACGTCGCCAAGACCGAGATCAAGTCGTACACGACCCGCTACAGCACGACCGTCAGCCACAGCCCGCAGGCCGGCTTCACCCAGGTGCACCCGGAGTACGGCGACCTCACCGACATCGCCAACTGGGCGAAGGTCGGCGACAAGGCGGTCAAGATCTGGAGCCAGGGCGTCAACGAGTACCTCGGCAAGCCCGCCGCCACGGTGCAGTCCAACCTCAACAACAACTTCCTGAAGCTGGGCAACGACTTCTCCGAGAACGTCCCCAAGCCGAAGTCGACCAGCACCGCCTCGCAGGACTACCAGGACCGCAAGGCCAAGGCGGCCCAGGACGAGATCAACAAGCAGAACGAGGAGAACCGCAAGTACCAGGAGGACCTGCGCGAGGAGCAGCGCAAGCAGCGGGAGGAGGACAAGAAGTACCAGGACGACCTGCGCAAGGAGCAGAACCAGCAGCGCGAGGAGGACAAGAAGTACCAGGACCAGCTCCGCGAGGAGCAGCGCCAGCAGCAGGACGAGGCCAGGAAGTACCAGGACGACCTGCGCAAGGAGCAGAACCAGCAGCGCGAGGAGGACAAGAAGTACCAGGACCAGCTCCGCGAGGAGCAGCGCCAGCAGCAGGACGAGGCCAAGCGCCTGGCCGACGAGCAGGCCAAGGCGATGAAGGAGAGCATCGGCGGCCTCAACGGCCCGGGTCCCGGAAACGAGCAGAACCTCGGCAACCTCGACGACCTGCTGAACCGGAACAAGCCCGTCACCGAGAGCCTCGGCCTCGGCGGGGCCAACGGGCAGGGCGACGACCAGCGGGTCCCGCCGCCGGCCGTCACCAGTCTCGGTGCCCTCACCAACCTGAACGGGCCGGGCGCGACGAACAACTCCCCGTTCGACGACGTCACCCAGAACCTCGGCAGCCTCGGCGGCCTGAACCCCGGCGGCGCCCTGAGGACACCGACAGGCGGCAACACCCAGCTGGACGGCGGCAAGCTCACCACCGACTTCCCCGACGGCAGCAGCACCTCCTTCGACCCGGCCACCGGCCGGCTCACCACCACGAATCCGGACGGCAGCGTCACCACCCGGGACCTGGGCGACGGCACCCGCGT
Organism: Streptomyces zinciresistens K42; assembly: GCF_000225525.1. Taxonomy (GTDB): domain Bacteria; phylum Actinomycetota; class Actinomycetes; order Streptomycetales; family Streptomycetaceae; genus Streptomyces; species Streptomyces zinciresistens. Next base: position 13,908 of record NZ_AGBF01000126.1, on the reverse strand, counting down.
GACCAACCCGGACGGCTCGGTCACCGCCCTCGGCGACAACGGCAAGCTGACCACCACGTTCCCCGACGGCACCGTCCAGACCGTCGACCCCGCGACCGGTCAGGCGACCACCACCGACCCGGACGGCAGGACGACCACCCAGAACCTCGGCAGCCTCGGCGACCTCAACTCCCGCTCCAACAGCGACCTCCCGAACAACCTCGGTGACCTTCGCGACCTCAACTCGCGGGGCGGCAGCAACCTCCCGAACGACCTCGGCGACCTCCGCGACCTCAACTCACGGGGCGACAGCAACCTCCCGAACGACCTCGAAGACATCAACCCCGACCTGCCCGTCCAGTCGGAGACCGACCTCGGGAACCTGGACGGCCTCAACGGCGACCGCTCCGGGCTGCAGGACTCGACCGGCGGCACCACCAAGGTGGAGAGCGACGGCGACATCTCCACCGCGCTGCGTGACGGCAGCAGGATCAGCTTCGACCCGGACAGCGGCATGCTCACCAGCACCGACGCCGGCGGTAACACCACGACGGCCGACCTCACCCACGGCGCGAAGGTCACCAACCCGGACGGCTCCGTCACCAGCCTCGACAACGGCATGCTGACCCGCGACCTCCCCGACGGCAGCAAGCAGGTCATCGACCCCGACACCGGCATCGCCACCGTCACCGACGCACAGGGCAAGACCGAGAAGATCGATCTCAACGGGCTCAACTCGCGCGGTGAAAACAGCAGTTCGGACCTCCTCGACCGTCTCCGCAACCGGGAGGACATCGGCGGTCCGGGCTCGGGCCCCGGCGGCGGCCCGGACGGCGTCAGCCGCGACCTGTCGCTGTCCGACCTCAACCTCGGCGGCGGCGTGGGCGCGACGGCCGCGGGCGGCGGCCCCTCGGGCACGGACGCCTTCTCCCCGGACAGCACGGCGACCGGCGCCGCACCCCTCTCCGACGGTGCCGCCGCGGCCGCCGGGACCTCCCTCGCCGCGGCCTCCGGTGCCACGCCCGGGGCTCCCGGCGCACCCGGCATGCCCGGCAGCCCCGGCATGCCCATGGGCGGCATGGGGGCCGGAGGCATGGGCGGGGGCGCCGACCGGGGCAACGGCGAGCGCGTCCGCGCCGTCCTGGTCGACGCCGCGGAGGAGAGCGAGCGCCGCAACCGCCGCCGGCGCAGCGCCTGGAACCGCCAGGAGGACGACGACTCCTTCCTCGCCCCGGCCTCCCGGGTGTCCACCACCGGCGGTGCCCCCTCCGAGGAGGCAGAGGAGGAGACCGGCCGCAGGGCCACCAGCTCCGCGGACTACCTGGAGGAGGACGCCGACGTGTGGGGCACCGACGAGGGCGGCACCCCGGCCGTCATCGGACGGTGAGCACCGCAGGGCCGGCACCGGCCGCGCGCGGCGAGACGAATCCCACCCTGCCCCGACTTCCCCGCAAGGGGTGTCACCAGGCAGGATCAGCACATGAGTTGACGGCGCGGGCGACCGGGCCGGGCACCGGGCGAGAGCGACGCGGAAGGCGGGAGCGGGCGTGACGGAACCGCTGGAGAAGCGCCTCGAAAAGGCGATGGCCGAACTCCAGGCCGCCCAGGAGGCGGTCGCGCGCACCGAACGCGAGCTGCGGCAGGCGTCGTTCTCGGCGCTCTCCTCCGATCGCGCGGTGCGCGCCACGGCGGGCCCGCAGGGCGAGCTGTCCGGGATCGAGTTCCTGGAGAACAAGTACCGCGACATGTCCCCGCAGGAGCTGGCGGCCAGCGTCCTGGAGGCGGCGAACGCCGCGCGCGTGAAGATGAACCGGCATGTGATGAAGGCGATGGCCCCGTTCGCGGAGCCCAGCAGCAACGTGCCGGAGCTGAAGGGCTTCGAGCTCGACTGGGAGCGGATCTTCGGCCCCGAGGTGCTGCGCGACGACGAGGACGACCGGCGCGACGAGCACGCCCTGCCCGCCTGGCGGGACGCGCTCGGTGAGGAAGGGGAGGACTGACCATGGGACAGCGCTACTACGCCGACCCGCAGCGCATCGAGGCACTGACACGGCAGCTGGAGGAGATCGGCACCCTCGCCACCACCATCACCGAGGAGTTCCTCGACGACATCGGCCCCACGATCACCTGGCCCGGCACCGAGGGCGACTTCGCCAAGAAGGCCAAGCCCCAGGAGCAGCAGGAGCGGCAGACCACCAAGGAGACCATGATGTCGGTCCGCGACGCGATCGTGGGCATCACCGACGCCACGGTCAACCAGGTCCGCATGATGAAGGAGACCCGCGACCGCAACGTCGAGGGCGTCGACCGGGTCAACAAGCGCCTGGAGACGAACGGGTTGAACGGCGACGGCCCCGGCGGGCATGGCCGACGCTGACCTCCGCACCGCCGGCCGCTCCCGCACCGCGCCGGGAGCGGCCGCTCCGTCCTGCCCGAACGACCCCCAGGACGGCCCCCGATGAGCATGATGCCCTCGCCCGAGGTCAACGCCATGATCTTCATCCTCACCGGGGAACGGCTCATCGACGCCGACGAGGACCTCGCCTACGAGAGCCGCCTGCCCTACTCTGGGCTCGGCCGCAAGGTCGACCGGCTCTCCTCGCTGATCCAGAAGTCCGTCCGCGACATCGCCGACTCCATGCCGGACGACCTGTCCAAGTCGTACGCCAAGGCGATGGGCATGCTCATCGACGACGGCGGCAAGAACTACCTGCGCGACTTCGCCGACCAGCTCGACAAGATCGCCGAGGGCCGGCGCAAGACCTCCATGGACATCATGGAGTCCAAGTGGCAGGTCATCGCCGAGGTCATCCGGCTGCTCATCGAGATCGCCATCTACCTGGTGATGTCCTTCTTCACCGGCGGAGCCTCGGCCAGCCAGATCATGATGGCCAAGCTGCGCAGCCGGTTCCTCATCCTCGCCACGCTCAGCCGGCTGCTCGACCGGCTGCAACTGGCGCCCGCGCTGACGGAGGCGTTCGCCGAGGCGTTCACCACCTTCGTGGTGCGGCTGGGCATGATGAACTTCGCCCCGGAGGGCCGCCGCCCCGACGGCTTCGACTGGAACGCCATCCTGAAGGCGGCCGCGTTCGGCGCCGCCGCGGGCTTCCTCACCGGCATCTTCGACGACATCGCGAAGAAGATCGTCAAGGGCTACGACAACAACTTCCTCAAGAACGGGCCCGACCAGAAGTTCAAGCCCAAGCCGGGCCCCGACATCCGCAACACCCCGAACCCGAACCTCAAGAACAACGGCCCGGACCCCAAGCCGGACCCCGGTCCCGGCCCGAAGGACCGCTCCGGCCCGAACGGCGCCGGCCCCGTCAACACCCCGCCCGTGAGCATCCGGAACAGCCTGACCTTCCGGAACAACCCCAACCTGTGGCGCAACAACGAGACATGGCGCAACAACCTCGACCGGCCGGGCGCGCTCGCCGGGCACTACGCGCTCCAGGGCACCACCGACTTCCTGGCCGCCGGATCCGGTGAGGCGCTGGCGGAGGTCCTGATCAAGGGCGCCTTCGACGGCGACTGGTCCTGGAACTGGACCACCTTCTTCGGCGCGGGCATCAGCAGCCAGGTCGAGGCCACGCTGACCGACGCCGCCATCAACATCGGCGCCGAACTGCGCAACCTCGTCGACAAGTTCCGCGGCCAGCCGCCCACCGTGTCCGGCGCCGAGACCGGCGGCTCCGGCGCGCGGGAGCCGTCCGGTTCCCCGCAGACCCAGGACGGGAACGGCTCCGGCAGCGGAACGGGCGGTCCCTCCGCAGTGACCACGGTGAACGGCACCGGCCCCCAGGCCACCTCCCCCGCACCGCGGTTCGCGGAGAGCCCGCCGCCGTACTCGACCCAGGACCCGCCGCCGTACACCACACAGGATCCCCCGCCGTACGCTCCGGGCCCGCTGCCCGTGACCGCCACGGAGAACGCCCTGTGGCAGCAGATCCTCAACGGCCCGGCCGACGTCCGCGCCCAGGCGCTGAGCGATCTCGCGGCGCTGCGCGGCGGCCAGCAGCCCGGCGGCGCCGAACTCGGGCTCCGCGACGGCCTGTTCGGCAATCTGTCGCAGGTCCCGGAGATCAGGGTGGTGCCCTCCGGGAGCGGCCCCGCCGTCCAGATCGACGCCGACCAGGTCCGCCGCGCCCTCGACAGTTTCGGCACACCGACCACGGTGGACGCCCCGCTCACCACCACGGACCTTCCGCGCAGCGACGGGCGGAGCACACCGGAGACGGACTTCGGCCAGGACGGCCGTACGACTCCCGAGCCGGGCCTGGGCGACGGCGGGCAGGTGTCGGTCGACGGTGGCCCGGTGTCAGCTGAGGGTGGCCCGGTGTCGGTCGACGGTGGCCCGGTGTCAGCTGAGGGTGGCCCGGTGTCGGTCGACGGCGGTCCCGTGACGGCGGACGGCTCCCAGTCGGTGGCCGGCACGAACACGGGAGCCGCGGTGGGTACGGCTCTCGGTACGGGTACGGGTACGGGTACGGGTACGGGTACGGGTGTCGGGACCGGTACCGGTACGGGCACTGCCACCGGGACCGGGACAGCGACCGGGACAGCGACCGGGACCGGCACGGCGACCGGCACCGGCACGAGTGGTGCCCCCCGGCCCGGCGGCGTGCCCGCGCCGGGAGGGAACCCGGCGTCCACGGCCCCGCCCGGCCCGCAGGGCGCCCAGAGCACGGACATCTCCCAGCAGTCCCAGCAGTCCCAGCAGTCCCAGCAGTCCCAGCAGTCCCAGCAGTCCCAGCAGTCTCAGGAATCCCGGCAGTCCCAGGAGTCCCCCAAGACGCAAGGATCGCCGGAGTTCCCGGGCACGCAGGGCGAGTCGGAGCAGGACGCCGTCCAGTCCGCCCCCTCTCCGGAGACCACGGTCGTCACGGAGGGGACGGGATCGCCCGAGGGCGTCGACCCGCTCGACGTGGCCGGCACGGCGGACCCCGCCGCGAGCCGGGGCACCCCGTCCTCCGACCCGGCCGCGGCCCCCGCGCCGAAGGTCGACACCACCGGCACGTACGGCGCCACCGGCGGCCTGCCCAAGGCGTCGCCCCTGACGATCGTCGTCTCGCAGACGGCGCCGCCGGGGGAGGGGTCGCCCGAGGCGGCCGAACTCCTCGACGGGGCGGGCACCGACCGTGCCGTCGTGCTGGGCCCGCCCGCCGCGCCCGACGGCACGGGCCGCCCGGTGCGCCCGGCCGTCGAGCTCACCCGAGAGGGGCCCGGCGCCCCGGTCCGCGTCCGTCCGCTCACCGGCCCCGCCGTCACGGCGGAGGACACCACGGGGAGCGCCTTCCCCGGCGCGGACATCCTGCTGCCGCTGGCCGACGCGCTGGGCCCCGCGCCCGTCACGACCGACGCGGGCCCGCCGGCCGCCACCGCCGTGCCACCGCCGGTGAAGGTGGTCACCGAGACCGTGTCGGACCCCGTCCCGGAGAAGGCGGGCGATCCCGCACCGGCCGACACCACCGCACCCGCCGCCGCCAAACTCGCCACGCTGTCCCGCCCCTGGACCGAGACCGCCACCGACCTGTACCTGGAGTTCGGGCGGGGCGACGGCGCCGGGGCGCGCGGGTCCGGCCGCGACGGAACTCCGCCACCGCCCCCGCCCGTCCTCACCCCCTCACCCGCGCCGCGGACCGCGGTCCCGCGGCCGGGCCGGATCGTCGTGCGGCCGGACGGCACCGACAGCAGCGCCGACGGCACCCGCGGCCCCGCGCCGGAGCCCTCCGTCACCACGCTCGACGGACACACCGTGCCGCTCGCCCAGCTGCGGCGCTGGGTGCCCGGGACATCCACCGGGCCGCGGCCCGGCCGGGCGGTGCGGACCCTCACGATCTCCCAGGACCCCGCCGACGACGGCACCTCCCGGGCGGCCGGCCGCCGAGCCCTGCTCGGCCAGGACACCTTCCGCGGGGTGCGGACCGTCTCGGCGCCCACCCCCGCCGCGAACGGCACCCCCGCGAACGGCACCCCCGCCGCACCCGGGTCCCGCACCGTCTTCACCGGTCCGCCCGCCGCCCTGCCCGGCTCCGGCACCGACCGGGGCGCCGACTACTTCGCCGGGCACGGCACCTCCCGTACCGTCACCCTCGGCACCGACGACACGGCCCGCCCCACCGTCAAGGTCAGCGGGGTGCAGCTCGGCGAGGCCCTCAAGTCCTGGGCGGCGGACGGCGACCGGGAACGCCCGCTCGTGCTGTTCTCCTGCGAGACCGGCCGCCAGCCGGACGTGGCGGGCCTGCCCGTGGCCCAGCACGTGGCCAACCGCACCGGACGGCCGGTCTACGCCCCGACCACCGAGGTCGGCACCGCCCGGGACGGGAACGGCGACGTCCGCGCCGTGCTCGCCGAGGGCCCGGACGGCCCCGGACGCTGGCGCCTGTTCACCCCGGAGCCGATGGGCGCCGACCTGGACGCCCTGGCCCGCGACGCGGGCCTGCACACGGGTCCGGAACCGGCCGACGCCTTCGCCCGCGCCCGGACCCTCCAGCAGATCCGCACCCTGCGCGAGGTCCTCGGGCCCGACGCGGAACAGCGCCCCAAGAACCGGGAGTTGCTCGCCGCACTCGCGTACGTGGACGGACTGCGCTGGCTCAGCCCCGACACCGCGGCCCGCTACGGCGACGGCCGGATGACCCCGGACCTGCTGCGCCGTATGGCCACCGACCGCCCCGGCGCCGCGGTCGACCCGCAGACCGGACCCACGGCGGAGCAGTACACCGAATTCCTGCGCGCCGCCGCGGAGTTGCGCGCCGCGGCGGGCCCCGTCACCACCCTGGACGCCCTGCTTCCCCCGCCGCCGCCCGCGCTCCCGCCGGACACCCTGGTCTCACCGGAGGACGTCCGCGGTCTCGCCCACGCGCCGTCCGCCCGGGTCACCTGGTCGCTCTCCAGCACCCCGCTGCCCCTGTCCGAAGTGGGCCTGAGCCCCGAGGACACCGCCGAACTCGCCCGCCGCAGGCCCGATCTGGTGCCCGCCCCCAGCCGGCCCGAGAGCCTCGCCGAGGACCTGACCCTGCTCAGCAAGGGCACCCCGGGCACGGGCCCGGCGGACCTCGTGCGCGCGGACGGCCGCGACTACCGGCGACTGGAAACCCCGCCCGACGGCAACTGCCTCTTCCGCGCCCTCCTCGACAGCGCGCGCAGCCGCGACATCCCGCCGGCGTGGGCCGCCCGCAACGTCACCGGGCTGCGCACCCTGCTGCGCGACCGGATCGCCGGGTCCGAACTGGCCGCCGCGGCGGTCGAAGCCACCCCCGACCCGGTGCTCGCCGTCGTCGACGATCTGCGCGTCACCGCCCTCGCCGGGGTCAACGACCCCGCCGCCCAGGCCCGGATCACCCAGCGCTGGAACGACATCGCCCAGGCCGTCGTCGAGAACGGCGACGCCCGCAGATGGCGGCGCATCCTGCGCGACAGCGGCTACCCGGACCTGGCGGGCGTGGCCCCCACCCCCGCCGACGCACGGCGCCTGGGCACCGACGGACTCCTCGCCGCCGCCGCCGAACGCCCCGGCCTGTGGTCCTCGCCGTTCGCCGACCTGCTCCCGCAGGTGCTGGCACACACCCTCGACCTCGACCTGCGCCTCGTCGGGCCCGACCCGCGGGACGCGTCCGCCACGCTCGTCATGCCGCTCCACCCCGGCGGCCCGGACACCCTGCACCTCGCCTACAACGGCACCGACCACTTCGACGCGCTGGTGCCGGCCGCGGCACCGCTCACCGCGGTACCGGACCCGCCGGTCACCACCGAGGAGACGGCCACCGGCGAGCCCGACCCCTTCGGCGACTGGCTGCGCGGCATGGTCGGCATCACCGACCTCGACAGCCCCGCACCCGACACCGCCGACCGCGGCGATCCCGTGCCGCTGGAGACCCAGCTCGAACGGCACCGCCCCGCCCGCCTGCTGACCGGGGACGACGCCGCCCGGCCGGGCCCGGTCCCGCGCACCGTGACCTTCGAGGACGGCAGCCGGCTGCCCACCGTGCTGTTCGACCCCGACGCCGATCCCGACGGCGGCGCCCCCGGCGCCCGCCCGGACGGCGCCGCACGCCCCCGGCCGACGGGCCTGTTCACCGGGCCCGGCGTCCTCACCCTGCGCTCGCCCGAACAGGTGGCCGAGGAGATCCTCGCGAAGCTGCCCGGCAAGCTGCGCGAGCAGTTCGACGAGGCGGAACTGCTGCGCCTGCTGACCGAGCAGCCGCACGCCTTCACCGCCCCGCGCGGCGCCCGCCTCGTCGGCCGGGAGAAGTCCGGGGTCGGCCTGGAGATGACGGTCGAGGCCGTGCCGTACCACCGCTGGCAGCGCTTCACCGACATCGGCGGCGGCATGGTCCGCGTGGACACCGTGCGGCGCGGCCAGGCCGGCACCGGCGGCGGGCGCAGCGTCGGCACCGGACGCCGGATCGCGGCGGCCGTCGGCATGGGCCCGCCGCTCAACTGGCTGCTGAAGATCGGCGTCTCCCTCGGCTGGACCCGGCGCACCGACTACGCGCTGGGCACCCAGGCGTACAACCAGAACGAACTGCGCGGCTGGGAGGGCTCGCACCTCCATCTCGACGACGTCCAGTACCGGGTGAGCGTGCAGCGGGTCACCGAGGCCCCCCCGTCCGGCTCCACCACACCCGCTCCCGCCACGACCACGCCCGCCTGGCGGCGAACCCCCCTGCACACGGCCGAGTTCGCGATGCGCGACGGCCTGACCTGGCGGCTGCAGGACAGCCTCACCGTGCCCTACGACGGCCCCCGGCGCGCACCGCGGACCCTCACCTTCCCCGACGGCACCGACCCCGGGATCACCGAGACCTCCGGACTGCACCTCACCGACTCGCCCGAGGACCTGGCCCTCGCCGTCTCCGGTGCCAGACCCGGCAGTTCGGCCCACCGCACGGTGGTCTCGTACGTCCGCCCCGGGCGGCTGCTCGGTCTGTTCGGCCGGCTGGCCGGACCCGTCAGCGGGCCCGAGATGACCCAGGGGAGCAGCCAGCGCCCGCTCGGGCACCTCGTGGTCGAGCGCTCCATCCCGCAACGGGCCACCCTGGTCACCGAGTCGGTCAAGGTGGAGCTGCGCGACATCACCCAGACCACCTACCAGAACGAACGCGGCCACGTCCGCGACACCCGCTTCGGCATCCAGGTCACCTCCGGCCCCAACTACATGCTCACCGGCCCGCAGACCGACGTCCGCCTCCAGGGCGGCCCCCTGGTCCGCGCCGACCTCAGCGCCGGCCGCGGCCACTCCCTCGGCACCGACGCCGCCCGCAAGGTCACCGGCCGCGTCCGCAACCACCCCGTCGCCCTGTACCGCGTGGAACGCACCCTGATGGTGCGCAAGGCGGGCGAGCCCGCGTCCGCGGCCCGTCCCGTCCGGGTGGTCAGCCTCGACTGGATCTCCACCCAGGACGCCCGGCGGCTCGCGGGCTGGGACGGCCGCACCCCCGGACGCGCCGGCCCGGACCCCACCGCCGAGCCGCCCGTGCCCTGGTACCTCACCCGCGAGGACCCGGTGCACCTCGGCGGCCAGGTCCGCGCCGAGGGCTTCCGCCCCGGCCGCCCGCCCCAGCCCGCCCCCGGCGCACCGGCCCGGCCGGCGCAGCCCGCGCCCCCGCCCCAGGACCCGCTGCGGACGTTCACCGACTCCGTCCTCGACACCCTGCACCGCTCGTACCCGTCGCTGTTCGTGCCGCCGGTGATGCTCAAGCACCCGCGGCTGGCCCGGTTCTGGTACGGCGACGGGCGGATGCGCACCGCGCTGCACAACGACCGCCAGGTCCGCGAGGCGCTCAACCGGCCCAGCCTGGCGCAGAGTCTGGACGACCTGACCACCACCGGCGTCCCGGTCACCCTCACCGAGGACGGCAAGGCCCGCCGCGGCCACTACACCCTGATCCTGCGCGCCCGGCTCACCGACCGCCGCTTCGAGACCACCATGAGCGAGCGCTCCCTGCGCAACGCGGTCATCGGCACCGAGGTCTCCGGCCAGGGCCAGCAGGCCGCCGTCACCCTCTCCGGCGGCGTCGAACTCGGCGTCTCGCCCCGCAGCAACGCCAAGGTGCCCGGGACCGCCGTACCGAGCCAGGCGGGCAACGTGGCGCTCGGCGCCCGCTACGCCAGGACCGAGCAGAAGGGCACCCGCAGCACCGTCGCCGTCACCCAGGACCACCTCACGTTCCAGAACGGCGCTGACCTCTACAGCTACCGGGTCGAGCTGAGCGCCGGCTTCGAGGGCCACCGGCGCCCGCGCGGCTGGGCCCGCCTCGCCACCGTCGGCCTGCTCGGCGCCGGCGTCTTCGTCAGCAAGGTCGAGGAACGGCCCCTGTTCAGCCGGGGCAGCGAGACCGTGGGCCGCGTCGAACTCGCCGTACCCGCCGCGCACGGCTCCGAACGGTACGCGCCCACCGACCCCGCGCCCACCGCCCCGCCCCCGGCGCCCGCCCCGCCCCCGCGGCAGCTCTCCGCGACCGAGGCCGACCAACTCCTCGACGGCACACGCCCGCTGCCGAGGTCCGACTCGGCCACCCACGCGCTGGTCAACAAGGTGCTGCGGGCCCCGCACGTCGTACTCAGCACCGAGGGCGGCCGGGCGCGGCAGCAACTCGTGCAGGACACCGCCGACCGCGCCACCGACACCTCGTGGCACGTCAGCGCCCCCGGCGCCCCCGTGCGCAGCGCGCTGCGCCGGGCGATGGCCAACCTCCACGTCGCCGGTCAACTCGGCCAGTACCTGGGCCCGTTCGGCTCCCGCATCACCGGACTCATCGGCGCGGGCCCGCTGCAGACCCACTACCTCAAGGCCGCCGTCCGCGGCGAACTGGACAACCTGCGCGTCACCAGCGACCCGAAACCGGCCAGCCTCGAAGCCACCATCGCCAACGAGCACCGCGTCGCCGGCAGCGCCGGCACCGCCACGCACACGACCGTCGGCGTCCAGGGCGCCGACAGGCCGGTCCAGCAGGCCCCCGGCACCCAGCCCGTCGTCGGCACCTACTCGGCCGCCCTCCAGTACGCCTGGGGCAAGGGCCGCGGTGTCGCGCAGGCCCTCGCCCGGGGCCGCACCACCACCCTCACCTTCACCGGGCGGATGTACCTGGTGGTCGCGGACGCCGACGAGACCGTCGCCGTACGGGACCGCTGGACGGCCGCGATGGGCACCGTCGGCACCCGCGCCGGGACCCGCGTGGGCTCCGCGGCCGGCCGGCTGTCCGAGCGGCTCGGCCGGGCCCTGGACCCGCGCCGCGCCGCCGCCGCGCTGCACCGCGTCCGCGACGCCGTGCTGTTCCACCTGCCCATGCAGGACGTCATCGAGGCCGGGCTCGCCCCCGACGGCCTGCCCACCACCACCCCCGCCAACCTCGGCCGCGGCTACCGCCTGCCGCCCTTCCTGCGCGGCCGCCGCTTCCCCAGCCACCCCAGCGGCCGCCTCGACGCGAGTCTCGTCGCCCGGCAGCTGATGGGACGGCTGGAGAAGATCGGCGTGCCCTCGCACGACCGCGAGCAGGTCCTCCAGCGGCTCTCCCCGGACTTCCTCCGCGCCCATCTGCACGAGCTCACCACCGACGGGATGGCACTGCCCGTCCGCTACCGCACCTGGAGCAACCCCCTCCAGCTCCCGATGGGCGGCAGCCCCGGCCAGGTCCGGTTCAAGCTGACCCCGGTCACCACCACCGTGGAACGCCTGCGCACCGGCTACGAGTTGGAGGACTACCGCAACACCGCCCGCGACGACTCCCGCAGCTCCTCCCAGGACCGCGGCGCCGACGCCACCCTCAGCGTCAGCGAGCGCGCCCCCCAGGGCGGCGCCCTGTTCGCGAACCCCGCGCTCCAGGGAACCGCCGCCAAACAGCGGTCGAGCACCCGCACGGAGACCAACGGCACGGCCGCCACGCCGAACATCGCCACCGTCCAGGCGCACGCCGAGATCGTCACCGGCTACGTCCTGACCGTCACGATGAACGACGTGGCAGGCGAGGTGCTCTCCCCGCGCGCCCACGCCCCGGTCGGCACCCTCAACGAGATCCTCTCCGCCAGCCTGCTCACCCCCACCGACGGCGACACCGACGGCGCCCTCACCGAAGAGGACGTCCCCGAACCCCCGCGCGCCGTACGCGTCATGACGGCCGGTCAGGCCCGCACGGAGGGCGTCGCCGCCTGGCGCGGCGGCGACGACGGCTCCGGCTCGCCCGACCCGGACGTCCTGCCCGTCGACGACCGCATCGGCTCCGGCATCCTCGCCGTCGACATCCGCGGCGCCGGCAACGTCCACGACGCCCTCACCCTGGCCACCGCGCGCGCCGACGGCCTCGGCGACAGCGACCTCGGCCTGCGCCACACCGGCAGTGGCCTCATCCAACGGCTGCGCATGGCCCGCCGCACCCCCCTCACCGGACTCGGCACCGCCCCCGGACAGGCCCAGCAGGAGGCCACCACCCAGATCGGCCTGACCGCGGGCTTCCGCGAGGCGCTGACCGAGCAGGGCTCCGCGCTGCCCACCCAGTCGTCCGCCCGCCTCTTCGGCCAGTCCCACACCGCCGACTCCCGGCTCTACGCCCGTATGCACCGCCGCGGCGCCCGGCTGCTCGCCGTCGAGAACAAGCCCCGTATGGAGGCCGCGCAGCGGGTGAAGACCTCCGACGTGCTGGACGCGGGCATCACCGACAACGTCGAAGGCGCCCTCGGCACCTCGCCCCTGGCCGGCAACAGCAACGCCGGTGTCACCAACCCCGGCGCCACCGTCCCCATCGGCGGCAGCAACGACGGCACCACGCTCAAGGGCGCCGCCGACACCACCCTCGGTACCCACGTCAAGGTCCTCACCGACCGCAGCATGCTCTTCGCGCTGCCGGTCAGCTGGCTCACGGTGTCCCAGGTGGACCACCACCTGACCGACAGCCGGCCCCTGCACGCCCTCGGCATGGCGAAGCGGGGCCCGCGCGCGGCCGAGGCCGAGACCACCGCCCTCGTCTGGCTGCGCGAGGACATCGCCCGCGACTACGGCCTCCTGGACGACACCACCTACCCCGCCGAGGTCGGCACGGCCTGGGACGACATGGCCAAGGCCGCGGCCGACCTCGCCACCGCCGAGAAGAACTACTACGACGCCCGCGCCCGCGCCCGCGAGACCTGGCTCGACCTGACCGCGGCCGAACAGGCCGCCCTCGACGAGAACCGGCCGGGCGGCCCCGCCGCCGTCACCCCGAGCCCGGCCGTGACCGCCTGGCAGGCCGCCCGCGACGAGGTGCGCCGCTGGGAGCAGCGCACCGACGCCGCCGCCGCGGACCACCAGCGACTGCACCTCGCCGCCGCCCGCCTCACCGCCCACCACCAGGGCAGGACCACCGTCCCGGTGCCGGACCGGCCGCAGACCTACACCAAGCCCGACTGGCCCTCCGAGGCGCCCGCGCCGTACCGGATCACCGACGCCGCGGGCACCGCCCCGCGCACCCTCACCTCGCCCGACGACGCGACGGTGCGCGAGATCCACGACATGCCCCACGACGGCGCCTCGTTCTTCCACTCCCTCATCGCCGTCGCCCAGGACCGCGGACGCCTCGCCCATCTGCTCGGCACCGACCTCGCCGCGCGGTTCACGGCCGCTCCCCACGACCCGGCGGTCGCCGAGCGCGCCGTCCGAACCGCCCGCAACCGCCTCGCCTGGGAACTCGGCGAGGACCGCAACCAGGACCTGCTCGACACCCTCGCCCTCGACGCCTCGGACACCTTCACCCAGGCCGAACTCGACGCGGCCCAGGTGCGGTTGAGCACCGCGCAGCAGGCCGAGTTCGCCGCCTTCGGACGGCTCCCGCAGACGTACTGGCCCACCCCGGCCCAGCGCGTCGCGCTGGCCACCGCCGCCCTGCTCCGCCCCTTCACCGCCCCGCCGCAGCCCGGCCCCACGCCGCGCGCCGGCGACCCGGCCCCGCCCGAGCG
>NZ_AGBF01000127.1 GCF_000225525.1 Streptomyces zinciresistens K42 | reverse complement strand
GCCCGTCCCCGGCCCCCCCTCGCCCGGTCTTCCGGGGCGTGGGGGGTTCGTGCAGGTCGCCCCGGCGGCGTTTGCGGCGGTCCGCCGACAGGAAACATGGCAGTGAGGAGCACCGGCCAGGGTCCAACCCCGCCGTCACGGCGTGGAGTTGCTCCCGTCCCGGCGTCCTCGGCGCTCCCTCGGTTCCCAGCGTTCCCTGTGCTGTCTGTGTCCACCGCGTTCTCTTGGATCTTCCTCGCCCCGTCCGCCCCGCCGTGCGCGCGGCCCGCCCGGTCCGCGCCCGCTCCCGGGGCCGCGCCGCGTTCCGGGAAGGAGCACCCGTGCCTCAGCCGGTGGACAGGCGCGTACGCCCGCGCACCGCGGCCCGGTGGGTCCTGGCCGCGGCCCTGCTCGTCCTGGTCGCGGGCATGGTGGTGGCCGACGGCCTGCTCATCGCCGTGGGCCTCGTGGTCGCCGGGATCGCCGTGGACCGCTGCGATCCCGAGCGGGGGAGCGGCGGCGGGCGGGACGACCGGCGCCCGCGCTGAGACGCCGTGCCCGGCCCAACTGTCCGATTACGCCGTTCCCTTGGCCGGCCTCCGGTGCCACTGTGACGAGCACCCCGGCACCGGCCGCCGGGACGCGCGGGGCGGCGCCGGTGAGACAATCGGCGTTCAGTGTGTTGCGCCGTGGCAACCGGATTCCCGTCCTGTGCCGGCCGGCGGCGGGCGGACCGGAAGGAAGCAGCAGAGTGATCGAATGGGTGTCCTTCGGCCAGGGAGCCAGGCCCGTTCCGCGGCCCGTGCCGACACCGCTGGTCTGGGCGGGCGCCTTCGCCGGAGCCCTGGGCCTCGTCGCCCTCACCAACGCCCTGGTGGGGACCGGCCGCCCGGTCCTCGTGCTCACCGCCCTCTCGGCGCTCGCCGCGCTCCTCGGGGTGTGGGCCCGCTTCAGCGCCGCGCCCGGCACGGCCCTGCTGTGCTGGCTGTTCCTCAACGCCTTCGCGATCCCCCCGGCCGGCACCCTCACCTGGGCCGGTTCCCGGGACACGGCCTGGCTGGGCTGCCTGCTCGCGGCCGCCCTCGTCGGCACGGTGCTGGCCCGCGTGGCCCACGCCCGTGCCGCCTACCGCCGTATCGGTTCGCCCCCGGCCGGGACGGAGCCGGGCGACGGCGTCCGCGACGTCTGACCCCCCTGCCCGGCCGCGCCGCGGCAGGGGCCGGACACACGGACGGCCCGGCGTGGACACCACGCCGGGCCGCGGGCCGCGCGGGGGACGTCAGGCGACGATGCCGCTGTCCTCGACGACGATCTTCTTGGCGGTGGTGCCGGAACGGCTGCCGAGCGCCTCGATCGCCTTGACGACGTCCTCGCCCTCGACGACCTCACCGAAGACGACGTGCTTGCCGTCCAGCCACGGCGTGACCACGGTGGTGACGAAGAACTGCGAGCCGTTGGTGCCGGGGCCCGCGTTCGCCATGCTGAGCAGGAACGGCCGGTCGTGCTTCAGCTGGAAGTTCTCGTCCGCGAACTTCTCGCCGTAGATGCTCTTGCCGCCCGTGCCGTTGCCGTTGGTGAAGTCACCGCCCTGCAGCATGAACTCGGGGATGACCCGGTGGAAAGGCGAACCCTTGTAACCGAAACCGTGCTGACCGGTCGCCAGCTCACGGAAGTTGCGCGCGGTCTTCGGCACCACGTCGTCGTAGAGCCGGAAGACGATGCGGCCGAGGTCCTCGCCGCCGGCCGAAACCTTGAAAAATACGTTCTCGCTCATGACCTCGATTCTCCACATCAGGAGCGGCCAGGTCGAACGGGCCCCTCCCGGGCCGCCCGCCGGGACCGCGATGCCCGCCCCGGGCCCGCCGCGGGAACCCCTCACCGGGCGTGCGGCCCGCCGGGGCCAACTCGGCGGCGCGGTCCGCCAGTAGCGTCCTACGGGTGATGCCGCGGCCCCGCCGCGGAGGTTCCCTCAGCCTGCGCGGAAGCGGGCGGGGTCCACCCGGCGGCACGCCGCGTCGGCGGGGTCGGTACGCTGCCGGAGTCGTACAGTGACACCCGCTTTGCCACCTCTGCCGCCCGACCGCCCCACGGATCCCCCGAGGCCCGATTCCCATGCGCACGCTCCGCCGCCCCACCGGCACCGCCTCCCCGGCGTCCGGCGCGCTGCGCGGCCTGCGGGCCGGGGCACTGGCCGCGCTGTGCGTCCTGCTGCCGCTGGCCGGGCACGTCCTGAGCCTGCGCCACGCGCCCCGCTGGATCATCCTCGCCGCGGTCGCCGCCGTGGCCGTCCCCGGCGCCGCGCTGCTGACCCGGCGCCGGCTGACCGACGCCGAAGTCGTCGGGACCCTGGTGGCCGCCCAGATCACCGCGCACGCGGCCGCCGCGCTGCCCGGAGCCTGCCGCGCGATGACGGGGGGCGGCGCCCTGCCGTCCGGCCCCGGCGCCTTCGCGGAACACGGCGGCGCCGCCGGTCCGCCCGTCGGCGTGGTGCTGGGCGGCCATCTGGTCTCCGTGCTCCTGGCCGCCCGGCTGCTCGGCGTGGGCGAGCGGCTGCTGTGGCAGAGCAGGCCGCTGCTGGCGGCCGTAGGCCGTCTGCTGCTGTTGGTGCGGCCCCCGCGGGGCCGGGCGCACGGCACCGCTCCGGCGCCCGCCGCGCGCCGGACCACGACCGCGCCGCGTCCGGACCGGCCGGTACGGCTGCACGCGGGCAGGTCCCCGCCCCGGCGGACGCGCCTCCCCCTCGCCCCCTTCCGGCCGATGCCGATCGGCGGTCCGCCGCTTCCCTGACGGGCAGCACCCGAGGACCGCCCGTCAGGGCCGGTCCCTCCCGTCCCGGCGGCCACGGTGCCGCCGGGGGCCACAGAAAGCCCCTTGATCATGCACGCAACACACCGGCGTGCCGCCCGCACGGCGGCCCGCGTCCTCGTCGTTCCGGCCGCCGCCGCCGTCGCCCTGGCCACGGCCGTCCCGCAGGCCGCCGCGCACACCGACGTGAAGAGCACGAGTCCCCGCTCCGGGGCCGTCGTCACCGGGCCGCCGCAGAACGTGAAGCTCACCTTCAGCGACCCCATGAGCCAGAAGTACGCCAAGGTCGCGGTGACGGGCAAGGACGGGAAGTCCGCGGCCGAGGGCGGCCCCCAGGTCGACGGCAAGAGCGTGACCCTCGACCTGGCCCCCGGCACCCCGGCGGGCGTGTACACGGTGGGCTACCGGGTCGTGTCCGCCGACGGGCACCCCGTCTCCGGCTCCTACAAGTTCACGGTCAAGGAGGCGGCCTCACCGTCCCCGACCCCGTCGGCCACGCCCGAGCAGCAGGCGACCCCCTCGGCCGCGCCCGAGCGCTCCAAGGCCCCCAGCCCGGCCGCGGGCACCGCCTCGGCCGACTCCTCCGGCGGTTCGACCGTGCCGGTGCTCGCCGGCGTCGGCGCCGTGGCGGTGATCGGCGTGGTTCTCGCGTTCGTGGCACGCCGCAGGCGGGCCGGCCGTGGCGACTGACGACACGGCGACCGCCCCCGCGACCGCGCCCCGGCCGCCGCGCACGCGCAAACTGGCGCTGGTGCTGACCGGCGCGGCCGCGGCCTGCGCCGCCGTCGCCCTGGCCGCGGTCAAGGCCGGGGGCGGCACGAGCGCCGCCGTACCCGGCATCGACGACGCGGGCGCGCTCACCACCTGGGGTCTGCCCGCGGCCCGCACGCTCTCGGACGCCGCGGCCGTCGCGACCATCGGCGCCCTGCTGCTGGTGACCATCCTGCTGCCCGGCGGCCGCCGGCTCGGCCCGGCCCAGCTGCGCTACCTCAACTGGGCCGCGGTGTCCGCCGCGGTCTGGACCGTGGCCTCGGTGGGCAGCCTGGTCTTCACCCTCTCCGACCTGTTCGCCAAGCCCGTCTCCGAGATCGCCACCCTCGACGTGGTGGCGGACTTCGTCATCACCGACGGCCAGGGCCGCGCCTTCGCCATGGCGGCGGCCGCCGGCGGCCTGATCGCCACGCTGTGCGTGGGCATCGGCAGCGCCCGCTGGGCGCGCTTCGCCCTCCTCCTCGCCTTCGCGGGCCTGCTGCCGCCGGCCTTCACCGGACACTCCTCGGCGTCCGGCAACCACGACGCCGCCGTCACGAGCCTCGCCTTCCACCTGGTCGGGGTCGCGGTCTGGGTCGGCGGTCTGCTGTTCGTGCTGGTGGCCGCCGCGCGCCGGGAGGAGGGGACCGCCGACGCGGTACGGCGCTTCAGCCCGCTGGCCGCGTGGGCGCTGCTGCTGGTCGCGGCCAGCGGCATCGTCAACGCCGCCGTGCGGCTGCCCTCCCTCGGTGACGTGTTCGGCAGCCGGTACGGCCTGATGCTCCTCGGCAAGACGGTGGCGCTGGCCGGGCTGGGCCTGATCGGCTGGTGGCACCGGCGCCGGACGCTGCCCGCCCTGGTGGCGGGCCGGCGGCGGGCGTTCGTCCGCCTCGCCGCGGGCGAACTGCTGCTGATGGCGGCCGCGATGGGACTCGCGGTCGGCCTCTCGCGCACCCCGGCGCCCGACTCGGGCATCGCCAACCTGACTCCCGCCGAGGAGCTGATCGGCTACGCGATGCCGCCGCCGCTCGGCAACTTCCCGTGGACGCCGCTGTTCACGCAGTGGCACTTCGACCCGCTGTTCGCCTTCGGCACCGGCGGCGCGGCGCTGCTGTACCTGTCCGCCGTGCGCAAGCTCCGCAAGCGCGGCGACTCCTGGCCGGTCGGCCGCACGATCTCCTGGCTCCTGGGCCTCGCGGTGACCGTGCTGGCCACGATGAGCGGCCTCGCCGTGTACGGCCGGGTGCTGTTCAGCGTGCACATGGGCCAGCACATGATCCTCGCGATGACCGTGCCGATCCTGCTGGTGCTGGGCGCCCCCGCCACCCTCGCGCTGCGCGCCCTGCCGTCCGTGCCCAAGGGCTCGCCGGACGGGCCCCGCGAGATGCTGATGAAGCTCCTGCACAGCCGGTACGTGCGGATCCTGTCGAACCCCGTGGTGGCGAGCGTGCTGTTCATCGGCAGCGCCTTCGCCGTGTACTACACCTCGCTCTTCGAGACCCTGATGCGCAGCCATCTCGGCCACATGTTCATGCTGCTGCACTTCCTGGCGGTCGGCCTGCTGTTCTTCTGGGTGATCATCGGTGTCGACCCCGGCCCGCGCCGGCCGCCCTTCCTGGGACGCCTGTTCGCGCTGATCCTGACGATGCCGTTCCACTCCTGGTTCAGCATCTCCCTGATGAGCTCGACGGAGCTGATCGGCAAGGGCTGGTGGTCGCTGCTGGACCGGCCCTGGGTGACCGACGTGATGCAGGACCAGTACAACGCCGGCGCCATCGCCTGGGCCACCGGCGACATCCCCGTACTCATCACCACCCTCATCCTGTCCGTCCAGTGGGTACGCTCCGACCAGCGCGAGGCCCGGCGGGTGGACCGGCAGATCGACCGGGGCGACGACAAGGACCCCCTGGCCGCCTACAACGCCTACCTGGCGAGCCTGCACGCCCGCGACGGCCGGGTGCTCGACGCCGGCGCGTCCGGGCAGGGCGTCCCGAGTCCCGCAGGCCCCGTTCCCGACAGCGCCCCCACCGGCACCGGCTCCGAGGCCGCCGACACCCCGGCGTCCGCGGTCCCCACGCCCGACACCGTGAAGAAGGACGCATGAACAAGCTGACGAAGAACCTGATCGTCGCCGCAGTGCTGCTGGCGGGCTTCGCCGCCGCCATCGGCTCCTACGTGCTCCTGGCGCCGGACACCCCCTCCAGCACGGCCCTCGACGTCAAGCCGGCCGCCGAGGCCAAGCCCGTGCGGGACTCCAGCCACCGGCTGAGCGACCCCGCGAACAGCGAGCTGACCTTCGTGGAGTTCCTCGACTTCGAGTGCGAGGCGTGCGGCGCCTACTACCCCCTCGTCGAGCAGCTGCGCAAGGAGTACGGCGACCGCGTCACCTTCGTCGCCCGCTACTTCCCGATGCCCGGCCACCGCAACGGCGAGCTCGCCGCCCGCACGGCCGAGGCCGCCGCCCGGCAGGGCAAGTTCGAGGCGATGTACAACAAGCTCTTCACCACGCAGAAGGCGTGGGGCGAGGCGCAGGAGAGCAAGCAGCAGCTCTTCCGCGGCTACGCGAAGCAGATCGGCCTCGACCTCGCCAAGTTCGACGCGGACCTGAAGGACCCCGCGGTCGCCAAGCGGGTCCAGGCGGACCAGCGCGACGGCCTCGGCCTGGGCGTCCAGGGCACGCCGACGTTCTTCATCGGCGGCAAGAAGATCACCAACCCGGAGTCCTACGACGCATTCAAGAAGCAGGTCGAGGCGGGGCTGGCGGCCAAGAAGTGACGGCGGCGCCCGGCCCCGGCGCCCCGCGGGGGCGCGCCACGGGGCCGGGCGGAGCCGCCGCGCGCCGGGCCGAGTGAAAAGCGCCGGGCGGGGGACTTGGACGGGGAGGCCGGGCGCAGTGGCGCTTTCCCCCCTGGGGCTGGCCCGGCCGGGCTCCTCCGGTTCAGACCGCGAGCCGGAGGAGCCGCCCACCCGTCACGACAGGCCGCCCTGCTCGCAGACGAGCCGGGCGACCTCGCGGAGCTTGACGTTCTTCTCCTGCGAGTAGCGCCGCAGCACGTCGAAGGCCTGGTCCTCGGTGAGGTCGTGGCTGCCCATGATGATGCCCATCGCCTCGCCGATCATATGGCGGGTGGCGACGGCGTTCTCCATCTGGGCGTGGGTGCGCGCGCTGGAGAAGGCGACGGCGGCGTGCGACGCCAGCAGCCAGCCGGCCAGCTCGCTGGCCTCGGTGAAGGCGCCGGGCTTGCGCGAGTAGAGGTTCAGCGCGCCGAAGTCCTCGTCCTCGGTGTACAGCAGGAAGCCCATCATGCTGCCCACGCCCAGCTCGGACGCCTGCGGGGCGAAGGACGGCCAGCGCTCGGTGTCCCGGGTGAAGTCCGGGATGCGGAAGACGCGCTCGCCCTCCTTGGTGCGGGCGGCGTCGAAGCACGGCCCCTCGCCCAGCCGCTCCTGGAGCTTGTCGCTGCGCACCACCAGCTCCTCGGTCGGGGCGAGGCTCTGGACCTGCCTCCTGCCGTGCAGCACCAGGATGCCGGCCGCGTCGCAGCCCTCCACCAGTTCGATGGCGGAGTCCGTGATCCGTTCCAGCGTGGCGCCGAGTGACTCCTGTGCCAGGAGATCCCGTGCCATCGAGGCCAGCGCCTGCGCGAACCGGGCCCAGTCCATCACGTCCTCCACCTGTCGGTCTGCTCACCGGACCTGCCGTATACCCAGCATTCCACGCGGGTGCGCCCGCTGTGGCGGACGGCACAGGGCCGCGCGGGCGGGGACCCGGCGTCAGGGGCGCGCGTCCGGGCGGGCCGAGCGGTCCAGTTCCGCGCCGATCGCCTCCCGCAGCACGTCGTGCCGCGGCGCCAGGGCGTGCCGCCCGTCGCTCCAGCGGGCGGGCGGGTACAGCCACACCGGGCGGCCGGCCAGTCCGGGCGGCTCCCAGTCGTACCGGGGCCAGACGTGGGCGTGCAGATACGGGTCGGTGTTCCCGAGGATCTCCAGGTTGACCCGGCGGAAGGCGGGGTCGAGCCGGGCGCACACGCGCTCGACCGCCTCGCCGAGCCGGTCCATGCCGGACAGGAAGGCCGTCCTCCTGGTCCGGGAGAGCTGCGAGAGCCGCTGGACGGCGGGGTCGTCCACGAGGAGCAGCGCGTACCCCGGCAGGAACTGGACGTCCCCCATGACCGCGAAGCCCGCCTCCAGCCGGCGCAGCACGGTGGGGTTCGCGCCCCGCAGGGCGCTGCCGATCCGGTCCCGGCGCCAGTCGTCGTCCATGCTCCCGACGCTACCCGTGCGCGACGCGTTGCGTCCGGGTGCTCGCGCGGGAAGCGCCCCGGCCGCGGTCCGGGTACCGGGCCGACTCGGCCCGGTGCGCCGCCTCCCCGGGCGACGCACGGACTGACGTACCGTCAACCGGTTTGTGCTGCACCTGCGTTCGCGCGGGCACGCACCGCCGGGTGGGAGCCGCCGCGAGCAGGTGCGCCCCGGCGCCGAGGGCCGTGCCGGTGCGCGGGCCGCCGGCCGTCGCCAGGAGGCTGCCGCCGAGGGCGACGCCGGTCCCGCGCCTTGCGCGGCCTCCCCCTCCGTCCCGTCCGCCGGTCCCGCCGCGGAGTCGGGTCCGCGGCCGGTGAAAGGCCGCGGTAAGGGGCGTATCGGGCATCTCCCGGGAGGCTGCCGGACTTTGGCCGACTTCCCGCTTGCGCTCTCGGGGACCCCCCGGTGCCGACCTCGACTTAGGTTAGGCTAACCTGTGCCACGTGCAAGCAGGTGAAGAGAGCTCTGCGGCGGTGCGTCCCCGCGGCCATGAACTGTCGGCCACGGGCGTCACCGTGGCGTACGAGGGCGCCGACGTCGTCCATGACGCCTCGCTGAGGCTGCGTCCCGGCGAGGTGACCGTCCTCGTCGGGCCGAACGGCAGCGGCAAGTCGACGCTGCTGCGGACGGTCGCGCGGCTCCAGCGGCCCAGGGAGGCCGAACTCGTCATCGACGGCGCGGACGGCCTCGCGCTGACGCCGCGTGAGTTCTCCCGGCAGGTGGCCCTGCTGACCCAGGGCCGCCCCGTCCCCAGCGGACTGACCGTCCGGGACGTCGTCGAGTTCGGCCGGTACCCCTACCGCGGCCGGTGGGGCAGGGCCGATCCGGACGGCCCGGCGGCGGTGGCCCGCGCCCTCGCCCTGACGGGCGTGGCGGACCTCGCCGAGCGCGGCGCCGAGCACCTCTCCGGAGGACAGCTCCAGCGGGTCTGGCTCGCGGGCTGCCTCGCGCAGGAGACCGGCGTCCTGCTCCTGGACGAACCGACGACCTATCTCGATCTGCGCTACCAGATCGAACTCCTCGACCTCGTCCGCGACCTGGCCGACGACCACGGCATCGCCGTGGGCGCCGTCCTGCACGACCTGGACCAGGCCGCCGCCCTCGCCGACCGGATCGTGCTGCTGTGCGAGGGCCGGATCGTCGCGGACGGCACCCCCGACGACGTCCTGACCGCCGACCGGCTGACCGCCGTCTACGGCATCCGCATCGAGGTCGGCACCGATCCGCTCACCGGCCGGCTGCGCACCCGCGCCCTCGGCCGCCACCACACGCGAAGCGAAAGGCTCACCACACCCTCATGAGACGCCTCCTGACGACCGCGGCGGCCGCCACCGCCGCGGCGCTCGCCCTGACCGCCTGCGGTTCCACCGAGCCCGCCGCCGACGGCGCCGGTGCGAAGAAGCAGCAGAACCAGGCCATCAGCCTCACCGACGGCGCGGGCAAGAAGCTCGTACTGGACGGACCGGCCAAGAAGGTCGTCGGCACCGAGTGGCACGAGGTCGAGCTGCTGGTCTCCCTCGGCGTCGACCCGGTCGGCGTCGCCGACGTCAAGGGCTACAAGTCCTGGGACCAGGCGGTCCCGCTGAAGAACGACCCCAAGGACATCGGCACCCGCGGCGAGCCCAGCATGGACACCGTCGCCGCGCTCGCCCCGGACCTCATCGTCGCCAGCACCGACCTGGCCCCGGCCGCCGTCAAGCAACTGCGCAAGGTCGCCCCGGTCCTGGAGGTGCGCTCCGCCGACGCCGCCGACCCGATCGGGCAGATGACGAAGAACCTCGACCTCCTCGCGAAGGCCACCGGCACCACCGAGCAGGCCGACCGGATCAAGAAGGACTTCGACGCGGGGCTCGCCGCGGGCAGGAAGGCCCTCGCGGACGCGGGGCTCGGCGGCACCGGGATCGCCTTCGCCGACGGCTACGTCGTCTCCAACCAGGTCACCCTGCGGCCGTACACCAGCGGCTCGCTCATCGGCGCCGTCAACGAGCGGCTCGGCCTGAAGAACGCCTGGACCGGCACGGGCGACAAGTCCTACGGGCTCGGCAGCACCGACGTCGAGGGCCTGACCAAGCTCGGCGCCGACGTGCGGTTCGCCTACATCGGCAACGACGACGACAAGACCAGCACCCCCTTCACCGAGGCCCTGGCCAAGGACAAGGTGTGGACCTCGCTGCCGTTCGTGAAGAAGGGCAACGTCCACCGGCTGCCCGACGGCATCTGGATGTTCGGCGGCCCCGGATCGATGAAGGCGTACGCCGACGCCCTCGTCGCCGCGCTGAAGAAGTAGCGCCGTGGCCGTCACCGCGCCCTCCTCCGTCCCCCGCCACCCGGCCCGCACGTCCCGGGCGGGCGCGGCCGCGGTGACGGCCGCCCTGGTCCTGCTGCTCGCCGTCCTCGCCGTCGCCGACATCACCCAGGGCACCGCCTCCGTCGGCGGCGCCGAGGTGCTCAAGGCGCTCACCGGCCGGGCCGAGGCGTCCGACGCCTCGGTCGTCGTCGCCTCCCGGCTGCCCAGGATGACCGCAGGACTGCTGGTCGGCGCCCTCCTCGGCACGGCGGGCGCCGCCCTCCAGGCCGTCAGCCGCAACGTGCTCGCCTCACCCGACACCCTCGCCGTCAACGCGGGCTCCTACCTGGCGCTCGGCGCGGTCGCCGTCACCGGGGCCTCGCTGCCGCTGCTCGCCTCCTCCGGTGTCGCGTTCGCCGGCAGCCTCGCCTCGGCCGCCGTCGTCCTCGGCCTGTCCGGGCTGGGCGCGGGCACCGTCCGCCTGGTCCTCGCCGGCACCGCCCTCGCCCTCGGGCTGACCGCCGTCGCCCAGGGGCTGCTCCTGCTCTTCCCGCAGGAGACCCAGGGCCTCTACCAGTGGAACCAGGGCAGCATCTCCCAGAACGGCTTCGACGGCGTCGCCCAGATGGCGCCGATCGGACTCGCCGCGCTGGCCGGACTGCTGCTGGTGGCCCGCCGCGTCGACGCGCTCGCCCTCGGCGACGACGCGGCCCGCGGCCTCGGCGTGCCGGTCCGCGCCACCCGCGTCACGGTGGTCGTGCTCGCCTCGCTGCTCTCCGCGGCGGCCGTCACGCTCGCCGGTCCCATCGGCTTCGTCGGACTGTGCGCGCCCGCCCTGCTGCGCCCCCTCGCCCGCCGGTTCGCCGGTTTCGCCCGCTCCCGCGCGCGCCTTCCCACCGCGGGCCTGATCGGCGCGGCGCTGGTGCTGGGCTCGGACGTGCTGCTGCGCGCACTCGTCCCGGCCGACCTCGCGGTCGCCGTGCCCACCGGTGTCGTCACGAGCCTGGTCGGCGCGGTGTTCCTGGTCGTGATGGCCACCCGGCTGAAGGACACCGCCGCCGCCGCGGCCCCCGACCGGCTGCGGCTGCGCAGCCGGGCCGTCTTCCTCGCCACGACCGCGGTCCTGGCCGCGGTCGTCGTGGGCGTGACCATCGCGGCCGTCCTGCTGGGCGACAGCAAACTCCTCCTGGGCGACGTGGTGAACTGGGCCCAGGGCAGGTCCGGCCGCACCGTCTCCTTCGTCCTGGACACCCGCGTCCCCCGGGTGCTCGCGGCGCTCCTCGCGGGCGCGGCGCTCGCCCTGGCGGGCACGCTCGTCCAGGCCGTCACCCGCAACCCGCTGGCCGAACCCGGTGTCCTGGGCGTCTCGGGCGGGGCCGCGCTCGGCGCGGTGCTGCTGGTGACGACCGTGCCCCTGGCCGGCACCTGGGGCGTGGCCGGTGCCGCGTTCGCGGGCGCCGCGCTCACCTCGGTGCTCGTGTTCGGGCTCGCCGCGCGCGGCGGGTTCCAGCAGAACCGGCTCGTCCTCGTCGGCATCGGGGTCGCCACCGGGACGACCGCCCTGATCAGCCTGCTGATCGTCCTCACCGATCCGTTCAACGCGACGAAGGCCCTCACCTGGCTGTCCGGTTCCACCTACGGGCGGAGCATGCCGGACACCGTCCCGCTCGCCGCCGTCCTGGTCCTCGGGCTGGTCTTCGCGGCCGTCCGGCGCCGGGAACTCGACCTCGTCTCGCTCGACGACGACACCCCGAGGCTCCTGGGCCTGCGCCTGGCGCGCGGGCGGCTCGGCTTCCTCGCCGTGAGCGTGCTGCTGAGCGCCACCGCGGTCGCCGCCGCGGGCACCATCGGCTTCGTCGGGCTCGTCGCGCCGCACGCGGCACGGGCGCTGGTGGGCCGCCGGCACGTACGGGTGGTCCCGGTGGCCGTGCTGCTCGGCGCGGCGCTGGTGGGCGCCGCCGATCTGCTGGGCCGCACCGTCATCGCGCCGGCCCAGCTCGGGGCCGGTCTGATGACGGCGGTGATCGGCACGCCGTACTTCCTGCATCTGCTGGTGCGCAGCCGCCGCTGAGGCCCCCTTCGGGCGGATCTCCGCGGACCCGCGACGCGCGCGTGCGCGTACGGGAGGGCGGTCGAGCGGCGGCCGGTGCCGCGGCGGGCGGCGTACGCGGCGCCCGCCGCTCCGTGACGGGCAGATCGCCCGCCGCGCCGGCCGGTGCCGCGGCCGGGAGGGTCCGCCGGGCGTCGCGAGCCGGTGGACCCTCCCGGTCACGCCCTAGCGGGTGCCGCCGTCCGGGGGCGGGTCGCGGTGGAGCAGGCGCCGGGCCACGAGTTCGACCGTCAGGGCCACCGCCAGCGCCTCGACCGCGAGCAGGGCGATCAGGACGAACACCTGGACCGCGCCCGCCAGGACCGGGGAGGCGCCCGCCAGGAGCATCCCGACGAACGCGCCCGGCAGCGTGACCAGGCCCACCGTGCGGGTCTGGTCCAGGGCCGGGAGCAGGGCGTCGGAGGCCGCGCCCCGGACCACTTCGAGGCGGGCCTCGCGTTCGGGGAGGCCGAGGGACAGCGCGGCCTCCACCTCGCCGTGCCGGGCGGCGGCCTCGTCCAGGGCGCGGCGCCCGGCGAGGACCGTCGCGGTCAGCGCGCCGCCGATGAGGATGCCGCTGACCGGGACGACGGCGATGCCCGGCACGGTCAGCAGGCCGGACAGCACCAGCGCGGCCACGACCGGGACGACCGGCACCGCGAGCGGCAGGGCCGCCCACCACCAGGTGCCGTTCGCCGTGACGCGGCGTCCCGCCGTGCGGGTCGCGACGGCGAACATCAGCAGCAGGAAGCCGAGCAGGGCCGCGGTGCGGTGCACGGCCCAGCCGATCACCAGGGACACCGCGGCCAGTTGGCCGGCCGCCCGCGCGCCCGCCGTCACGACCTCGCCGGCCCTGCCGCGGGAGGCGTCGGGGGAGAGCCGGAACAGGGCCGTCACGGCGGTGGCCGCGAGCAGCAGCACGGCGAGCGCGACGGCGAGCGTGGCGCCGACCGGCAGCAGGGTGCCGGCGGCGAGCGGAAGCACCCCCTTCCCCTATCCGAGGAGGCTGCCCGCCCGGGAGGGGGACGCCCCGTGCCGGGCGAGGAGGGACGCGCAGATCTCCCCGGCGCGCACGGCGGTGGTGGACAGCAGGGTCGAGGTGAGGCCGTGCGTGTGCTCGGTGCCGCCCTGGAGGTAGATGTCCGCCGCGACGTTGGGCGCGCTCTGAACGCGGTGGTCGCGGCCGACGCGCAACTGGTCCTCCTCGTCGCGCAGGCAGAGCTTGGCGATCTCGCCGAGGTGGTCGCCGATGCCGCGGGGCTGGTACCCCGTCGCGTAGACGAGGAGGTCGGAGGTGAGCACCTCGCGTTCCCCGGTGGGCAGGAACTCCACCGTCACGCGTACGCCGTCCCCGCCCGCCTCGACCTCGCGGATGCGGGAGACGTTCATCATCCGCAGCCGCTGTCTGCCCTGGACCTTCTCCTGGTACATCGTGCGCGACAGCGCCTCGATCAACTCCATGTCCACCACGGAGTAGTTGGTGCTGCGGTGGTAGTCGTGCAGCGCCCGCTTCACCTCTGGCGGGGCGCCGAAGTACACGTCGACGGCCTCCGGGTCGAAGATCCGGTTGGCGAACGGGCTGTCGTCGGCGGGGGTGTAGCCGTACTTGGCGAAGACGGAGCAGATCTCGGCCTCCGGGAAGGCGCGGTGCAGGTAGTCGACCGCCTCCGCGGCGCTCTGGCCGGCGCCCAGGACCACCGCCCGGCGCACCCGGGTCCCGTCCCGCCCCAGTTCGCCGACCCGCGGCAGCAACTCGCTGTTGTGCCAGACCCGTTCGGAGGGGCGTGAGCCGGGCGGCAGATGCGGTTCCAGGCCGGTGGCCACGCACAGCGTGCGGGTGCGGCGCACGGTCGGACGGTCCGGGGCCGCGGGGTCGCGGCTGACGACGTCGAAGTAGCGGACCTCCCCGTCCTCGGTGACCGGCTTCACCGAGACCACCTCGGTGCCGTACTCGACGAGGTGCGCCACGCGGGCGGCGGCCCACTCGAAGTAGTCGTGGAACTCGATGCGCAGCGGGAAGAGGGTCTTCTGGTTCAGGAAGTCCACCAGCCGGCCGCGCTCGCGCAGGTAGCACAGGAAGCTGAAGTCGCTGGTGGGGTCGCGCATCGTCACCAGGTCCTTGAGGAAGGACACCTGCATCGTGGCGTCGTCGATCAGCATGCCCCGGTGCCAGCCGAACCGGGGCTGCCGTTCCAGGAACGCGGCGCGCAGCACACCGCCCTGACGCGCCGTCACACCGTGCTCGTGGAGCGCGATCGCGAGTGCGAGGTTGGACGGGCCGAAGCCGATGCCCAGAACGTCGTAGATGGAGTCCGGCCCACTGTGCAGTGTCGTCACCGCGTCATCGCCTCCTGTAGAGGGGAGTTCGCGGTGCCCTCCGGCGCAGGGCACCGGGTCCTCTCCCCAGCAGGCACATGCTAGATAAGGTTAGCCTTACCTAGCAATGGTTGAACGGGGTCATGTACGGGCGGCGCCATGGCGGTTGCCGGGTGTGCCGGTGGTGTCCGCGACCGGGATCGCCGCCGGTCCCGGGCCCTCGTGGTGCCGGCCGACGGGCACCACCATCGGCGTGCCGCTGACCGGATCCTCGCCGACCACGCACCGCAGCCCGAAGACCTCGTCCACCAGGGCGGCCGTGACGACCTCCGCCGGAGGGCCCTCGGCGACGACGCGCCCGGACTTCATGGCGACGACGTGATCGGCGTACCGGCACGCCTGGTTGAGGTCGTGCAGGACCATCACCACCGTGCGGCCCTGATGGCGGTTCAGATCGGTGATCAGGTCGAGCACGTCGATCTGGTGGGCGAGGTCGAGGTACGTCGTCGGCTCGTCCAGCAGCATCACCGGGGTGTCCTGCGCCACCGCCATCGCGATCCAGGCCCGCTGCCGCTGCCCGCCGGAGAGTTCGTCCACCGCCCGGTGCGCTAGGTCCGTCATCGCCGTCGCCCGCAGCGCCCCGTGCACAGCCTCCTCGTCGGCCGACGACCACTGCCGCCACCAGGTCTGGTGCGGTGAACGGCCGCGCCCCACCAGGTCGATGACGGTCAGTCCCTCCGGCGCGACCGGCGACTGCGGCAGGATGCCGAGGCGCTGCGCGAGCGTCCGGGTGGGAACGGAGTGGATCGAGCGCCCGTCGAGGTGCACCGCCCCCGATCTCGGGGTCAGCAGCCGGGCGAGGGCCCGCAGCAGCGTGGACTTGCCGCACGCGTTCGCCCCCACGATCACCGTGATCCGGCCGGGGGGCACGGCCAGGTCCAGATCCTCCACGACGATCCGGTCGTCGTAGGCCAGGCGCAGCCTCTCGGCGCGCAGTGCGGGGCCGCCGGCCGCCACGGGGTCCTTCTTCGACACGTCCTCAGCCTCCTGAACCCGCGCGGTTGGCGCGAACGAGCAGCCACAGCAGTACGGGGGCGCCCAGCACGCCCGTGACGATCCCGACGGGCAGCTCGGTGCCGGGGACGAGCTTGCGCGCCGCGAGATCGGATCCGAGGACCATCACGGCCCCGGTCAGCCCCGCGCACACCGGCGGCGGGAAGGCGGTGCCGGCCAGCCGCTGGGCGATCTGCGGCGCGGCGAGCGCGACGAACGCCACCGGCCCCGCGGTCGCCGTCCCGAACGCCACCAGGCCCACGGAGGCCAGCAGGACGGCCACCCGTACGGTCTGGACGCGCGTGCCCAGGCCCCGGGCCACGTCGTCACCGAGCTCCAGGGTCCGCGTCAGGCGTCCGAGCAGCAGCGCCACCGGCACGAGTACCGCCGTCGTCACGGCCAGGGGCGTGATCTGCTGCCAGGTGCGGCCGTTGAGGTTGCCGACCAGCCAGCCCAGCGCCGCCTGCGCCTGGAGGCGTTCGCCGCGGGCCATCAGGTAGTCGGTGGCACTGGTGCAGATCCAGGCGACGCCGACGCCGACCAGCACGATGCGGTAGCCGGTCGCGCCGCGCTTCCAGGCCAGGGCGTAGACGAGCAGGGCGGCCGTCAGCGCCCCGGCCAGCCCGAGCGCCTGGGTGCTCAGGCCGCCGTCCCGGCCGAGCACGATCCCGGCGACCACGGCGGTCCCCGCGCCCTGCGTGATGCCCATCATGTCGGGGCTGGCGAGCGGATTGCGCGTCATCGTCTGCAACAGCGCGCCCGAGACGCCGAAGGCGATGCCGACGAGCAGCCCGGCCAGCGCGCGCGGCAGGCGCAGTTCGCGCACGACGAGCGCGGTGCCGGGGTCGCCCGCGCCCACCAGCGCGCGCAGCACGTCACCGAGCGGCAGGTCGATGTCGCCGACCGACGTCCCCACGCCGAACAGCAGGAAGGCGGCCGCCGCGAGGCCCAGGCAGACGGCCGGCAGCCGGGGCCGCAGCACCCCGGAGACGGGCGGCACCGGGAGGCGGAAGGTGAGCCGGCGGGCGCCGCGGGCGGGCGCCGCGCGCGCCTTGCGGCCGGGGGCGGGGACGGGTTCGGTGGTCATGGCTCACAGCTCCGCGAGTCGTCGGCGGCGTACCAGCGCGATGAAGAACGGGCCGCCGATGAAGGCGACCAGCAGCCCGGCCTGGATCTCCTCGGGCCGGGCGATCAGCCGTCCGCTGATGTCCGCGGCCAGCAGCAGGCAGGGGGCGAGCACGGCGGACAGGGGGAGCAGCCAGCGGTGGTCGGGGCCGACACCGGCGGCCTGCGCCAGGACCCGGGCGATGTGCGGGACGACCAGACCGACGAAGACGACCGGGCCGATCACGGCGACCGCGCCGCCCGTGAGCAGGGTGACGGCGACGACGCCCTGCACCCGCACCCACCCGAGCCTGAGTCCGAGGGACGTGGCGACGTCGTCGCCGAGGGCGAGGCTGTTCAGGGCGGGCGCGCAGGCCAGCGCGAGCACCCCGCCGACGGCGAGGAACGGCAGGACGCGCAGCAGCACTTCGGTGTTCTGGTCGGCCAGCGAGCCGGCGGACCAGAAGCGGTAGCGGTTCAGGGCGTCCGGGTCGGTCAGCGCGACCGCGCTGGTCAGCGAGAACAGCAGGGACGTGACGGCGACGCCCGCCAGGGCGAGTTTCACCGGCGTGGTCCCGGAGCGCCCGAGGCCGCCGAGCACGTAGACCAGCACGCTGGCGGCCAGCGCACCGGCGAACGCGAACCAGATGTAGCCGTAGACGGAGCCGATGCCCAGCACCCCGACCGACAGGACGACGGCGAAGGCGGCCCCCGCGCTGACCCCGAGGATGCCCGGGTCGGCCAGCGGGTTGCGGGTCAGGGCCTGCATCAGCGCGCCCGACAGGCCGAGCGCCGCGCCGGTGGCCAGCCCGAGGGCGGTGCGCGGCAGCCGCACGGACCAGATGACGTTGTCGACGCGGGTGCTGGGCGGGTCGCCGAGCAGGGTGTGCCAGACCTGGTCCGGCGGGACGCCGAGCGCGCCGAACGCCATCGACAGGGCGCACAGGGCGAGCAGCGCCGCACCGGACAGCGCGAGCAGAAGAGCCGCGCGGGGGCCTTTCGCCGCCCGGACCGCAGAGGTCCCCACGTGCACGTCCTTTGGTCAGCCTTACCTTAACTGTGAGGACTTTAGGGCGACTTCGGCCGCCGCCCCAACCCCTTGGCCACATCCATGCAACCGCTATGAATTAGGTAATCCTTACCTTACTATGGCGCCGATCCCCGGCTCGCCCGGGAACGACCTGCTGGGGAGGGCACGCTGCCGTGTGCGGTTCCGAGGAAGTCCTGGCCTACTGGCAGCGGACGCTGACTCCGCTTCCGCTGGAGATCCCACTGCCCGTCGACCGGCCCTACCCGGCCCGGCCGGCCACCGCGCGGGAGACCCGGACCCTGTCCGGGGTCCCGGACGCCCCGGACGGCGTCCTGTTCGCCGCCTTCGTCGCCCTGCTCGCCCGCTACGGCCAGGCGGCGGACGTCACCGTCGGGCACGACGGTCTTCCGGTACGCGTCTCCCTCGCACACGAGCCGGTCTTCGCGGAGTTGGTCCGGCGCGTCGAGGACGCCCGGCAGGAGGCGGAGGCCCACCGGCTGCCCCTGGAGATGCTGGCCGAGGAGCTGCGCCCCCGTCCGACCCGCGGCGGCGGCCTCTTCTTCAACGCCGTGTTCGCCACCGCCGCCCGGCCCGCCGGCGACCTCCCCGCCCCCGCCGACCTGCTGTGGGAGGTACGCGACGGCCTGGCCCAAGTGACCTATGCACCGGGCCTGTTCGACGCGGACACCGCCGACCGGCTGCTCGCCCACTACCGGACCCTGCTGACGGACGCCCTGGACCGTCCGGACCGGCCCGCCGACCGGCTCGCCCCGCTGGGGGAGCGGGAGTACCGGCAGGTCGTCCACGACTGGAACGCCACCGGGCACACCGTTCCCGCCGGCACCTGGCCCGCCCTGTTCGCCGACCAGGTCCGCGCCCGCCCCGACGCCGTCGCCCTGGTCTTCGAGGACGAGCAACTGACCTACGCCCAGCTGGACGAGCGCGCGAACCGGCTCGCCCACGCCCTGCTCGCCCGCGGCGCCGGACCCGAGCGCATCGTCGCCCTCGCCCTGCCGCGCTCCACCGACCTGATCGTCGCCGAGGTCGCCGTCCTGAAGTCCGGCGCCGCCTATCTGCCGATCGACCACGACTACCCCGCCGACCGCATCGCGTACATGCTCGGCGACGCGGCGCCCGTCTGCGTGGTGACCACCGCCGAGACCGTCCGCGACCTGCCCGAGCGGGACGGCACGGCGCCGCTGGTGCTCGACTCCCCCGACACGGCCGCCGAGTTGGCCGCCCGCCCGGTCCACGATCCCACCGACGCCGACCGCGGCGCCCCCCTCACCGTGCGCGGCGCCGCCTACGTCATCTACACCTCCGGCTCGACCGGCCGCCCCAAGGGCGTCGTCCTCGCCCACAGCGGCGTGGCCAAACTCGTCGCCACCCAGAGCGAGCGCTTCGGCGTCGGCCCGCACAGCAGAGTGCTCCAGTTCGCCTCGCCCAGCTTCGACGTCGCGTTCTGGGACCTGTGCCTCGGCCTGCTCTCCGGCGGCCGCCTGGTCGTCGTACCGGCCGAACTCCGCGTCCCCGCCGCCCCCCTCGCCGCCTACGCGCACGCCCACGGCATCACCTTCATGATCCTTCCGCCCGCGCTGCTGTCCGCGCTGCCGGACGACGTCCTGCTGCCGCCGACCGCCACCCTGCTCGCGGGCACGGAACGCGTCTCACCCGAACTGGTCGGCCGCTACGCCCGCGGCCGGATGATGTTCAACGCCTACGGGCCGACCGAGGCGACCACCAACTCCACGCTCGGGCTGTGCGATCCGGACATCCCGGCGGGCGCGATCGTGCCGATCGGCGTGCCCGACCCCGGCACCCGCGCCTACGTCCTCGACGCCCGGCTGCGCCCCGTGCCGGTCGGCGTCACCGGCGAGCTCCACCTCGCGGGGGAGGGGCTGGCGCGCGGCTACCTCGGCAGGCCCGGCCTGACCGCCGAGCGGTTCGTCGCCGACCCGTTCGGCGCACCCGGCGAACGCCTCTACCGCACCGGCGACCTGGTGCGCTGGAAGGGCGACGGGCGGCTGGAGTTCCTCGGCCGCGCCGACGCCCAGATCAAGATCCGCGGCTTCCGGATCGAGCCGGGCGAGATCGAGTCCGTGCTGCGCGGCCACCCCGCCGTCGACCAGGTCACCGTGATCGCCCGCGAGGACCGCCCCGGCGACCGCCGTCTGGCCGCATACGTCGTCCCCGCCCTCGACACCGCCCGCGAGGACGACCCCGACGCGCTGGTCGAGGAGTGGAGGG
>NZ_AGBF01000128.1 GCF_000225525.1 Streptomyces zinciresistens K42 | reverse complement strand
CAGCAGCATCCGCAGCAGCCGGCGTACGGCTTTCCGCAGCCCCGGCAGGCCACCCCGCCGTACGGCGGTCCGCCGCTGCCGTACCTGCCCGCCGCCCCGCCCGAGGAGCCCCGGCGCAGCGGACGTTCCACGGTGGCCCTCGTCGCCGTCGCCCTGGTCGTCGCGCTGGGCGCGGGCGGCTCGGTGTACGCGCTGATGAGCGGCGGCGGGGGCGACCGGACCGGGCACGACCCGGCGACCCG
Source organism: Streptomyces zinciresistens K42 (assembly GCF_000225525.1). Classification (GTDB taxonomy): domain Bacteria; phylum Actinomycetota; class Actinomycetes; order Streptomycetales; family Streptomycetaceae; genus Streptomyces; species Streptomyces zinciresistens. The sequence goes on along the minus strand of NZ_AGBF01000128.1, from coordinate 19,312 downwards.
CGGCCCGTCCGCGAGCGCGCCCGCCGACGCCCCGGCGCCCGCCGGTCCGACCGCCTCCGCGACCGCCCCCGGCCCGTCCGCGTCACCGGCGGACGGCACCGTCCCCCGCGCCTACCTGGGGAGTTGGACGTCCGTGAGCGGCGGCGAGGACACCCGCCGGCTGACCATCCGCCAGGGCGAGGTGGGAGAAACGGTCCTGTCCCTCGTCGCCGAGGGCCCCGCCGGAACCGGCACCTACCACTGCGAGTTCGAGGCGCCGCTCGCCGGGACGCCGGGCTCCGCGGGCCCGCTGCGGATCGGCCCGTCCACGGTGACGGTGGGGCAGCCGCCCACCTGCTCGCCGGGCGGCGCCACCGAGGTCACCCTGCTGCCCGACGGCAGGCTGGAGCGCCTGGACACGGGCAGCGGGAAGCGGCTGACGTACACCAAGCGGTGAGCGCCGTACGGCAGTCGGCGGCCGGACCGCCGCCCGCCCCTCCTCCGGGCAGCCCCGCACTCGCGGCACCCCCGCTCCGCCCCCGTGGCGACGGCCGGTGGCCGGAATGCCTCAGCGCGGCTCCGGCGGACGCTGGCGGGGCATGTTCGGGCGGGTGCCGTTCGGAGGCGGTACCGGGAACCGGCCCGGTCCGGCCCCCGCGTCCTGGCGGGTGCCGCAGGCCACGGCCGACTGGATGCCCATGGGCGCCGACCCGGTGCGGAACTCCACCATCCAGTCCGCCGTCTCCGCCCGCACCAGCTCGCTCATGTCCTCCGAGAACCGGCGCAGCACCGACAGGCACCGCTCGGCGGCCTCGCTCGCCGTGCCCTCGGCCGGCCCCAGGACCTCGCGCACGCTCTCCGTCGCCCAGTCGAACTGGAGCGCCTGGAGCCGCCGCTGCACGGCCTGCGAGGTGGCGACGTCCCGCATCCACCCCGAGGTCACCCCGAAGAACCGGTCGACCCCCACACACGCCACGGCCAGCAGCAGCGCCAGATATCCCCAGGGCGAGACACCGGTCGCGACCCCCGTCAGGTCCAGCAGCGGCAGCGCCGCGCCGACCACCGCCCCGCCCGCCGCGCCGCCGCGCAGCGCACGCGCGCCGCGCCGCTTCCACACCCGGTCCGCGAGGTACCACGCCGCGGTGTCCAGCGCCCCGCGCTCCACCCACCGGTACAGCTCGTGCAGCCGCACCGCGGGCTCCCCCCAGTCCCCGAGCGGAAACGCCCGCCCCGTCAGATCGCCGGGCCGCGGTCCGGCGGCCCCCTCGCCGCCCCGCCCGTCCTGCGGCGGCCTCTCGGGCTGCATCTCCGGCTGACCCACCCGGCCCTCCTTGCTGATCACGGCGCGTGACAGGGCGTACGCCGGGTACGACCCCCGCGGCGCACGGAACGTCACGCGACACCCGAGGCTGACGCGCCGGCCCCTTTCCTACCGCCCAATGGGTGGCGCGGAGCCGGCTTTCGCGTCCTTTCCGCCCGGAAACGGGCCTTGATCAGGTATAGGGCCCCGGTTGCTCTCACTCGAAAGAGTGCCGGGGCGACGGCCGCTCGGACCACGTAGGCTCGTGCTGAACGGGAAAGCCGAGCAGGAGTCCCCGTACGGACGCAAGGAGCTGAATCGTGATCCCCGGTGGTGGCCAGCCCAACATGCAGCAGTTGCTCCAGCAGGCCCAGAAGATGCAGCAGGACCTGGCGAACGCGCAGGAGGAACTGGCGCGCACGGAGGTCGACGGCCAGGCCGGCGGCGGCCTGGTGCGGGCCACCGTGACGGGCGCCGGCGAGCTGCGGGCCCTGAGGATCGACCCGAAGGCGGTGGACCCGGAGGACACCGAGACCCTCGCCGACCTGATCGTCGCGGCCGTGCAGGCGGCCAACGACAACGCCCAGAACCTCCAGCAGCAGAAGCTCGGCCCGCTCGCCCAGGGCCTGGGCGGCGGCGGCATCCCGGGCCTGCCCTTCTGATTCCCGGGACGTCGGCCGCCCGTCTTTCTCGGACGGGCCGCGGCCAACTACCGTACGCACCGTAAGGAACCACCAGGAAGGGCGGCAGTCCGTTGTACGAAGGCGTGGTCCAGGACCTCATCGACGAGCTGGGGCGGCTGCCCGGCGTCGGTCCCAAGAGCGCGCAGCGGATCGCCTTCCACATCCTCCAGGCCGAGCCCGCCGACGTCCGGCGCCTCGCGCACGCGCTGACGGAGGTCAAGGCGAAGGTCCGCTTCTGCGCCGTCTGCGGCAACGTCGCGCAGGAGGAGCTGTGCGCCATCTGCCGCGACGCGCGCCGCGACCCGGCGGTGATCTGCGTGGTGGAGGAGCCGAAGGACGTCGTCGCGATCGAGCGGACCCGCGAGTTCCGCGGCCGCTACCACGTCCTCGGCGGCGCGATCAGCCCGATCGAGGGCGTCGGCCCGGACGACCTGCGGATACGGGAACTCCTCGCGCGGCTCGCCGACGGCGCGGTCACGGAGCTGATCCTGGCCACCGACCCGAACCTGGAGGGCGAGGCCACGGCCACGTACCTCGCCCGCATGATCAAGCCCATGGGCCTGAAGGTCACCCGCCTGGCCAGCGGCCTCCCGGTGGGCGGCGACCTGGAATACGCGGACGAGGTCACCCTCGGCCGCGCCTTCGAGGGGAGACGACTCCTAGATGTCTGACGCCACGCTGCACGCGACCGAGCACGACCCGGACGACTTCGCGGTCCAGATCGCGGACCAGATCGAGAGCTTCCTGGTCGCGGTGACGGAGGTCGCGAAGGGCGACGAGCCGGGCTCCACCGTGCCCTTCCTGCTGCTGGAGGTCTCCCAACTCCTGCTGGCGGGCGGGCGCCTGGGCGCCCACGAGGACATCGTCCCCGAGGAGCGCTACGAGCCCGACCTGGGCCCGGAGCCGGACGTGGACGAACTGCGCGAGAACCTCGCCCGGCTGCTGGACCCGGTCGACGTCTACTCCGAGGTCTTCGACCCCTACGAGCCCCGCAGGGCCCCGGTCCCGGCCCGGATCTCCGACGACCTGGCCGACGTCATCACCGACCTGCGCCACGGCATGGCCCACTACCGGTCGGGCCGCACCGCGGAGGCCCTGTGGTGGTGGCAGTTCTCCTACTTCTCCAACTGGGGGACCACCGCCTCGGCGACCCTGCGCGCCCTGCACTCCGTCCTCGCCCACATCCGCCTCGACCAGCCGCTGGCCGAGCTGGACGGCCTGGACACCGACCAGGGCGTGGGCGACGAGACGCTGGAGTTCGAGGCCGGCCGCGTCATGCAGCGGGAGATCAGCGAGCCGCTGGGCCTGCGCCAGGCGAAGTAGCGGGCGCGGCCGGGCGGCGGCGCGGCGCGCGCGGCCGGTCCGCGCGGCGTCCCGGCCCGGGTGAGCTGCGCCACTTCTCCGTATGGCCCGACCGCGACCGGGCAGACACCCTCCCGAGCGTCCGGATCTCACCATCTGGGAACCCCGGGGTCGTATGCGGACGCTCGGTAAACTGAGCCGACACACACGGACTGAGCGAGGAGCGCACGTGGGCCTTGTCGTGCAGAAGTACGGAGGCTCCTCCGTAGCCGATGCCGAGGGCATCAAGCGCGTCGCCAAGCGGATCGTGGAAGCCAAGAAGAACGGCCACCAGGTGGTCGCCGTGGTTTCCGCGATGGGCGACACGACGGACGAGCTGATCGATCTCGCCGAGCAGGTATCCCCGATGCCTGCCGGGCGCGAGCTCGACATGCTGCTGACCGCCGGAGAGCGGATCTCCATGGCCCTGCTGGCGATGGCGATCAAGAACCTGGGCCACTCGGCCCAGTCGTTCACCGGCAGCCAGGCAGGGGTCATCACCGACTCGGTCCACAACAAAGCCCGGATCATCGACGTCACGCCCGGCCGCATCCGGACCTCCGTCGACGAGGGCAACATCGCGATCGTCGCCGGTTTCCAGGGCGTGAGCCAGGACAGCAAGGACATCACCACGCTGGGGCGCGGCGGGTCCGACACGACCGCGGTCGCGCTGGCCGCGGCCCTGGACGCCGAGGTCTGCGAGATCTACACCGACGTCGACGGCGTGTTCACCGCCGACCCGCGGGTGGTCAAGAAGGCGAAGAAGATCGACTGGATCTCCTTCGAGGACATGCTGGAGCTGGCCGCGTCCGGCTCGAAGGTGCTGCTCCACCGCTGTGTGGAGTACGCCCGGCGCTACAACATCCCGATCCACGTCCGCTCCAGCTTCAGCGGGCTGCGGGGCACGTGGGTCAGCAGCGAGCCGATCGATCAAGGGGACGAGCACGTGGAGCAGGCCATCATCTCCGGTGTCGCGCACGACACCTCCGAGGCCAAGGTCACGGTCGTCGGCGTACCGGACAAGCCGGGCGAGGCCGCCGCGATCTTCCGCGCGATCTCCGACGCCGAGATCAACATCGACATGATCGTGCAGAACGTGTCCGCGGCCTCCACCGGCCTGACGGACATTTCCTTCACGCTGCCCAAGTCCGAGGGCCGCAAGGCCATCGACGCCCTGGAGAAGAACAAGGGCGGCATCGGCTTCGACTCCCTGCGCTACGACGACCAGATCGGCAAGATCTCCCTCGTCGGCGCCGGCATGAAGACGAACCCGGGCGTCACGGCCGACTTCTTCAAGGCGCTGTCCGACGCCGGGGTGAACATCGAGCTGATCTCGACGTCCGAGATCCGCATCTCGGTCGTCACCCGCGCCGACGACGTCAACGAGGCCGTGCGCGCCGTGCACTCCGCCTTCGGGCTCGACTCCGACAGCGACGAGGCTGTCGTGTACGGGGGCACCGGGCGATGACCCGTCGACCGGCGCTCGCGGTCGTGGGGGCGACCGGAGCCGTCGGCACGGTCATGCTCCAGATCCTGTCCCAGCGCGCGGACGTCTGGGGTGAGATCCGCCTGATCGCCTCCCCGCGCTCGGCCGGCCGCAAGCTGGCCGTGCGCGGCGAGGAGGTCGAGGTGGTGGCGCTCACCGAGGACGCCTTCGACGGGATCGACGTCGCGATGTTCGACGTCCCGGACGAGCTGTCCGCCCGATGGGCTCCGGTCGCCGCCGCGAAGGGGGCCGTGGTGGTGGACAACTCGGGCGCCTTCCGGATGGATCCGGAGGTGCCCCTGGTCGTGCCCGAGGTCAATCCGCACGCGGTGCGGATGCGTCCGCGCGGGATCGTCGCCAACCCCAACTGCACCACCCTCTCCATGATCGTGGCGCTCGGCGCCCTGCACGCCGAGTTCGGGCTGCGCTCGCTCGTCGCCTCCTCCTACCAGGCGGTGAGCGGGGCGGGCCGGGCCGGCGTGCAGACGCTGCGCCGGCAGCTGTCCCTGGTCTCCGGCACGGAACTGGGGACCAGCCCCGGTGACGTACGGCGGGCCGTGGGCGACGACACCGGGCCGTTCCCCGAGCCGGTCGCGCTGAACGTCGTACCGTGGGCCGGTTCGCTGCGCGAGGACGGCTGGTCCTCGGAGGAGATGAAGGTCCGCGACGAGTCCCGCAAGATCCTCGGACTGCCGCACCTGCCCGTCGCGGTGACCTGTGTGCGGGTGCCCGTGCTCACCGGGCACTCGCTGACCGTGCACGCCCGCTTCGAGGGGCAGGTCACGGTCGCCAAGGCGCGCGAGATCCTGGCGACCGCGCCGGGGGTCGTGCTGTACGACGACCCGGAGGCGGGCGAGTTCCCCACCCCCGCCGACATCGTGGGCACCGACCCCACCTGGGTGGGCCGGGTGCGGCGCGCCCTCGACGACCCGACCGCGCTCGAACTCTTCGTGTGCGGCGACAACCTGCGCAAGGGCGCCGCGCTGAACACCGCGCAGATCGCCGAGCTGGTGGCGGCGGAGCTCGCCTGAGCGGACGGTGCCGCCGGAGGGAAATCCCCTGGGATCCGGCGGCCCCCGTTTGTAGGATCCACGTCAGGAATGTGAGCCGAACGATGGTCCGGACCACTTGATCAGGACCGCCGCGGCGATAGAAGATTTTTCTCCCCGCTCTGCAACCGCTTGCAGAGCGGGGAGCGTCTTTGCGGTCGCCCTTTCCGGGGCGTGCGAGGCGCGTTTTTCCGGCGTGGGGACGCCATGAGCGGGCGTGGGGACGCCCGTTCACATGAGACTTGAGGGAAGAGCGGGTAGGCATGAGGGCGTTTGACGCACGGTCGGCCGTGCCGCCTGGCACCGGAGGGCCGACCGCGGGGGCCGCGGCGGAAGTGGTGCACGGCACGTACAACCCTCGTGGGGGGAGGCGTGTCCAACAGGCGTGGCAGAGGTACTCGACTTCAGCGCGGCGACCCGCGGCACGGCCCTGCGGCCGCCCCGCCGGCCCGGCCGGTCCCGCATGTCCGGTGCGCCCGGCGGCATGCCGGTGATCGCGCCCATGCCCGCAGCGCGGCCCGCCCGCATCCCCAGTCAGCGTGACGGCACCGAGGCCGAGAACACCGCGGCGGCCGGCACGACCGTCGACCACCTCACCGAGACCTACCGGGCGCACTACCGCTCGCTGCTGGGCCTCGCCGCTCTCCTCCTCGACGACACCGCCTCCTGCGAGGACGTCGTGCAGGAGGCGTTCATCCGGGTGCACTCCGCGCGCAAGCGCGTCCGCGACCCGGAGAAGACCCTCGCGTACCTGCGCCAGACGGTCGTCAACCTCTCCCGCTCCGCGCTGCGGCGCCGGATACTCGGCCTGAAGCTGCTGTCCAAGCCGATGCCCGACATGGCGAGCGCGGAGGAGGGGGCGTACGACCAGCTCGAACGCGACTCCCTCATCAAGGCGATGAAGGGCCTGCAGCGCAGGCAGCGCGAGGTGCTGGTGCTGCGGTACTTCGCGGACATGACGGAGTCGCAGGTCGCCGAGACCCTCGGTATCTCGCTGGGCTCGGTGAAGGCGTACGGCTCACGCGGCATCGCCGCGCTGCGGGTCGCCATGGAGGCACCGGCATGAGCGAGGACCAGGACGGGCGGCGGGCTCCGCAGGCCGCCCGCGAACCCTCCGCGGACCCGTCCGCGCCCCTCGGGGCGCGGGGGAGCCGGGGACCCGTGGAGCGGCAGGACGGGCGACAGCCGAAGCACTCGCACGCTGGGAACGCAACTGTGAACGACGGCCCCGACGACCAGGGCCCCGACGGGCTCGAATCGGACGAGCTGGCACTGCGCCGCATACTGCACGACGCGGTCCAGGAGATCGAGCCGCGCGACGGCACGCTGGAGCGTCTGCGGCGTGCGGTGCCGGCCCGCCGGGCGCGCAAGAGGCAGGCACTGGTCGGGATGGCCGCCGCGGCCCTGTTCGTCGGCACCGCCGTCCCGGCCGTGGTGCACGTGTCCACCTCCGGCGGCGCCGACGTCAACCCGTCCGCCGCCGGACACGGCGAGCAGGCCCAGGGCGGCTCCGGCCAGGGCAAGGAGACCGAGGGCGGCGGGAGCGGCTCCGGCGGCCCCTCGGGCCGGAACCAGGACCAGGACAAGGGCGGCGGCAAGGAGAAGGACAGGGACGCCGGTTCCGGCGCGGGCTCCGGCTCCGGGGGCGTCGCGGACCCGGCGGCCACCGCGGCGGCCGGTCTCGCGGCCTGTACGGCCGCGCAGTTCGGGGCGCCCGTCGGCTCGGCCGGAGTGCCCGACTCCTCCGGCGCCGTCTACGGCGGCTTCCGCTTCACCAACGCCTCCGCCGCCGACTGCACGGTGGGCGGTCCCGGCTCGGTGAGCTTCGTGGCGCAGGGCGCCGCGGACACCGCCAAGATCAGCACGGCCCGGCACACCGCCGGGGACGCCGCGGCCGGGCTGCCCGACCCGTCGCAGGAACTCGGCGCGCCGGTCCTCAGGCCGGGCGACTCCTACCAGGTCAAGTTCGCCTGGATCCCCTCGGCGACCTGCCCGGCGAACGGCGACAGCGGCGGCGGCACGGGCGGCGGCGACCCGTCCCCCGACCCGACCCCCACCGGCGGAGGCACCGGCAGCACCGACGGCACCTCCACCGGCACCGGTCTCGCGCCGCAGACGCTGCCGCAGAACCCCACGCTCGACGGCAGCGTCGTGGTCGCCGGCACGGCGGAGGCGGGCGCGCCCACGGCCACGGTGACCCTGAACAACGCCTGTGCGGGCGTCATCTACTGGACCGGCGTGCTGCCCGGGGCGTAGGCCCCCCTTCCCCGGCGCGCGGGCCCTTTTCACGGCGGTCGGGGCGTCTGCGCGCGGACCGCACCGTCGCCGCGGGGCGCGGACCGCACCGGGGCCCAGGGGCCCCGGGCGCCCGCGCCTCAGACGCCGGACGGGGCGGGGACGGGCCTCTCGTCCGGGACCAGCCCGAGTTCGGCGTCCCGGACGGACTCCACCTCGCGGCGCACCAGACGGAACCACATGAAGAGCACGAAGGCCGCGAAGACGAACCACTCGCCGGTGTAGCCGAGGTTCTGGAACGCCTTCAGGGTCAGCCCGGTGTCGTTGGGCGCGGCGGCCGGGACCGCCGTCATCCCCGAGTCGGCGGTGCCGAGGGTGACCCAGGCGTCGTAGATCGCGTACGGCACCAGGTTCACCAGGGACGCCGAGCTGATCGCGGCCGTCTGGCCGGCGGGCAGGCCGCCGCGCGCGCTCACGCCGTTGTCCCCGGGGACCTCGGGTGCCTGGAGGGCTCCGGCGACGGTGACCTGGCCGGCGGGGGCCGCGGGCGGCTCGGCGCGGGACGCGTCGCCCGGCAGCCAGCCCCGCACGACCGGCAGCGCCCTGCCGCCGTCGGTGCGCAGCAGCGTCAGGACGTAGTAGCCCTGCCGGCCGTCGAGTTCGCGGTCGGGGACGAGCAGCTGTTCACCGTAGCGTCCGCTCGCGGTGACCTGCTTGCCCGAGGTCGCCTTGTCCACCGGCAGCAGCTCGGCGAACGGGCGGGCGGGGGCGCGCTCGGCCGACACGGCCTGCGCGCCGGCGCCGCGCTCCTCCTGGACACGCGCCTCGAAGCGGCCCAGCTGCCAGAACCCCAGGTACAGGCAGAAGGGGATGGCGAGCAGGACGAAGACGTTGATCCCCCACCAACGGGGCGTCAGCAGAAACCGGTACACACCTGAACGGTACGGGGCGCCGTCCGGGAGGCGGGGCCCGGGGTCCGCCTCCGTGAAGTTGTCCACAGGCTGGGGACCTCTCGGGCGGATTGTCGGCCGGGCCGGGCACTATGGGGCCATGACTGAGAGCCACGGGTCCGATTCGCGGGATCACCACAAGCAGGACGAGGCCGTGCCGGACTGGGAGAAGCGCTTCCGGGCGCCCCGGGTGTCGCTGCCGGACTGGGCGGAGGACGCCCCGGACCACTCGCTGTTCGTGTCGAACGCCACGGGCACCTACGAGCTGTACGCCTGGGACCGGGCCACCGGCGAGCAGCGCCAGGTCACCGACCGGCCCAACGGCACGACGGACGGCGTGCTCACCCCGGACGGCGCCTGGATCTGGTGGTTCGACGACAAGGACGGCGACGAGTTCGGCGTCTGGCGCCGCCAGCTCTTCGGCGGCGGCGAGGACGAGCTCGCCGCCCCGGGCCTCGACCCGTCCTACCCCGCCGGTCTCGCCCTGGGCCGGGACGGCCGTACGGCGGTCGTGGGCCGCTCCACGGACGAGGACGGCACGACGATCCACCTGGCCCGCGCCGGGGAGTCCCCGGTGGAGATCTACCGCCACCGCGAGTCCGCGGGCGTCGGCGACCTCTCGCACGACGGCACCCTGATCGCGGTCGAGCACACCGAGCACGGCGACGCGATGCACTCGGCGCTGCGCGTGCTGCGCCCCGACGGCACCGCGGTCGCCGAGCTGGACGACACCGCGGGCGGCACCGAGGAACTGGGCCTTGAGGTCCTGGGCTTCGCCCCGGTGGACGGGGACAGCCGGCTGCTCATCGGGCACCAGCGGCGCGGCCGCTGGGAGCCGCTGGTGTGGGACGTGGCCACGGGCGAGCAGCGCGACCTCGCGCTGGACCTGCCCGGTGACGTGAGCGCGGAGTGGTACCCCGACGGCAGCGGCCTGCTGATCGCGCACGGCTTCGAGGCCCGCAGCGAGCTCTTCCGCTACGACCTGGCCGGGGGCCGGCTGGAGCGGGTCGCGACCCCGCCGGGCTCGGTGTCGGGGGCGACGGCCCGCCCGGACGGCGCCGTGGAGTACCTGTGGTCCTCGGCGGCGGAGCCGTCCGCGGTGCGCTCGACGGCGGGCGGCGTGGTGCTGAGCCCGCCCGGGATGAAGTCCCCGGGCTCGGTGCCGGTGCGGGACGTGTGGGTGGAGGGCCCCGGTGGGCGCATCCACGCGCTGGTGCAGCGGCCGGCCGGCGCCGAGGGCCCGCTGCCCACGGTGTTCGACATCCACGGCGGTCCGACCTGGCACGACAGCGACGCCTTCGCGGCGGGCCCGGCGGCCTGGGTGGACCACGGATACGCGGTGGTGCGGGTCAACTACCGCGGCTCGACGGGGTACGGACGGGCGTGGACGGACGCGCTCAAGCACCGGGTCGGACTGATCGAGCTGGAGGACATCGCGGCGGTCCGGGAGTGGGCGGTGGCCTCGGGCCTCGCCGACCCGGACCGGCTGGTCCTGACCGGCGGTTCCTGGGGCGGCTACCTCACCCTGCTCGGCCTGGGCACCCAGCCCGGCGCGTGGACGCTGGGCATCGCGGCGGTGCCGGTCGCCGACTACGTCACGGCGTACCACGACGAGATGGAGGCGCTGAAGGCGATGGACCGCACCCTGCTCGGCGGCACGCCGGAGGAGGTGCCCGAGCGCTACGAGGCGTCCTCGCCGCTGACCTACGTGGACCGGGTGACGGCACCGGTCCACATCTCCGCGGGGGTCAACGACCCGCGCTGCCCGATCCGGCAGATCGACAACTACGTGAAGCGGCTGGAGGCACGCGGCGCGGTGCACGAGGTGTACCGCTACGACGCCGGCCACGGCTCGCTGGTGGTGGACGAGCGCATCAAGCAGGTCCGCCTGGAACTGGACTTCGCGGACCGCCACCTGAGGGGCGCGGGGGCGTAGCGCGGTCGGCCGCGGACACGCGGCCCGGGGGCGCCTTCCCGGGCCGTGTGCCGCCTGTGGCTTCGTCCCGGGAGGGTTCAGCGGCTCACGGTGACCGGCACGGTTACCCGAGCGGTGCGGGGAGGGAACCCCTCACGTGGCGCAGCCGATCACCCGAGTGCGCTCGGTACGCGGACACTGCACCAGCCTGAGCCGCTGTCAAGTCGCCCGCGAACCGCAGCCACTCCGCACGGTCCGGACGGGCGTCTGCCTCACCCGTCGTCTCGACATGCGGCAGCCGATGTCCACTCGGCGAAGCACCACAAGGTCTCGGTGCCCTTCGGCGCCCCTGCGGCGGCGGCTGAAGTCGCTTATGCGGACAAGGCCCCGTCGAGGTAGTCCTGCACCGGCTCGAACAGCCCGTACGGCACGTACTCGGGGATGTCGCCGTGGGCGACCCAGGCAAGCTCAGCCAGCTCCTCGGTGTCGGCGACGTGAGCTGTGCCGCCCAGGATCTGGCAGGCGGTGTAGGACATGAGGCGGCCTGTCTTGGGGTGGACGCGCTCGCCGAGCAGCTTGACCGCCTCAACGGTCAGCCCTGTCTCCTCCTGGGTTTCCCGTACGGCGGCGGCCTCACGTTCCTCGCCGGGTTCGACCTCGCCGGCGGGGAACTGCCAGGAGAGCTGCCCCTCGCTCACCCGGCGGCGGACCATGAGCACACGGCCCTCGTGAACGACGATGGCGGCGGCGATGCCAGGCCGCTCGTCCGTGGTCTGCTGCGTCACGTCTGCTCCTCCAGGGCGGCCAGGACGGGTGGGAAGATCGTATCGACGGAGATGAAACGGGGCACCGCGTTTCTGGGCACCCACATCACGTCGATGTTCTCCGCGGTGTCGCTGTTGGTGGCTTCACCGGCCAGGTACTCGCAGAGGAAGTACTCACACAGGACGCGGGTGGCCGGGTGCAGCCGGTTCCCGAGATGCTTGCGTACCGCGCAGTGGACCCCTGTCTCGTCCAACGTCTCGCGTACCGTGGTGGTCTCCGCCTTTCCGCCGGGCTTGATGACTCCAGCCGGGAACTGCCACGTGATCCCCGCAGCGTCGCTGTCCCGACGGCAGACCAGAAGGACGTCGCTGTCGCGGACGACCACCGCGATGGCCACACGCAGTGCCTGCGCACCGGGTGGGACTGAGCCTGACGGCGGCTGCTCCTTCGCCAGCAGAAGCGCGAAGCGCTGACGTACGGCGGGCGGGGCCTGCTCGTGCGCCGTGTCGAGTAGCTGCTGCATCTCCCGGCGAGGCATGACAGACGGGTCGGCATGCCAGGCCGCCACTGTCCTGACGGCAATGCCCAGATGAGCGGCGAACTGTTCGTTCCCGAGCCGCAGAGCGGACTGCAACAGGCACGCGTACCGGCCAGTCCAGCGCTCGACCACGTCCACGAGGACTGCCCCCTCATCGCTGTCTCAGTGCAGGAACTCCGTCAGGCCGTACTGCACTCCTACTGCACCGGCACTGCATTGGCTCGCGCGAAGAGCGCCGGAAGAATCGAAGTCATCGGGAGCCGGGGAAGCCACTGCTCGTAGCTCGGCTCCTGGGAGAAGTGCAAGAGGCGCGAGAGCGCCGGACGACCGCAGGGAGATTCTAGGTGCGCACGCTCAGCGGATAACAGATAACGGCAAGTTGGCCAGATCAGGACGCTGGCGAACCGGCCTCCCTTCCACGCGGATGATCGCCCTGCCGGGGCCTTGACCGCACGTCTGAATCATCCGGTCAGCGCCGGTAACCTCAACGGACGACTGCTGATAGCACGTCATGTTCGTTATCTGGTACGGCGAAAGGGAGCCAATGGCCGAGGTTCAGGCACACACGGTCGAGCGCACGCTCGTCCTGCTCAAGCCCGATGCGCTGGCGCGTGGCCTGGCGGGAAGGATCATCTCGCGGTTCGAGGACGCCGCACTGAAGATCGTCGGCACGAAGATGAAGTGGATGGACGAGGAGTTCACCCGCAAGCATTACTTCGACCTGGAAGAGCGGCTGGGGGCCGAGGTCTACAACGTCACCTCGACGTTCATGCAGCAGGGACCGGTCATCGCCCTGGTGCTGGAAGGCTTCGACGCGATCGCGACGGTCCGCAAGATCGTCGGCAGTACGTACCCGAACCAGGCTCCGGCCGGCACGGTGCGGGGAGACCTCTCCCACTACAGCTCGGCGGCCAGCACCGCCTCCGGCAAGGCGGTCGCGAACCTCGTACACGCCTCCGGAAACGCGGACGAGGCCAAGCAGGAGGTGGAGCTGTGGTTCGACATGGGCGAACTGCAGGACTACAAGACGCTGGCCGAGATCTACACCTACTAGCAGCGGGTCACGGCGTCACCGCAGGGACGCCTGGACGTTGATCACCACTGGGGCACGACCGTTTGAACCGAGAGGGCACCATGACCAACCAGACCCGCCTTGCCTCCACCGGCGAGCTGGAGTCGATCTTCCAGCGCGAGCTGGCGACCGACCGCTGGGCGGCCACCGAGACCGCGTATGCCTTGGCCGTACGCCATCGCGACCTGGGTGACTGGCCCGCGTCGCGCGAGTGGGTCGAACAGTGCCTGCGTCTGCTGGAGGGCTTCCCCGGCGAGACGGAGGAGCAGGTCGCCACCACCCGTATGTCTGTGGGCGGCGTCTCCCTGCCGACCTACCTGCACGCGGGTGTCGTCGAGGCGCGCTTCGGCGACCTGAGCTGAGACCTGCTGACTCACCTGGGTGATGCGGTCGGCACGCATCACCCAGGTTGACCACCAACCTCATAGCGGCGCCCGACCGGACAGCCTCAGCACGACGGGGTCCGGCTGGCTCCGCCATGCCCGAAACAAGGAGACAGGCCCGTGGCCGTCGAGATCGAGATGCGTGCCCGCTTCAACAAGGAGATTCACGACCAGCTCGTCTCCCGCCTGAAGAGGGACGGCGAAGACCTGGGCCCCGACGACAAGCACATCTACTTCTACGCGCTGCCCGAGCAACTCCTGAAGGTCACGGACAACACGGCTGCCGGCACCGCCAAGATCACCCTCAAGGGGAGCAGGATCGGGCAGGGAGCGGCCTTCGCGGAGACCGAGTTCGCCATCGCCCCCGCCGACGTTTCCGCCGCGGTGCGGGTATTCAACGCCCTCGGGTTCGAGACGGCCATGCACGAGGCGTTCAACTTCCGTCACAACTTCCGCTTCGGCGACGTCGAGATCGCGGTCAAGTGGAGTGAGGCGTGGGGCTACCACGCCGAGTTCGAGGTCCTGTTGGAAGACGGGGCATCGGGCGCCGCCCGTGCCGAGGCCGAGGCCAGGATCACGGACGTCGCTGTGGCGCTCGGCGTGGCCCTGATGACGGAGCAGGAGTTGGCCGACTTCACCGCCGCCTTTGAGGCCGCTCAGAAGGAACGCAAGGAGCGCGAACAGCAGGCCGCGCCGATCCGGTAGGGAACATCACCGCGGAGACCACCAAGGGGGTGGGCACGAGTGAGCACGACCCCGTTGACCGCAAGTCTGATCGACCTGGCTGCCCGAGGGCAGCTCCCGCTCCACCAGCACATGGACCACGCCACCGTCGCATGGATCAGCGACCACAGGCCCAACCTCCCGCCGACGCTGGCGCCGGTCCTGCGCCCGCAGTCGAAGGAACTGCTCGTGCACGGCGGAATGCCGACACAGTGGTGGGCAGACCCCCGGCTGTACACGTCGCTCCACGGCGTGCGGCATGCCATGAGGACGGCGGCGCTCGCCGCCGTCCTCGCCGAGGCGAACGGCCTCGGCGACGCCGACGCCACCACGGTGATCCTCGCCGCCGCCGTACATGACTGCCAGCGGCGCAACGACCAGGAGGACCGCGGGCATGGCGCCCGCGCGGCCGTCTGGCTCGCGGCGAACGCCGACACCGTCTGGGGCCACTTCGGTCTCGCCGCCGCACCAAGGCGGATCGTGCAGGCGGCCGCGGCCGTACGGCTGCACGACCTCCCGTACGAGGAGTTCGCGGCCGACGACAAGGCCGACCACGCCCGCGCCGAGCGCATCACCGACGTGGTCAAGGCCGCCGACGCCCTGGACCGCTACCGCTTGCCCAAGCTTGAGTGGTGGCCCGACTCCCAGTACGTCCGGGAGCCCGTCTTCGACCAGTTGCGTGGGCTCGCCTTCGACTTGGTCCTGGTCTCGGAGCGGGCTTACCTCACCGGGGCCAGTGGTCCCTCAGCCGTCCGCTACGCGCTCGCCGAGAAGGGCCTAGTCTGACCATGGACTTCCTCGACGCCTACCACCTGTGGGCTGATGCCCACGCCTTCTTCGACTCCGCTCTCATACCGAGCGTCACCAACCACGCCGCACCACTCGACGCCAAGACCACGGCCTGGGACAGACGCCTTGCCGAGGACACCCCGAACGGACACCTGCTGCGGCAGAACGCCCTCTTCGAGTCCCTGAGCGGCAACGGCAAGCTGCACCTGCTGCACGTCACCCACGCCCTGGAGGAGATCAGCAGGCAGGGGGTCCTCTACCCATCGGGCGGATGCCTCGTCGGCAGCATCTACTGCGCGCCACTTACCGCGACCGACCGGGGCCTTCGGATGCACAACCTCGGTTCCTACGTCCTGACGAAGGAAGCGCCGGCCTTCCTGTCCAAGCTCGGCGTCACCGATCGCGTTCCCACCCCGTTGATCTTCGAGATCGACACTCCGCCACAGGCGTACCGCGGACTCGCCGGCGTGGACTACCTGCGCCTCGGCCTCATCCACTTACAGATCTACAGTCACCTCGAATACCTGCTGAGCAAGAACGAACGGCACCAGCTACGCGAAACCGTCGTCAGCCGGGTCAAGAACTCGGCCGCATTTCTTGCCACCACTTCCGGCGTCGTCTACCGGGGCACGCGGGTCGACGCCGAGCCGTTTCTCAAGCTGCTCGACGAGACGATCCCCCGCCTGCCGATCCTCGGCTACCTCTACTTCGAAGCGGTCGCCGAGTACCTGATGCTCCACTCGACCTCCCGCCACACCCGGCGCCTGGCCGAACTCGGCGAGCTCAACAACTGGCTCTACAAGGAGATGCTGTTCGCCTCCTTCCCCGCGATGGCAGGCAAGTTCGACCTGGCCAAGTTCCGTCCCCGTCCGAAGCAGCTGGCCGCGCTCATCCACCGAGTCGACCCGACCATCGACACCAGCCACGCGAGCGCGTACCTGTTCGAGCGGATCAGCTACCTCGTCGCCGCCCGCCTCTTCGTAGCCGGTGAGATCCCCGAAGCCTGGCACCACACGCGCTGGGAGTTCGACTCGCTGGCCACCCAGCTCGGACCGCTCCTCGGCCACCTCATCCACCGGGAACTGCGCACCTTCGGTCGCTACCCCGACTTCTACTTCTACTTCGACCAGCACAAGGCGTTGCAAGCCTGGAACTACTGGAATCACATGGACATCGTCGCCCCGTTCAACGGCACGATGCCCAAGGGTGAGATCGGTATCAACCCGGCCTACCCGGACCTCGAATACCGCGTCTGGCGCGCGGAGCAGGACGACGTCGGCTACCTGCAGCCCGCCGAAGAGCTTGCGCTGACCATCGCGCCGCGGCTGGTGGACATCAAGTACACCCTCATGCGCAACAACCAGTGGGCAGCTCCCGCACCCAGCGCTGCCTGATCACGTCGCCGATCGCGGCGGACTCCACCCCGAGCAACCTCACACGCAGGAGATCCGTGATGAGTCCATCCGGCATGCCCTCCATCGACCTTCTCAGCGAGCAGATCGCCTCCGTCCTCGCCGATCCCGCCACCACCCACGGCCTCGGCCGAGCCCTCCGAGCCGCGGCCAAGGAGATCGAACTCCACCGCTACCACCACTCCAGCCGCGGCGCCTGGCCCAACGGCCGCATCGACGACAAGCCCGACCGGGTGCAGATCGGTGGGGGAGGCCACCGCATCGAGGGGTTCTTCAACATCGACCTCGTCCCGCCGGCGGATCTCCTGTGGGACATCCGCGAAGGCATCCCTCTTCAGGACGACAGCATCGCCGAGATCTTCTCGGAGCACTTCCTGGAGCACATCGACTACCCGCGCTCCGCCAAGCACTACATCCGTGAAGCGCACCGCGTCCTCATGCCGGGCGGCCAGATCATCACCGGCGTCCCCGACGCCGCCTTCGCCCTCAACCAGTACCCCGGCCCCCTCAACGCCTCCGACGTGACGATCGAACGCTGGTACGCCAAGCGCGACTGCCGCGACGACATCAACACCCGTCTTGACCTTGTCAACCTCGTCTTCCGAGACCAGGACGACGACCCGACGTACACCCCGCACCTGTGGGCCTACGACCACGAAAAGCTCGTCCAGCTCTTCACCGAGGCCGGCTTCACCACCGTCGAGCCCTGGACGTTCGACCCCAGCATGGCCAACCCGAAGCGCCGCTCGGGCAGCGTCTACGTCCTCGCCACGAAGTAGGCCACAGGCCGCCTGGGCCCGCATGTCCCGGCTCGAAGACCTCCGCCGCGAAGTCCTTCAGATCACACCGGGCTGCGGCCGGCTCTCCTACCCGTCACACCCGGGTCACCGCCGCACGCGATCAACGCGGGACGCCATCGGCGAATGAACCCGGCCAAGCACTACCAGCCGCTTGCCCGGGGCCCCCTGCCCAGTAGTTCCGCGAGGCCGCGGCGGGTGGCGGCCAGGACGACGCGGTCCTCCTTGCGCAGGACGTGGTCGTCGGGCAGGTCCCAGATCCACCCGGAGGTGCCGTCGGTCCTGCCCTCCTCCAGTGCCTCCTCCACGGCCGGCTGGCCGTCGCGGCGTTCGGCGGGCGGGGTCCGGTCCAGGGCCAGGACGCGCCAGGCGCCGGGCCGGAAGGTCTGGGCGACGGTGCGGTCCTCCAGCTGGGGATGCCCGGCCACGTCCAGCGCGGCGAACAGCAGCACCCGCCGCTCGACGGGAAGGGCGCCCAGGATCTGCCGGCCCAGCATCGCCCCGGCGAACGAGGGGGCGGCCAGGTGCGTCACGCTGCGGCTGCGGGTGGAGGCGTGCGGATGGGCAGCGCGCAGGGTGCGGTAGACGGCGGTGGCGAAGTCGTCGTCGTACAGCCGCAGGACCACCCGCAGGTCGGGGCGGACCGAGCGGGCGTACAGGGCCGCTTCCAGGTTGGTCGTGTCCGCGCTGGTCACCGCGAGGAGCGCGTGCGCCCGGTGGATCTTCGCCGCCTCCAGGACGCCTTCCTGGGTGACGTCCCCGAGCACGACCGGCACCCTCAGCCGGCGGGCCGTGGCCATGCCGCGGGCCTCGGGGTCGGCCTCGACGCACACGACCGGGATGTGCAGTTCCCGCAGCCGGGTCAGCACCCGGGTGCCGATCTTGCCGAGGCCCAGCAGTACGACGTGGCCGCCCAGCCCGCGCGGCGGTTTGCGCAGCGCGGACGCCGAGCGGAAGGTGCCGAGGGCCTCCAGCACCGCGGCCAGCAGCACCGGGAGCAGCAGCAGGCCGGTCAGCCCGGCGAGCAGCTGGAGGATCTGCCGGGCCAGGGACTGGTTGAGCGCCGGGTTGTTGATGGCGAAGAGGTCGAGCAGGGTCATGTAGGTGGCGTACAGAGGGTGTTCGCCCGTGACCAGGGTCAGGGCGACGGCGAGCGCGGCCACGCAGCCCGCCAGTCCGGCCAGGGTCCACCGCAGCCGCCGGGAGAACAGCGAGGCGAAGGAGGGGACCCCGCCGCGCGCGGAGCGGCCGGAGGGCATCGCGGGGCCGGCGTAGGACACCTGTTCCAGGACGACCGTGCCGCGGCCCCGGGCCGCCGCGACCTCGGCCGCGTCGGGCAGCAGCAGCGGGCCCTGGTCGCCGCTGCCCTCCGAACCGTCGGCGCCCGCCGGGTCGCTGCCGGTCGCGGAGAGCAGGGCGAGGGTGGCGAGCCCGGCGGGGGCGCCGCGGCCGGGGCGCGGCGGGCGCTCCACCGCGCGCAGCAGCAGCCCGTCGGTCTGGACGACCTTGGTGGTGCCGGCGACGGCCGTCGCGGCCAGCGCGGGGGCGGCGGTGTCGGCGTCGGAGAGCACGGTGGTGGAGGCGTCCAGGGCGGCGTCGCCGGAGCCGGTCGCCAACGCGGCGGCCTGGTCGAGGAGTTCCTCGATGTGCTGGCCCAGTCTGCGGTTGTACAGGCGCAGTACGAGCCGCAGCCGGGGGTTGAGGCGGCGGGCGGTGAGGGCGGCGCGGATGTTGGTCTCGTCGTCGTCGTAGACGAGGGCGAGGGCCGCCGCCCGCTCCACGCCCGCTTCGGCGAGCGCGGTCTCGGTGGCCTCGGCGGCCTCCACCACCCGGATGCTCCCGGCGGGCTCGGGCCGCCGCCCGCGCCCGCGCCCGCCCGGCCCACGGCCGCGCTC
>NZ_AGBF01000129.1 GCF_000225525.1 Streptomyces zinciresistens K42 | reverse complement strand
GCCATGATCGACCGCCTCGTCCACCACGCCGATGTGCTCTCCTTGAAGGGAGACTCCTACCGGCTCAAAGACCGAGACATCGGCCGCACACCGGGCGCGGCAACCGGTTGAACAACTGGACACGGGGGTCAAAACTCACCGACCCCAAAGGGGTTCAGGTTCAGAGACCGCCGACACACAGCGGCGGACATGCTCGCACCGCTGTCGCCAGCAGGCTTACCGGTGGCGCATCCAACCGCCACCAACTTCGCCCCCGCCTCCCGAACCCGCAGCTTCATTCCACACGGCCGGGGCGAGGGCTGACGCCCTCGCCCCGGCCCAGATGACACCGTCCTGCACGGTCTGCGCAGGACCACTGCCAACAGGTCGCGGTCGGGCTCAACGCCGAACCTGTTCGCACCGTTGCCGTCAGAAGGCATATCGCCAACGACAGCCGATCCGCTGACCAGGGACCACATCGGCTGAGAAGCTGTTGTCTTTCCGGGCTTGAGGGCAGCGTTTTCGCTGGTCGGGCATAGGGTCGGCGATCCTGTGGGAGTGGTGGTCTGTCGTGTCGCTGCTGCTGTGGAGGTCATGGATGCCGTCGGTCGTGGGGCTGCTGGAACAGCGCGAGCTCGTCGCTCGCCGTCGGGTGGACGAGCTGCGGGAGGAGGCCGACCGCATCCAGGCTGAACTGGCGGTGGCCGAGCGGGACTGGAAGGAATGGGTCATCGCTCGCTCGCGGGTGGGCGAGGTGCTTGCCCCGGTGGACGAGACCGGGCGTGGCCACGACCAGGCCGACCGGACATCGCCGACCGCCGACGGGCAGGTCGAGAAGGCATCGCCGACGCCGGAAGCGGCGAAGACGAAGTCGCAGGTGCCCATGTGGCGTGACGGGCTTGCGTGGTCGGCGTTGTCGGTGGACTACCAGCGCATCCTCACCGCGCTCGCGGACCGGGCCCGGCTCGGGCAGGGGCCGCTGACCTGCCAGGAGATGGCCGCTTTGTTCGGCATGGACGTGGTTCCGGCGCGAGTGGAGGCGCTGCGGTCGAAGGCGAAACGCCTGGTCGCGAGGGGCTGGCTGGCCGAGCCGGCGCCGGGCCGGTTCACGCCTGCCCGCGGCGTGTCCGGGCCAGGCGGCGGGTCATGAGCAGGGTCATCGACCAGTAGATCATCGCCTCGGCGCTGGTGGTGCGGCGTTCGAAGTCGCGCGCCAGGCGGCGGCTTCGCATCAGGTGGGCGAAGAGTCGCTCGACGATCCACCGCTTGGGCAGGACCACGAAGCCGCGCATGTCGTCGCTGCGTTTGACGATCGCCAGGACCAGGGCGAGCGCGGCCAGGCAGTGCTCGACGAGGGGGCCGGTGTAGCCGCCGTCGGCCCAGACCAGCTCCAACTGGTGGTGGGCGTCGGCGACTTGGTGCAGCAGGACCTGGGCGGCGGCGCGGTCGCCGGTGTCCGCGGCAGTGACCATCACGCCGAGCAGCAGGCCGAGGGTGTCGACCACGACATGCCGCTTGCGCCCGTTGACGAGTTTGCCGCCGTCGAAGCCACGGCTGTCGGAGCCGACGACGGCGTCCGCCTTGACGGACTGCGAGTCGATCACCCCGGCCGTCGGCTCCGCGTCCCGGCCCAGCCGCTCGCGGACCCGGGCGCGCAGCCGGTCATGGAACTCCCTGACCAGGGCGTGGTCGCGCCAGCGGCGGAAAAACGCATACACCCGGTCCCACGGCGGGAAGTCGGCCGGCATCGCCCGCCACTTGATCCCGTTGTCCACGAGATACCGGACCGCGTCCAGCAGCACGCGGTGGCAATACCCTTCCGGCCGGCCGCCCCGCCCGCGCATCCAGCCCGGCACCGGCAGCAGCGGCCAAACCTCGGCCCACTCCCCGTCCGTCATGTCCGTCGGGTACCGGCGCTGCCGCCCGGGCCGGTCAGCCGCGTTGCCGTACACGTGCGCGAGGCAATCACACGATGGAGCGGCCGAGTTGGACTGCCCGGCCATCGACACGGAAGACTGCAGCACAGGGGCCTCCTGTTGCTCTATGGATTCGACACCCACGAGCTGTTCAGGAGGCCCCTTCCTCATGCCCTCGCCACGGCAGGATCACCCGACCGGGAACCCGCGTTCGACTGTCACCGCTCAAGATCGAAAAGACAACAGCTTCTGAGTGGTGCCAAACGGACCGTCGCGTTTTCTCCCGGTGCCAGGCCGGGTGCACCCTCCACCCACAGTCGCGCAACGTTCGCTGCCTGCCCGCCATCGGGCGCCCGGTTGCCGATGTCCCAGAGAGGTCGCAGCTGCCCCTGCCCGGAGAAGGCGGTCCCGACAGTGTCTGCGGCAACCAAGACGACGAGCTGAGCGTGATTGGCTTTGACCGAGCCCGGATGAGAGGAACCTGCATGGATGACGACGCTCTCCTGGCAGAGCAGAGGGCCTACTACAGGGCCGCCGCGCCCGAATACGACCGGCCCTACGCAGAGTACGAGGCCCTTCAGCAATTGCTGGCTGTCGTCGATGACCTCCCGATTGCCGGGGATGTGCTGGAGCTGGCCTGCGGAACGGGCCAGTGGACCCCGGGGCTTGCCGCACGGGCACGTTCGGTGACGGCCGTCGACGCGGCGACCGAAGTACTTACCCTCGCTCGGGCGCGCACCACATCCTCCACCGTCCAGTTCATCGAGGCCGACCTGTTTCAGTGGCAGCCGCCACGGCGCTACGACACTGTGTTCTTCGCCTTCTGGCTCTCCCATGTCCCGCCGACGCGGTTGCCCGACTTCTGGAACACCGTCTCGGCCGCACTCGCGCCGGGCGGCAAAGCGATCTTCATCGACGACGGCCCCGCCGCAGCCGCATACGAGGAAGTCCTTACCAACCAGCCGACCCCGGCAGCGCTGCGGCGGCTCGATGACGGCAGCCAGTACCGCATCGTGAAGGTATTCCACGATGCCCAGACCCTCACGGACGACCTCACCGCGCTGGGGTGGACAGTCCAGATCCAGACCAAAGCCGGGAACTTCATCGGCATCGCAGAGCCGCCGACCACGGCCGGCTGACGAGATACGGGGCTGCTCGGCTCAGCCCGTTCCTACCCCGAGACCGTGAGTCTGTCTCAACGAACCCAGTCCATGCGTCTCACCCAATCCAGTCCACGCAGGGCAGCAGCACACGAACGACTGTCTTCGATGAGACAGGACAGCGGCGCCCGCCCCCGATCGGTCCAGGTCACCCGGATTGGCCTTGGCCGTCCCGGCCCCGTGCGCCCTAACGTCGGACCATGCGCATACGAATCGTCGACGCCTTCACCGACCGCCCCTTCGCCGGCAACCCGGCCGGGGTCGTCCTGCTCGACGGCTTCCCCGGCCCCGACGGCTTCCCGGACGACGGCCGGCTCCAGAACGTCGCCATGGAGGTCAACCACGCGGAGACGGCGTTCGCGCACCGGCTGCCCCCGGGCGGGACGGCCGACTGGGCGCTGCGCTGGTTCACTCCGGTCGCCGAGGTCGCGATGTGCGGGCACGCCACACTGGCCACCGCCCATGTGCTGCACACGACCGGCGCCCACGAGGGGCCCGTCCGCTTCCGCACCCGCAGCGGTGTCCTGACCGCCGTCCCCGGCGAGGACGGCTCGATCACGCTCGACTTCCCCACCGCGCCGCTCACGGCCGTCGAGCTGCCGGAAGGCGTCGCCGGGGCGCTCGGGGCGCGGCCGCTCGCCGCCTTCGACACCGGCCCGTACGTCGGCGACCTGCTCGTCGAGCTGGCCGACGAGGAAGCCGTGCGCTCCCTGGCCCCGGACCCGAGGTCACTCGGCGCCTACTCCGCGCGCGGCCTGATCGCCACCGCCCGGGCCGAGGACCCCGCCCGCGGCTACGACTACGTCTCCCGCTGCTTCTTCCCCAACCTCGGCATCGACGAGGACCCCGTCACCGGCAGCGCCCACACCGCCCTCGCGCCCTTCTGGAGCGCGCGCCTCGGCCGGGCCGCGCTCACCGGTCTGCAGGCGTCCCGCCGCTCGGGCCGGGTGCGTACCGAACTCCGCGGCGACCGCACCCTGCTGGGCGGCCGCGCGGTGACCGTGATCGAGGGGGAGCTGACCGCGTAGTGCCGGCGGCGCGGCCCTCCGCGGACACGCCGAAGGGGGCGCACGCCGTTGCGTACGCCCCCTTCGGCCGGGGTCACGGGGTGGGCAGCCAGTCCACCTTTCCGGCGAGCAGCGCGTAGCCGACGAACGCGCCGATGTCGAGCAGGGTGTGGGCGACGATCAGCGGGCCCAGCCGGCCCCAGCGCCGGTACAGGTAGACGAACACCACGCCCATCGCGACGTTGCCGAGGAAGCCGCCGATGCCCTGGTAGAGGTGGTACGAGCCGCGCAGCAGGGCACTGGCCGCCATCGAGGCGCCGGGGCTCCAGCCCAGCTGGTCCAGCCGGCGCAGCAGGAAGCCCACGACGACGACCTGTTCGAGCAGGCCGTTCTGGAAGGCGGACAGGATCAGCACCGGGTACTTCCACCACACCTCCGGCAGCGACTCGGGCACCACCGTCAGGTTGAAGCCGAGCCCGCGGGCGGCCAGGTAGAAGGCGATGCCGGTGCTGCCGATCACGGCGGCGACCAGCGCGCCGCGGCCGAGGTCGGACCAGGGCCGGGTGCGGTCGCAGCCGAGGGTGCCCAGGCTCCGCCCCTCGCGCATGAGGAAGTGCGCGACCAGGAGGACGGGCACCAGCGTGGTGGCGATCCCGAAGAGCTGCCAGGCGAGATCGAGCCAGGGCCGCCCCGGGGCGGCCGAGGCGTTGAGCGTGGCGGCCTGGTCCTTGAGGCCGCCCGGTTTGGTGACCGAACCGATAAAGCTGATCAGGGCGGACACACCGCTCGCACCGAGCGAGAGCGCCAGGACGAGCAGCGTCTCGTCGCGCAGGACCCGCCGTGAGGGCCGCTCGTCGGGATAGGAATCGGCCACCGGTCCAGCCTCCGCCTGCACGCCTGCCTCCAGTTGGGTAATCCCGTCTCGTCCCCGGGGCCGCCCCGCTAGGGTCTCGAAAGCACATACGAAGACCGTGCGTGACATGCCGTCGGGGGGACGGGCGCCGTACGGGGCGCACCGCCCCTTCGCCTGCCGTACGGCCGGACACCGGCACGGGGTTCAGCAGAGCGACCGGGAGGGGCACCACCGTCATGGGACGTCACAGCTTGCCCGATCAGGACGGGGCGGGCGGCAGCGACCCCCGTCGACGCGCCCGCCGCCGTGCGACGGCCGTCGCGACGGCCCTCGTCCTGACCGTCGCGGGCGGTACGGCCGCCGCCGTCCGTGGCGGGCTGGTCTCGTTCGGCTCCTCGTGCCAGGACGACCCCGTCCGCCTGACACTGGCCGCCTCCCCCGATCTGGCCCCGGTGCTCAGGACCGCCGCGCGGCAGGCCCGGGAGGCGGACCTGACCTCCGACGGGCGGTGCGTCGCCGTGACGGTGGCCTCGCGGGAGTCGTACAAGGTCGCGGACGCGCTCATGGCGGGCAGGGCCCCGGGCGCGCAGGTGTGGGTGCCGGACTCCTCGGTGTGGGTCCAGCGGCTCGCGGCGGACGGCACCTCCGACGTGTCCACGGTCGGCCATGTCGCCTCCTCCCCGGTCGGGGTGGCGATGACGCCCGCGGCGGCCAGGTCGCTCGGCTGGCCCGCGAAGACGTACGACTGGCCGTCCCTCGCCGGGGCCGCCCTGGGCGACGACGCGGTCCGGCTCGGTGCGGCCGATCCCGCCCGCAGCGCGACGGGGCTGCTCGCGCTCACCCGGGTGAGCACCGCGGCGAGCGCGGCGAAGGGCGGTGAGACCCGGGCGGCGGGCGTGATGAAAGCGCTGTCCCGGCGGGTCTCCGGCAGCGACGGCGAGGTACTGGAGACGCTGCCGCGCGACACCTCGGACACGGAGCTGGGCAACCCCCGGCGCAACCAGGCGCTGGTCGTCAGCGAGCAGTCCGCCTACCGGTACAACACCGACACGCCGGGCGGGTCCGGCCTCGACCTCTTCTACCCGAAGGACGGCTCGCCGCGGCTCGACTACCCGTACGCCCTGCTGGACGGGCAGGGGCTGACGACCGACGAGAGCCGGGCCGCGATCCGGTTCATGAGCTATCTCGGCGACACCCGGCAGCAGCGGCTGCTGGCGCGGTACGGCTTTCGCACCTCCGACGACGGATGGACGGACGCGCTGGTCGCCGGGGCCGGCGGCAGCGCACCGCAGCCCTACGCGGAGCCGCCGGACCGCCCGGCCGCCTCGGTCGCGCTCCAGGAGACGCTGGGCGTGTGGACGATCACCGTGCAGAGCGCCCGGATCACCACGGTCGTGGACGCCTCCTCGTCGATGTCCGAGGCGGTGCCCGGCACCGGGCGCTCCCGCATGGACGTGACCAGGGCGGCGCTGCTCCAGGCCCTCGCGACGTTCACGGCGGAGGACGAGATCGGGCTGTGGGACTTCGCCACCGGGCTGGACGGCGACAAGGACTACCGCGTCCGCGTGCCGACCGGGCGGCTCGGCCAGGAGGAGGGCGCGGGCACGCGGCGCGGGCGGCTGACGGCGGCGTTCAAGGCGCTCAGGCCGGTGTCTGACGGCGCCACCGGCCTGTACGACACGACGCTCGCCGCGTACCGGGCGGCCACCGCCTCCTACGCCCGGGGCAGGTTCAACGCCCTGGTGGTGCTGACCGACGGGGTGAACGAGGACCCGGGCAGCGTCTCGCGCGCCGAGGTCGTCGACCGGCTGAAGCGCCTCGCCGACCCGAGGCGTCCGGTCCCGCTGATCATGATCGCCGTGGGCCCCGACGCCGATCTGGAGGAGGCTTCGCGCCTGGCCGAGGCCACGGGGGGATCGGGGCACGAGGTGACGGACCCGGCCCAGATCCACTCGGTGATGCTCAAGGCGATCGTGGGGGCCGCCTCGCCCGACCGGCGCGGCTGAGCCGCCCCGCCGGTCGGCGTGCGGACTCAGCCCGCCGGCACCGGCTCCGGCAGCCCCACCGGCCAGCTGTGCACGGGCTCCCCGGCGATCATCAGCGCGCGGTAGCGGCGGGTGGTCGCGGCGAGCGCGGCCTCCCGGGTCAGGCCCGCCTTCAGGGCCCGGTGGAAGGTGGCCGCCTGCCAGGACGCGCCGTTCGCGCGCCGCCGGCAGCGTTCCTCGATGACGCCCAGGTAGAAGTCGCGGTCCACCGGCTCGACGCCCCAGGCGTCCAGCCCGGCCCCGGCCAGCGGCAGCAGCTCGTCCCGGACCAGGCCGACCGCGTCGACCTCGGCCGTACCGCCGTGGCGGCCCCGGCGGGGCCAGGTCAGCCGCGCGTCGATGCCGTCCCGGCACGCCGCGTCGAAGTTGGCGGCGGCCGCCTCGAAGGGCAGCCGGGTCCACACCGGCCGCGGCTCCTCGGCGAGGGCGCGCACGAGCCCGTAGTAGAAGGCGGCGTTGGCGACGACATCGGTGACGGTGGGGCCGGCCGGCAGGACGCGGTTCTCCACACGGAGGTGCGGGACGCCGTCGGCGATGCCGTAGACCGGGCGGTTCCAGCGGTACACGGTGCCGTTGTGCAGGACGAGTTCGGCGAGCGAGGGGACGCCGCCCGCGTCGAGCACGGCGAGGGGGTCCTCGTCGTCGCAGATCGGCAGCAGGGCCGGGTAGTAGCGCAGGTTCTCCTCGAACAGGTCGTACGCCGAGGTGATCCAGCGTTCGCCGAACCAGGTGCGCGGCCGTACGCCCTGCGCCTGGAGCTCGGGCGGCCGGGTGTCGGTGGACTGCTGGAACAGCGGCGGGCGCGACTCGCGCCACAGCTCCCGCCCGAACAGGAAGGGGGAGTTGGCGCCCACGGCGACCTGGACGGCGGCGACCGCCTGGGCGGCGTTCCACACGTCGGCGAAGCGGCCCGGGGTGACCTGGAGGTGCAGTTGCACGGAGGTGCAGGCGGCCTCGGGCGCGATCGACTTCGAGGTGCACGTCAGCCGCTCCACGCCGTCGATGTCGAGCGTGAAGTCCTCGCCGCGGGCGGCCACGATCTGGTCGTTGAGGAGGGCGTAGCGGTCGACGGCCGACAGGTTCGAGGAGACCAGGTCGTCGCGGTCCAGGGTCGGCAGAATACCGATCATCACGATTCCCGCGTCGAGCTCGCCCGCTTTTCGGTCGGCATATGCCAGGGACGTACGGAGTTCCTCGCCGAGCCGGTCGAATACCCGTCCCTCCAACCGATGGGGGGCGATGTTGACTTCCAGATTGAACATGGCGAGTTCTGTTTGGAAGTCACGGCTCGCGATGCGTTCGAGAACCTGCGCATTCAACATTCTGGGCATACCGTCGGAGCCGGTGAGATTCAATTCGATCTCCAGCCCCAGAAGGTTCTTGGGGCGGTCGAACCGCTTCTCCTCCAGCAGTCGCTCCAGACCCGTCAGGCACTGCCGCAGCTTCACGCGGTAGCGCTGACGATCGGACAGGTCGAACCGGCCTGCCACGACCTTCTCCCCCATCTCGGCGTCCCTCCTCGGATGGGCGGGCCGAAGATCGGCCACTGGTGTCCCGGGTCAGGTTGGATTGTGCCCAGCCGGGGCGATCGATAACGTCCCCGCCCGCCCCCGTCGCCCGCTACCCTGTCGAACGTGACCCGCGGCACATTCGGCGGGCATACGGCGGTGTGCCGGTTTCGAGCGGCCCGCCGACTCGTGAAAAACGCCGACGAGAATGGGCCGACCGCGTCCGCGGCACAAGGCGAGGTCATCGCCGCACCCTCCGGCAAAAAGCGGGATTTTCCCCGCATATCCCAGGCCGAATGAACCCTTGCCGGGTGCACGGAAAGCGGCTAGGTGAAACACCGGCTGAACACTTGTCGTATAAACTCCGCAATCAGGCAGAGGGGTGGCGCCCGCGGTCCCAGGACCTGCCGTCCCCACGCGTACGGCAGGCCCCACCCGTGCTCCGCGCTCCCGGACCCCGGCCCCCGCCTCTCTGACCCCCCGTGAGCAGACAGCGCCGTCCGCCCCCGCCCCGTCACGCCCTCGCGCCATCGTGCCTGTCGAATGAGAGGCGACCCACCATGCCGCTGCACGTTCCCCCGGCTCCCGCGCCCGCACTTCGTTCCGTCCTGACCGCGCTCGGTTCGCCCACCGCGGTCCGTGAGGCCCGCACCCCCTCCCTGCGCGCCGCCCAGGGCCCCGCCACCGCCGAACTCCCCCTGCCCGTCCACGTGGTGGACGAGATCACCCCGGCCGGGGTGTCGGCCGCCCGGCTGGCCGGCTGGCGGTTCCTGATCCGCTGCGGGGAGCGGGCGGTGGCCGCGGCGGAGACCCGGCTGACCCCCGACGGCTGGGCCTTCTCGCACTTCTTCGAGGGGCCGTACATCGCCTCCACGCAGCGTGCGCTGCGCCAGGCCGAGTCGCTCGCGCAGCCCTGCCAGCCGCGCCTGCTGTCGTTCCCCGGCCTCTACATGCTCACGCTGTGGCTGCACGGCGACATCACCGCGGACGGCGCCGGCGGCCACCCCGAGGCCGCGGACATCCTGATCCCGCTGGCGCCCGCGCCGCCCGGCATCGCCTCCCACGCGGCGCACCGGGTAGCCGATCTGCTGCCGGTGCTGACCCTGCGGGCGACCCCGGCACCGCTCCCCCCGCTGCCACCCCTGCTCGGCTCCCCCGCCTGACGGCACACCGCGCGAGCGCCCGTACCCCGCCGTCCGCCTCCGGGTCGGCGGGGTACGCCACGCCCGGCGAGGTACGCCACGCCCGGCGCCGGACGGCCGCCGGACGGCCGCCGGACGCACCCGCCGGCGGCGGCACGGCGGCACGCGACGCGGCGACACCCGGAACGGCGGCACAGGCCCCGGCGCCACGCGGTACGGCGGCACCCCGGCGCCACGCGGCTGGATTCGCTCGCGCGAGCGACAGCCCGCTCGTACGAGTCCTCACGCCCGGTGGACCAGTCGGCCCTAGCCCCATCCGACCACCGCGAACCATCCGAAGTGACCGTGGAGTTGGGATGAACCGTCCGCGCGGGTGGTGCGTCCTGAACCTGTGAGGAGCGGTGCTGCGAAATCCCTGCGGATCGACGCCCGTGGGGCAACACTGGTTCCGACCACTCATCGCCACGGGGGCGGCCATGAACGAAGCTTCACGCCGCGAGACAGACACGCCGGCGATCCCACACTTCACGACAGAGCGAAAGATCCCCTCCATGTGCCAGCACCAGCCACCGTGCCCCTCAGCCGACTCCGCCGACCGGGAGTCCGCCCGCCTCGCGGCGCACCACCCGGAGCAGGGATGGAGCCTGCTGTGCAACGGCGTCCTGCTCTTCGAGGACACCGGTGAGCTCCTGCCGGACGGCCGGGTCATCGCGCCGCACCGCCCGCTGGGCGGCAAGGTCGCCACCGCCGCCTGATCCGCACCGCCTGACCCGCGCCGGCGGACCCCACCGGCGCACGGCCCTGCGCCACCGGGCGGCACGAGGCCCGGCGTACTCCCGGGGGCCGGTCGCGGACACACCGCGAGCCGGCCCCGACGTGCGTCCGGGGGCGGTCACACACCGTAGCGCCGCGTGCGTCCCGGGCGACCCCTGCGCCGCCGAGGGCGCCCGCGCGCGGCCGTACGGGCCGTGCGCCTCACCCCTTGGTGGCCCCGGCGGTGAGGCCGCCGACGAGCTGGCGCTCGGCGACCGCGTAGAAGGCGAGGGCGGGGACCATGGCCAGCACCAGATAGGCGAAGACGCGGGCGTAGTCCGCCGAGTACTGGCCCTGGAACTGCTGGACGCCGACCGGGATCGTCCACCACGTGGAGTCGGTGAACACGAGCAGCGGCAGGAAGAAGTTGTTCCAGCTGGTGACGACGGCGAGGACCGAGACGGTCCCCAGCGCGGGGCGGGCCATGGGCAGCAGCACCCGCCAGAAGAACCCGAGGGGGCCGCAGCCGTCGAGGGTGGCCGCCTCCTCCAGTTCACCGGGGATCTCGCGGAAGAAGCCGCGCAGGATGATGATGGTCATCGGCAGCCCGAAGGCGGCCTGCGGAAGGATCACCCCGAGCGGGTTGTCCAGCAGGCCGAGGGAGCGCAGCAGCAGGAACAGCGGCAGGGCCGCCACCGCGAAGGGGAACATCAGCCCCATCGTGAACAGCGTGAACAGCGCCTCCCGGCCGCGGAAGGCGAACCGCGCGAAGGAGAAGGCGGAGAGCGCCGAGACCGCCACCACGAGGACGGTCGTCCCGATCGCGATCAGCGTGCTGTTGCCGATCAGCCGCCAGAAGTCGCCCGAGCCGAGGATGCCCGTGTAGTTGCCGGACATCCAGGACCGGGGCAGGCCGACCGGGTTGCGCGAGAGTTCGTCCGTCGCCTTGAAGCCGGACAGCACGGCGTACAGCAGCGGCACCACCATCACCGCGCCCACCACCGCGAGGATCAGGTGCGGGGACAGGGTCCTCCTGCCGGAGCGGGCCGTCACCGGGTGCCTCCCCTCATCGTCGTGGTGGCTCCTTCGAGGTCGCGGCGGAGCACGAACCGCTGGTAGGCGAGGGCGAAGACGAGGCTGAGACCGAACATGACCACGCTGACCGCGCTGGCGTAGCCGACCTGGTAGCGCTTGAACCCGTACTGGAACAGGGTCACGGCCATGGTCTCCGAACGGTGGTCGGGGCCGCCCGCCGTGGTGACCCAGACCAGGTCGAAGAGCTGGATCGAGCCGATCACGGACAGGAACACGCTGATCCGCAGGGTCGGTGCGAGCAGCGGCAGCGTGACGTGGCGGAAGCGCTGCCGGGCGTCGGCGCCGTCGATCAGCGCGGCCTCGGTCAACTCCCTGGGAACGGACTGGAGTCCGGCCAGGTAGAGCATCATGTGGAAGCCGAAGTACTTCCACGTCATGACGAGGAACAGCGTCGCCATGACCGTGGACGGGTCGGCGAACCACTCCCCGCCCAGGCCCTCCAGCCCCACGGCGCCCAGGAGTTGGTCGGCGAGGCCGTCGCCGGGCGCGAAGATCATGGCGAAGAGCACGCCTGTGACGGCCTCGGAGAGCACGTAGGGCGCGAAGAACAGCATCCGGTAGACGGCCCTGCCGCGCAGCCGCTGGTTGAGCAGCACGGCCATGGCGAGCGCGAACGGCAGCTGCACGGCGAGCGAGAGCACGACCAGCACCAGGCAGCGCCACAGGTCCCCGAGGAAGACGGGGTCCTGGAAGAGCCGGGTGAAGTTGTCGCCGCCGGTGTAGTCGGAGGGCATCCCGAAGCCGCCCCAGCGGAAGAAGGCCGCGTACAGGGCGAACAGCATGGGCAGCAGCACCAGGACCAGGAACAGCACCAGAGCGGGGAGCTGGAGGCCGACCGCGGTGAGCCAGTGCAGGGCGCGGCGCCGGGTCCGCCCGCGCGCCCCGGCGGGCGGGGCGGGGGGCGGTCCGGTGGCGGGGCCGGTGCGCTCGTCCGGCAGGAAGGTGGAGTTCATCGGCGGTTACTGCGCTTCCTTCGCCGTCCTGGTGATGGACGCGGCGACCTGCTGCGGGGATCCGGACCCGGCGATGAGCGCGCCGACGCTGTCGTTGACCTCCTGGCCGACGGCGGGCGCGTACGCCTGGTCGAGGTAGAGCTGGAAGCCGGTCGCGCTCTTCAACTGCGCCTGTACGGCCTTGAGGTTGGGGTCGGTGAGGGCGCTCTCGGCGCCGGGCACGACCGGCAGGACGCCGGTCTTCCCGACCAGTTCCCGGTCGGTCGCCTCGGAGGCGAAGAACTTCAGGAAGTCGACGGCCGCCTGCGGGGCGCCGCTGCGCAGGGCGTGCCCGCCACCGCCGCCGAACACCTCCGTGACGGCGCCCTCGCCGCCGTCGACGGCCGGGAACGGGAAGAACCCGAGGTCGCCTCCGAGGCCGCGGCCCGCGTCGGCCTGCACGACCGGCGCCCACTGGCCCATGAGCTCCATCGCGGCCCTGCCGTTGCCGACGGTGGCGGCCTGGCCGGTCGGGGTGGAGTAGGCGGCGCCGAGGAAGCCCTTCTGGAAGGGCCGGAGGTCGACGAGTTCCCGGAGGTGCCGGCCGGCCCGCACGAACGCGGCGCCGGTGAAGTCCCTGTCGTCGTACGCCTTCTGCAGGGCGGAGGCGCCCGCGGTGCGCATGGCGAGGTACGCCCAGTAGTACATGCCGGGCCACTTCTCCTTGCCCGCGAGGGCGAGCGGCGTGGTCCCGGCGGCCCTCAGTGCGCGTACCGCGTCCAGGAAGGCGGTCCAGGTGGCCGGCGGCGCGGCGATGCCTGCGTCGCGGAAGAGCGCCTTGTTGTACCAGAAGCCGACCATGCCGATGTCGAACGGGATGCCGTACACCTTCCCGTCGAGCAGGTACGGCTCCTTCGCGACCGGCAGCAGGCCCTCGGCGAAGTCCCCGGTGCGGTCCGTGAGGTCCTCGACGAGCCCGGCGTCCACCTGCTGGCGCAGCACGCCGCCGCCCCAGGTGTGGAAGATGTCGGGCAGTTTCCCGGAGGCGGTGAGCGCGGTCATCTTCGACTTGTAGGCGTCGTTCTCCCACTGGACGATCTTCACCTTGACCTGGGGGTTGCGGGCCTCGAACTTCTCGGCCAGCGCCGCCCAGACGCCCTTGGTGGGCTCGGTGGTGGAGATGTTCCACCACTCGACGGTGGTCGTGCCGTCCGACGACCCTCCGTCCGCGCCGCCGCCGCAGCCGCTCAGTGCCGTCATGCCCGCACCGGCCGCGGCGGAGGCCGCGAGGAAGCCGCGGCGGGACAGTCCCGGGTCGCCCATCTTGCGCTCCTTGGGTACGGGACGGCCCGTCCTCGACCGTCCGCGGGATCGACTGGACCGAAAGTTTCGGAACAGATCCAGAAAGGTTCGTTCGTTGCTGCCGCACCCTAGAGACAGCGGCCAAACGGTGGCAACCCCTTGGGCATGGTGAATCCGCCGCCAACGGTCGGCCGTGCAGGGCTCCTTGGAGCACGCCGAGCGGATCGGCCGAAGCACGCGGAACGAGGGGCGAAACATTCGATGCGCCTGACGAACCTTCCGGGGCCTCCCGGGTGAACCTTCCGGGACGGACCTTCCGGAGCAAGGTGGGGGGCGGAACGGCACGCCGCCTCCGGACGAGGCCGGGGGCCGTCTCGTCCGGAGCTGCGCGGCGACCGGTGCGCGTCGGCCGTGCGGGAGCGCTACAGGCCCACGTCGCGGCTGCGGAGGTCCTCCAGGGACTCGCGGCGGACCAGCAGCCGGGCGCGGCCGTCGTCGACGGCGACCACCGGGGGCCGGCCGACCAGGTTGTAGTCGGAGGCCATGGAGAGGTGGTAGGCGCCCGCGGCCGGGACGGCGAGCAGGTCTCCGGGCCGGATGTCGTCGGGGAGGACGGCGCCGGACGCGAGGACGTCGCCCGCCTCGCAGTGCCGTCCGACCACGGTCACCGGGGCCGGGGCCGCGCTGCCGGGCCGCCCCACCAGCCGGGGCGCGTAGCGCACCCCGTACAGCGCGGGACGCGGGTTGTCGCTCATCCCGCCGTCCACCGCGACGTAGGTGTGCCCGCCGGTCCGCTTGACCGCGAGGACGCGGTAGAGCGCGACGCCCGCCGGGCCCGCGATGGCCCGGCCCGGCTCGACGAGGAGACGCGGCACGGGCAGCCCTGCCGCCGCGCACGCCTCGCGCAGTTCGGCGCGGACCCTGCGGGCCAGGGCGGTGAGGTCGAGCGCGGCGTCGCCGGGGCGGTAGGCGATGCCGTGGCCGCCGCCGAGGTCGAGTTCGGGCAGGACCACGCCGTGCTGCCGGTGGAGGCGGGCCATGAGGCCGACCATGCGGCGCACGGCGGACAGGTAGGGCTTGACGGTGGTGATCTGCGAGCCCAGATGGCAGTGCAGGCCGGTCAGTTGGAGTTGCGGCTGGTCCAGGATGCGGGCGATCGCGTGCTGGGCGTGGCCGTCCCTGATGGACAGGCCGAACTTCTGGTCCTCGGTGCCGGTGCGGATCTTCTCGTGGCCGCCCGCGCTGACGCCGGGCACGACCCGGACCATCACCTTCTGGTGGCCGTCCGGGCCGACGGCCGCCGCCAGCCGTGCGATCTCGGACGGGCTGTCGATGACGATCCGGCCGACCCCGAGGCGCAGCGCGCTCCCCAGGTCGCGCGGGGACTTGGCGTTGCCGTGCAGCACGATCCGCTCCGGCGGGAAGCCGGTGGCGACGGCGAGTTCCAGCTCACCGGCGGAGCAGACGTCGAGGCCGAGGCCCTCCTCGTCGACCCAGCGGATCATCGCGCGGCACAGGAAGGCCTTGGCGGCGTACAGGACGTCGGCCTCCGGGAAGGCGTGCCGGTAGGTGCGGCAGCGCTCGCGGACCTCGTCCTCGTCCAGCACGTAGACGGGGGTGCCGAACCGCTCGGCGACCTCGGCGAGCGGGACGCCGCCGACGGTGAGTTCGCCGGGCCGCGGTTCGGCGGTGGAGGCGGGCCATACGCAGAGGGCGCCGGCGGGAGTGGTGAGCCCGGGTTCGTGAACGGTGGTCATGGCGGGGCTCCCTCAGCCGATCCGCAGGGCGGGCGCGCCCGCGGGGGCCGCGGTGCCGCCCGCGGGCGGCGCGGCGGCGGTCGGGTCGTCCCGGGCGGCCGTACGGGGTCCGGGGCCGTACCACCGCGCGGACGGCGGTGGTGCGGCGGGGGCCGGGGCGCAGAACTGGGGGTCCACGGTGACGGTGGTGACGCCGAGCGGCGCGGCGAGCGCGCGCAGGGCGCTCTCGCAGAGCCGGATCCAGGGCTGCTCGGAGCCGAGGGTGGCGGCGAGCCGGCCCGGCGAGGTGAATCCGACGGCCGTGCGGCCGCCGAGGGGCGTGCGGAAGAGCCGGGCCGCGCACGCGGCCGGTCCCGGCCGGACCGGAACGTACAGGGGACCGGCCGGGGACCGATCGGCGGGCTCCGGGTCGTCGTCGGGCTCGTCGTCGGACAGGACGTCTGCCATGGGTGCCTCCAGGAGGATGAGAATGCTGGGTGGAGCGGGCGGGTTGGACGAGGCGTGGAGCGGGCGGGTTCGACCCGGGGTGGAGCGGGCGGGCTGACAGTGACGCTATGCCCGGTCCCCCGGGGTCCCGGATCGCTCATGACGCGATGCTGACGGGATTCCTCCTCTCGCTGACGGAATGCTGACGCCCGGCCGCATGGCGCCGTGACGGGTGAGGTGCGCGGCGAGGGCGGGGACCGCGCGGCCCGGGGACGGCGGCAGAGCGCGTCCGTGAGCGGCCGGCCCAGGACGCGGGGACCGCGCGGCCCGGGGACGGCGCGAAGCCGCACGCGTGGTGCGTGCGGCTTCGTGCGAACTCCGGTGCGTCGGCCCCCGTCCCGCCGTCCTCAGCCGCGGTCGGCCAGGGCCTTCAGCGCGACGTTGAGCCGGAGGACGTTCACGCGCGGCTCCCCCATGAAGCCCAGGGTGCGCTTCTCGGTGTGCTCGTCGACCAGCCGGCGCACCTGGGCGACGCTCAGGCCGTTGCGCTGGGCGACCCGGGGGACCTGGAGGGCGGCGTAGGCCGGGGAGATGTCCGGGTCGAGCCCGGAGCCGGAGGAGGTGACCGCGTCGGCGGGCACCTGGGACGGCTCGACCCGGTAGCCGGGCACGGAGTTGTCCTTGACGACCTTGGCCTTGGCCTCCTTGACCCACTTGATGAGTTCCGGGTTGTCACCCGAGCGGTTGGTGGCGCCCGAAAGGATCAGCTTGTACTGGGTGTTGACCGTGTTCTCGCCGAGTCCGTTCGCGGGGCGGGGCTGGAAGTAGTCCAGGCCGTAGCCCTGCTGACCGATCAGCGAGGAGCCGACGACCCGTCCGTCCGCGGTGATCTCGGAGCCGTTCGCCTTGTCGCGGAACAGCCCCTGCGCGACGCCGGTGACGGCCAGGGGGTAGAGGACGCCGGTGACCAGGGTCAGCACCAGGAGGGCCCGCAGGCCCGCCCCGAGCAACCGGACGGTGTTCGATACCGAGTTGTTCATTGCGGTCAGCCGATTCCGGGGATGAGGGAGAGGAGCAGGTCGATCAGCTTGATGCCGAGGAAGGGGGCGATCAGGCCGCCGAGGCCGTAGATCGTCAGGTTGCGCCGCAGCAGCCGGTCGGCGCTGACCGGCCGGTACCGCACGCCCTTCAGCGACAGCGGCACCAGCGCGACGATGATCAGCGCGTTGAAGACGACCGCCGACAGGATCGCGGAGTCCGGCGAGGTCAGGCCCATGATGTTGAGCTTGTCCAGGCCCGGGTAGACCGCCGCGAACAGCGCCGGGATGATCGCGAAGTACTTCGCGACGTCGTTGGCGATGGAGAACGTGGTCAACGCGCCCCGGGTGATCAGCAGTTGCTTGCCGATCTCGACGATCTCGATGAGCTTGGTGGGGTCGGAGTCGAGGTCGACCATGTTGCCGGCCTCCTTGGCGGCCGACGTACCGGTGTTCATCGCCACGCCGACGTCCGCCTGTGCCAGGGCCGGGGCGTCGTTCGTGCCGTCGCCGGTCATCGCGACCAGCTTGCCGCCGGCCTGCTCCCGCTTGATCAGCGCCATCTTGTCCTCGGGCGTCGCCTCGGCGAGGAAGTCGTCGACACCCGCCTCGTCCGCGATGGCCTTGGCGGTCAGCGGGTTGTCGCCCGTGATCATGACGGTCCTGATGCCCATGCGGCGCAGTTCCTCGAACCGCTCGCGCATACCGTCCTTGACGACGTCCTTGAGGTGGATGACGCCGAGGACCCGTGCGCCGCCCGCGTCCTCGACCGCGACCAGCAGCGGGGTGCCGCCGGCCTCGGAGATGCGCTGGGCGATCCGGTCCGCGTCCTCGGCGACGGTGCCGCCCCGCGCCCGCACCCAGGCGACGACCGAACCGGTGGCGCCCTTGCGGATGCTGCGCCCGTCGACGTCGACGCCCGACATCCGGGTCTGCGCGGTGAAGGCGACCCACTCGGCACCGGCAAGCTCGCCCTGGTGCCGCTCGCGCAGCCCGTGGCGCTCCTTGGCCAGTACGACGACGGAGCGGCCCTCGGGCGTCTCGTCAGCCAGCGAGGACAGCTGCGCGGCGTCCGCGACCTCGGCGGCGCTCACCCCGTCCACCGGGACGAACTCGGCGGCCCTGCGGTTGCCGAGGGTGATGGTGCCGGTCTTGTCGAGCAGCAGCGTGGAGACGTCGCCGGCCGCCTCGACCGCGCGGCCGGACATCGCGAGCACGTTGCGCTGCACCAGCCGGTCCATGCCCGCGATGCCGATGGCGGAGAGCAGGGCGCCGATGGTGGTCGGGATCAGGCAGACCAGCAGGGCGACCAGCACGACCATCGTCAGGCGCGTGCCCGCGTAGTCGGCGAGCGGCGGCAGGGTGGCGCACGCGAGCAGGAACACGATCGTGAGCGAGGCGAGCAGGATGTTGAGCGCGATCTCGTTGGGCGTCTTCTGCCGTGCCGCGCCCTCGACCAGACTGATCATCCGGTCGATGAAGGTCTCGCCGGGCTTCGTCGTGATCCTGACGACGATCCGGTCGGAGAGGACCTTCGTGCCGCCGGTGACCGCGCACCGGTCCCCGCCGGACTCCCGGATGACCGGGGCCGACTCACCGGTGATCGCCGACTCGTCCACGGAGGCGACGCCCTCGACGACGTCACCGTCGCCCGGGATCACGTCACCGGCCTCGCAGACCACCAGGTCGCCGATCCTCAGCTCGGTGCCGGCGACCACGCTCCCGTCGGCCCTGCGTGCCACGGTGCCGGTCTTGGCCTTGCGCAGGGTGTCGGCCTGGGCCTTGCCGCGCCCCTCGGCGACGGCCTCCGCGAGGTTGGCGAAGATCACCGTCAGCCACAGCCAGACGCTGATCGTCCAGCCGAACCAGTCGCCGGGATCGGTGAGGGAGAACGCGGTGGTCAGCACCGAACCGACCCAGACGACGAACATCACGGGTGACTTGACCATCACCCGGGGGTCGAGCTTGCGGATCGCCTCGGGCAGGGACCTGAGCAGCTGCCCGGGATCGAACAGGCCCGCGCCGACACGTCCGTCGGGGGCCTTGCGCCCCGTCGGCGCGTCCTGGTGGGGCACGAGGGTGGGAGTGGACATGGCGTCCCGCTTCTCTGCGTCGGACTCGGCTGCGTGAGGGTTCGTCGCGCCGGACTCGGCTGCGTCGGGGTTCGTCGCGTCGGAGTGCGCTGCGCCGGTGGTCATGAGGCCAGCCCCTCGGCCAGCGGTCCGAGCGCGAGCGCCGGGAAGTACGTCAGACCGGTGACGATGAGGATCACGCCCACCAACAAGCCGGTGAACAGAGGCTTTTCGGTGCGCAGGGTGCCGGCGGTGGCCGGGACGGGTCTCTGCCCCGCGAGCGAGCCGGCCAGCGCCAGCACGAAGACCATGGGCAGGAAGCGGCCGAACAGCATGCACAGGCCGAGCGTG